>NZ_JAERLZ010000003.1:0-276884 GCF_018256175.1 Gluconobacter sp. Dm-44 | reverse complement strand
TACATAACGGCATGCTCTGGGCAAAGGTTGAGCAAGGGGCCAGCATCGCCCCGGCCAGAAGCAGCGGAAACAGTCGTATTGTCGGGACCCCAGACACGTTGCTCAGCAAGGGTGGGCGCCATCTGGAGATGACGATTTTTCGGGCCCGTGTAAAATTCCGGGTCATGAGACGGTCCCTGTTCTTCAGCTGCAGAGGATTGGCGAGGCCAAAGAAGATGTTACGCTCGCAGGCACGTCGGGTTTTTCAGGACATCCAGTTCGACCCAATGACCCCGCACGGTCGCCTTGTTCCAACATAGCCGGTCATCGGTCGCGTCGACAGATGACGACTCGCTTGATAACCCCATGAAGGATTGGTCACAGAGTCACCGCCCGATCTCTCAGGGCATAGTCTGCGCAAAATGCCGGTCCTAAGGCTGGCAGAGGCGAATGTTCTACCTTGAAGCTGAAAACCAGCTAGAGGTTAAGCATTTGTTTGTGCTGGAAGTGTCTCTGGAGGTCCGGGCGGGAATCGAACCCACATACGCGGATTTGCAGTCCGCTACATCACCATTCTGCCACCGGACCTCGACGGAGACAGGCGCTATATCCCTCTTAGAGCCTGACGGGTCAAGACCGATAATTGATCTTCAGAAGGATTTTTCTTCTGCCTTCGAACAGGCTATTAAGGACTGATTCACATAACGCTGTGATATAATGCAGACTTCAAGAGCAGGAATTCTCATGACTTCAGGATGCAATGGCGCGACGAAACTGACGGCCCCGCTCGGGCTTGGTCTACTGTCGCTTCTCCTGAGCGGAACTGCTCTTGCACAAAAATACGATGGCAGCGGCTCACCGAATTTCATTCCACATACCCTGCAAGAAGCGCTTTCAACAGCTTACCTGACCAACCCGACACTTCGCGAAGAACGAGCGCATCTGCGAGCAACTGACGAACAGGTTCCAACTGCACTCGCAGGTTGGCGTCCGACCGTTCAGACGGGCATGAATCTGACTTATTATGACGGAAGCACAAATTACGCTTCAAGCGGCGGATATCTCGGCAGTTCTCGACGCTACCAGACACCCGGCTACACAGGGACCGTCACCATCACCCAGCCGCTTTATCAGGGCGGAAAAACTGTCGCCGGCGTTCACGCTGCAACAAACCAGATCATGGCTGAGCGCGCTCATCTGATCCAGACAGAGCAGGACGTCTTTACCAATGTCGTCGAAGCCTATGTCGGCATTATTGAAGACGAACAGCTGCTGCAGATCGCGATCAACAACGAGCATGTTCTGCAACAGCAGGTCGAGGCAACTCAGGAGCGTTTTCACGTCGGTGAAATCACCCGAACAGATGTTGCACAGGCACAGGCTGCTCTCGCAAGCGCCACAGCCGAACGACAGCAGGCCGAAGGAACGCTTCAAAGTGCTCAAGCAACATACCTTCAGGCTGTTGGGATTGCAGCATCTCCAAATCTGGAAGCCCCCCAACCACTTAACCTGCCCGTACACAGCGAGCAGGAAGCCGTTGGTGTCGCAGTCCAGAACAACCCTCAGGTTGTAAATGCACTCTTCACCGAGGCGCAGCGCAAGGACAACGTTTCTGTCCAGATTTCCCAGATCATGCCGAAGGTATCCGCGAGCCTGAACTATCAACGTTCCGTCAATCAGGCCTATGGCGACTCTCTTCAGGACAACAAGTTCGGCGAAATCGAATTTTCCGTTCCTCTTTACCAGGGCGGATCGGAATACGCCTCGATCCGAGGGGCTCGTCAGGATGCCCAGGCTGCTCATCGGGAAGTTGACGTGCAGCGCAGAGCCGCTCTTCAGAAAGCAGCATCAAGCTGGCAGCAGATGGTAGCTTACAAACAGTCCATTTCCAGTGATCGCATGGCCATTTCGGCAAACGTCATCGCGCTGGATGGCGTCGAACGGCAGGCTCTTGTCGGAACAAGCACTACTCTTGCGGTTCTTCAGCAGCAGCAAACCCTGCTCCAATCCCAGAGGACGCTCGTTCAGCATCTTTCGAACCTCGTGACGTCTTCATACGCTGTCGCTGCATCGATCGGACGTCTGACAGCGGTAGATCTCAAGCTGGGTGTCCCGCTTTATGATGAGAAAGCCTATTACAACGCCGTCAAGAACAAGCTCTGGGGCATGAGCGACTACGCGATCAACCAGCCCGGCCGATAATTTCAAGCAAAACGGAATATCCGAAATCCATGACTTCTTCTGATTTGAACCAGCACGACACCCATGACGGCGAAGGGATGACGGACGTTCTGACTTCCATCCGGCGCATTCTTCACGACGATCCCGCTCCGGCTGCGACAACCGAGGAAACGCCAAGCGTGCCAGCACAGGAAGAAGAACTCACGCTCGACAGCTCCATGATGGTCGCGCCGCCGGCGCCCGCTGTAACCGCTGTGCCGTCTTCTACACCCTCGCCATCCCCCGACACCACGACCATTCCTCCCGCGGATCCCGAACAGAGCAAGAATGATCTCATGAATGCCCAGACAGTCGCTGCGGCAGAGCGCTCTCTCGACGAACTGCATGCAGCGTTCAGCGGAACGACTCCTCTCGCCTCCGATACCGTCATTAGCCGAGGAAGCGGTCTGACCATTGAAGACATGGTTCGCAGTGAAGTGCGCAGCATGGTCCGGACATGGCTGGATGCACACCTGCCGTCACTGGTTGAAATTCTTGTCCGTGCAGAAATTGCCCGTCTGCGTCCACGAGAGTAAGAAGGGCGGTGGAAGAGCATTCTTCCGCCTGCTGTACTGACTGTCCTGGATAACCATGCTCGAAAAAAGCTTCGTCCCCGCCGACCATGAAAACGCCCTCTACGATGCGTGGGAGAAAAGCGGCGCTTTCCGGGCTCACCCCGACAGACCCGGTGAGCCTTTTTCGATCATGTTTCCTCCACCAAACGTCACGGGAACGCTTCACCTCGGTCATTCGCTAAACTTCGTCCTTCAGGACATGCTGATCCGCTGGAAGCGTCAGGAAGGCTTCAACGTCCTCTGGCAGCCCGGAACAGATCATGCCGGAATTGCGACGCAGATGGTTGTTGAACGTGCCTTGGACAAAGAAGGCACCAGCAAGACCGCTCTGGGACGCGAAGGTTTTCTCGAACGGGTCTGGGACTGGAAGCATGAATACGGTGGCACCATCGTCCAGCAGCTTCGCAAACTCGGCGCATCTGCGGACTGGGAGCGTGAACGCTTCACAATGGATGAAGGACTGTCACGCGCGGTCCGTAAGGTTTTCGTCACCCTCTACAAGGAAGGGTTGATCTACCGCGACCGACGGTTGGTCAACTGGGACCCGAAATTCCGATCTGCCATATCGGATCTGGAAGTAGAGAACCACGAGACCAAAGGGTCAATGTGGTACATTCGCTATCCGCTGGAAGACGGCCGAACAATCACTGTCGCCACAACGCGCCCGGAAACCATGCTGGGCGATGTGGCGGTTGCCGTTCATCCAGACGATGAACGTTATGCCGACATGATCGGGAAAACGGTGATTCTGCCGCTGACGGGACGTCGCATTCCCGTTGTTGCCGATCTGCATTCCGATCCGGAAAAAGGCACGGGTGCCGTCAAGATCACGCCAGCCCATGACTTCAACGATTTTGAAGTCGGCAAACGTCACGATCTGCCGGCCCCGACAGTTCTCGATGAAACTGCCTGCCTCTGGATCGAAGAAATCCGGCCTGAACTGCAGGATGTTGATGGGCTGGCTTCAGTCGCATTCGTCGAAACCCTGAATGGCCTGAGCCGTGAAGAAGGCCGCAAACAGGTCGTCGCCGAACTTGAACGCCTTGAATGGCTGGAAAAAATCGAGCCGCACAAGCTTCAGGTTCCCCATGCAGAACGTGGCGGAGCCATTGTCGAACCGCGCCTGACGCTCCAGTGGTACTGCGATGCCAAAACACTGTCTGGTCCTGCGGTTGAAGCCGTCGAAAGTGGAAAGATCGCCTTCGAACCACGCCAGTGGGAAAACACGTTCCATGCCTGGATGCGCGATATCCAGCCTTGGTGCATTAGCCGTCAGCTTTGGTGGGGGCACCGCATCCCGGCTTGGTACGGCTCAGACGGTAAGGTTTACGTTGCTGAAAATGAGCAGGAAGCTCAGGCTCAAGCCGGTGAAGGCGTGAAGCTCTCACAGGATGAAGACGTTCTGGACACTTGGTTTAGTTCCGCGCTCTGGCCATTCACCACGCTCGGCTGGCCGGACAAAACGGAAGAACTGGCGCGCTATTATCCGACCAGTGTGCTCGTCACAGGCTTTGACATCATTTTCTTCTGGGTTGCTCGGATGATGATGATGGGTTTGCATTTCATGGACGATGTTCCGTTCCGGACTGTCCTGATTCATGGGCTGGTCCGGGACGAAAAAGGGCAGAAAATGTCCAAGTCCAAAGGGAATGGTCTGGACCCGCTGGATCTTGTTGCCGAGTTCGGGGCGGACGCAACGCGCCTTGCGATCTGTGCAGGGACGGGGCCAGGGCGGGATATCAAGCTCGGGCGCAAGCGGGTTGAGGAACATCGCGCGTTCATTACCAAACTCTGGAATGCGGCCCGCTTCCTTGAAATGAACGGAGCGACACCGACGGAAGGATTCGATCCGGCGAGCGTCAAGAGTGCGCTTGGGCGCTGGATCCTGACGGAAGCCAACGATGCCGTGGCTGAAGCCGGACGCGCGCTTTCTGCGTATCGTTTCGATGAATATGCCAACTGCTGCTACCGTTTCGTCTGGAGCCGGTTCTGTGACTGGTTCGTGGAATTCTCGAAGCCCGTCTTTGCTGCGGAGAACGCAGAAACCATCGAGCTGCGGGCCGTTAGCGCGCATGTTCTAGGGCTGATCCTGCGCCTGATGCAGCCGGTTATTCCGTTCGTGACGGCCACGCTGTGGAAGGAACTGGGCTATGCGGGGGCTTTTGAAGACAGCCGCTGGCCGGAACCTATGCAGGTTGATCAGGCGGATGCAGCCCGGTCGGAACTGGACTGGGTTATTCGTCTGATTGGTGATGTGCGGACCGTGCGTTCGGAAATGAACATTCCGCCTTCGCAGAAAGCGCCGCTTCTGCTGCGGGATGCGACTGCGGAAAATCTGGGTCGTGCCCAGACCTGGGCGGAAGCCATTGGCCGGATGGCGCGAGTTTCGGAAGTTGGCGTGGTGGGAGAGGATGCGCCCCGTAATGCGGCACAGATCGTTCTCGATGAAGCCACTGTTTTCATTCCGCTTGAAGGGCTGATTGATCTGGACGCGGAGCGGGCCCGTCTCGCCAAGGAAGCGACCCGGATCGAGGGCGAAATTCTCAAAGTGACACGCAAGCTGGACAACGCGGATTTCGTTGCCCGCGCCAAGCCGGAAGTGGTGGAGGAAAACCGGGAACGTCTGACGTCATTCCAGAATGATCTGGCTCGCCTCAAAGCGGCTCTGGGGCGTCTTGCCTGACTTAAAAACCTCAGCCTGTCTTGGCGCGGTCATTCTTGCTTTCGTGGCGGGAATGGCAGCAGCCCAGGCACTGCCGGAAGGCCGCAGCCTCGAGAATGCCGTCATAGCGGGCGAGCATCTCGATGTTTCGGTCTTTCGGCCTGCGTCCTGCCAGATCCGGGCCATCCTGATCGTTCTGGCAGGAAAAGAGCGGAACAGTGCGACATATCGTGACGACACCATTCCGTTGGCCAGACATGAATGTAGTCTGGTGTTCGCACCTTATTTTTCCATATCCCGTTTTCCCGTCCAGCAGTATCAACGCGGGGGGTTTCCGGTCTCACCACAGAGTATGGTTCCCGCCGCCCTGTATATGAGACCGCTGGAACAGTGGGCCCGCAACGTTTCCAATGAGCGACATGTGCCAATTATTCTGGTTGGGCATTCCGCAGGGGCACAGTATCTGGAACGGGTTGCGGCTTATGCCCCGGGGGAAGAGGTCATGACAATCATCATGAATCCCTCCACCTATGTTGAACCGGAGACGAATACTGCTGTTCCGTACGGCTTTCGCAACTGGCCCGAAGCGGCCAGCTTGCCAGATCTGCGACGTTATCTTTCAAGCAATATTGCCGTCATTCTGGGCGCTGAGGATACGGAAACCTCTTCGGCGACTGAACATCTGGCCGCAGCGGCGGAACAGGGGCGCAATCGTCTTGAGCGGGGGCAGTGGGCCTATGCGCAGGCCCGGGAACAGGCCGACAAGCTCAATGTTCCGTTTGGCTGGACGATTACGCTTGTCCCCGCAACAGGGCATGCTTCCGCCAAAATGCTGGCTTCCGCCGAATTGCAGGACGCCGTGGAGAGTGCGATCAGGTCCGCGTCTTCACGATGATCTGAGACAGATCGCGGACGGCGCCATGGGCTGCGCTTGTGGTCATGGCGGCATAAGCCTGAAGGGCTTTCGAGACCACGCGTTCCCGGTTGGGCGTCCACGCATCTGCGCCGCGCGCATTCATCCGCTCCCGCCGATCGGCGATATCGGCATCCGAAACGGCGAGATGCAGGCCGCGGTTGGGGATGTCGATCTCGATGCGATCGCCGTCCTCGACCAGTCCGATCAGGCCGCCTTCGGCGGCTTCGGGGGACATGTGGCCGATGGACAGGCCCGAGCTTCCGCCTGAGAAACGGCCATCCGTGATGAGCGCGCAGACCTTGCCCAGACCTTTGGATTTCAGATAGCTGGTCGGATACAACATTTCCTGCATGCCGGGGCCACCCTTGGGGCCTTCATAACGGATGACCACGACGTCTCCGGCCACGATGCGGTTGCCAAGGATGGCGGCCACGGCATCATCCTGACTTTCGAACACGCGCGCCGTTCCCGTGAAGGTCAGGATGCTGGCTTCGACACCGGCTGTTTTGACGATGGCACCGTCTTCGGCAAGGTTGCCGTAGAGCACGGCCAGACCGCCATCCTGCGAGAAGGCATGTTCCTTGTCGCGCAGAACACCGGCTTCACGGTCCTGATCCAGTTCGTGATAGCGGCTGGACTGCGAGAAGGCGTGGACGGTTCGGACGTTTCCGGGAGCGGCCTTGAACAGATGAGCGGCTTGCGCATCGCCGTTCAGAATGTCCCACTTTTTCAGCGCATCGCCGAGCGTGGGCGCATGGACGGTCGGGACGCTTGTGTCGATCAGGCCCGCGCGGTCCAGTTCACCCAGAATGGCGGGAATGCCGCCTGCGCGATGGACGTCCTCCATATGAACGTCGTTCTTGGCCGGAGCGACCTTGCACAGATTGGGCACACGACGCGAGAGGCGGTCGATATCGTGCATGTGGAAGTCAACGCCACCTTCGCTGGCAGCGGCCAGAAGATGCAGGACCGTGTTGGTCGAACCGCCCATGGCGATGTCGAGCGTCATGGCGTTCTCGAAAGCCGCACGCGTGGCAATGCTGCGGGGCAGGGCGGAGGCGTCGTCCTGTTCGTACCAGCGACGCGCCAGTTCCACGACCAGACGCCCGGCGCTCAGGAACAGTTCGCGGCGATCGCTGTGCGTGGCGAGCAGGGAGCCGTTACCCGGCAGAGACAGCCCCAGAGCTTCCGTCAGGCAGTTCATGGAGTTGGCGGTGAACATGCCCGAGCACGAGCCGCAGGTCGGGCAGGCCGAGCGTTCGATCTGCTCTGATTCGCTGTCTGAGACTTCCGGATCGGCCGCAGCGACCATCGAATCAACCAGGTCCAGCTTGCGCGTCACACCCGGGCCGTTGAGCTTGCCGGCTTCCATCGGACCGCCTGAGACGAACACGACAGGGATGTTCAGACGCATGGACGCCATCAGCATGCCCGGCGTGATCTTGTCGCAGTTGCTGATGCAGACGATGGCATCCGCGCAATGGGCGTTGACCATGTATTCTACGGAATCTGCGATCAGCTCACGCGAAGGCAGGGAATACAGCATTCCACCATGGCCCATCGCGATGCCGTCATCGACTGCGATCGTGTTGAATTCCTTGGCAATTCCGCCAACCTCTTCGATCCCGGACGCCACCAGACTGCCCATGTCTTTCAGATGGACATGGCCGGGGACGAACTGCGTAAAGGAATTGGCAATGGCGATAATGGGTTTGCCGAAATCGCCATCCTTCATACCCGTTGCCCGCCAGAGCGCACGGGCGCCCGCCATGTTGCGGCCGTGAGTGGTGGTGCGGGAGCGATAGGCAGGCATGGAACAAACTTTCATGACGGAAGAAGGCCCTGATCCATAGCGAATCAAACGCGCGGAAGCCAGTGCAGGAAAGATATGAAAACCGGTGCGTGCTGCTCTTGCCCGAAAGTCTCCGTCCGGTCCAAACTCGGAACAAAGATCAGGAGCCCTTTGTGAGACGTCATTTTCTGAGCCTCGGCACAGCTCTGGCCGTAACCTGTCTGTATGCAGCGCAGGCCGCCGAACCCACTTCCAGCCTGCCGGTCACACCGGACATGATCCAGACTGGCAGCGATATTCCTGCCCATGTTAGCATGCCACCGGTCGAGCGCGACTACATCAAGCGCGACGTCATGATTCCGATGCGCGACGGGATCAAGCTCCATACCGTCATCGTCATTCCCAAAAACGCCAAAAATGCACCGATGCTTCTGACGCGCACGCCCTACAATGCCAGCGAGCGCGCCAGCCGCGATGCGAATGCGAAAACCATGCGCGCGCTCCTGCCGCAGGGAGACGACGTGTTCGTGGATGGGGGCTATATCCGCATTTTTCAGGATATTCGCGGCAAATACGGCTCACAGGGCGACTACGTCATGACGCGGCCCCCGATTGGTCCGCTGAACCCGACGAAGACGGATGACACGACTGATGCGTGGGATACGATCGACTGGCTGGTCAAGAATGTGCCGCAGGGGAATGGCCGCGTTGGCATGACCGGGTCGTCCTATGAGGGCTGGACGGTCGTCATGGCGCTGCTGGATCCGCATCCGGCCCTGAAGGTTGCCTCTCCGGAAAGCCCGATGGTGGACGGCTGGATGGGCGATGACTGGTTCCATTACGGCGCATTCCGCCAGCCCAGTCTGGATTATTTTGCCGGACAGATGGCGGCTGCGGGCTCCGGCGTTTCGCTCGACCGTCCTGATGCGGACGACTACACGACGTTCCTTGCAGATGTTTCCACCGGCAATTTCGCGACGAAAGCCGGGTTGGACCAGTTCCCCTGGTGGCGCCGCACGAAAGCGCATCCAGCCTATGACGCCTTCTGGCAGGATCAGGCGCTGGATCAGCTGATCGTGAAAAAGCCGCTCAAGGTTCCGACCATCTGGGAACAGGGACTGTGGGATCAGGAAGACATGTGGGGCGCGATCCATTCCTGGATGAACCTCAAGGCGCACCACACGCAGGTTCCGAACATTCTCGTTATGGGGCCGTGGCGCCATAGCGGTGTGAATTATGATGGCTCGACGCTCGGCCCGCTGCATTTCAATGGCGATACGGCGCTGTGGTATCGGGCCACTGTCATGCGTCCGTTCTTCGATCACTATCTGAAAGACGCGCCCGATCCGCATCTGGACGAAGCCATTATCTACAATACCGGCGAGAACCACTGGGACCACTTCCGCAACTGGCTGAGCGACTGTGGCACGTCGTGCATGCAGAAAGGTGAGCGCCTGTATCTCCAGCCGGACCATGGTCTTGCGTTCAAGCGCACCTTGCCCGGAACGGACAGCTATGTGGCCGATCCGGCGCATCCGGTGCCGTTTGTCGAGCGTCCTTACATGATGGACGGCGATCCGCGCTGGAAGCCTTGGCTTGTGTCGGATCAGCGCTTTGCCGAAAGCCGCCCGGATGTCCTGACCTACGAGACACCCGTTCTCGATGCGCCGGTTCGGGTTTCGGGCGTACCGACGGCGGATCTGTTCGCTTCGACCACCGGAACGGATGCAGACTGGGTCGTGAAGATCATCGATGTCCAGCCCGGTCACACACCGGACAATCCCAAAATGGGCGGGTATGAACTGCCAATGTCCATGGATATCTTTCGGGGCCGCTACCGGCAGAACTTTGCTCATCCTTCCGCTATTCCGGCGGGACAGGTGCAGGAATACCACTTCACGCTTCCGGCCATGAACCATGTGTTCCTCAAGGGACACCGGATCATGATCCAGATCCAGTCGAGCTGGTTCCCGCTCTATGACCGTAATCCCCAGACCTTCGTGCCGAACATCTTCGACGCCAAGGCACCGGACTACCGTGCGGCCACGCAGACCATCCACCGGGGCGGCGACCATGCCAGCGCCGTCTGGCTCCCCGTCGTCACGGCAGCACCGTAATTCATTCAGTGAACTCGTCAGACAGGTTCGGCCTCCCCATATGGGGAGGCTGTCCTTTTAACGGAGCATCATCATGACGACCCCGTCTTCCAGCCTGTCCTCCATTCTCCTTGGCGCAGGCTGCTTCTGGTGCGTCGAGGCCGTCTTTACCGGCCTGCGCGGCATCATTTCGGCTGAGCCGGGCTACGCTGGCGGCAGTGTTGAAAACCCGAGCTATGAAGACGTCTGCACAGGCCGAACAGGCCATGCCGAAGTTGTAAAAGTCGTGTTCGATCCGGCTGAAATCGGGTTGGAAGACGTACTACGCGTGTTTTTCACGACACATGATCCCACACAGCTCAACCGTCAGGGCAACGATATCGGTACGCAGTATCGGTCCGTTATTTTTGGCGATGCCGCCCAGCAGGACATTGCCAGCAAAGTTCTGGATGAAATTACTGCGGAAGGCCTGTGGCCGGAGCCGATCGTCACCTCCATTGAAGGTCCGGCCCATTTCTGGCCCGCTGAGGAAAAGCATCACGATTATTTCGCACGCAACCCGCAGACAGCCTATTGCGCAGCCGTCGTGGCGCCCAAGGTAGCCAAGGCGCGCAAACTCTATCGGGACCGTCTCAAACAGCCGGACTGACAGGCGCGAGGCGCTTTGTCATGGCGCATTTTTCGGATAACGTGACAAACCATGACAGAAATTTCCGCCTTTCCCACGCTCCGTACCCGTCAGGCCCGCTACGCAGCGGGCGTGGCACTCCGCAAAACCGTCAAGCGCAGCAGCCACGCGCTCTGGACGCCTCCAGCCACGCGGCCCGATCCGATCGGAATTCTGCTGGAGCAGGGAAAGAGCCGGATTGCGGACCTGCTTCCCATCCGCCATCAGCGCATGAAAGCCTCGCCCTTCGCCTTCCTGCGTGGGGCAGCGGCGATCATGGCCTCGGACCTGTCCTTTACGCCCTCAACCGGGATCCGCGTTCAGTCCTGCGGGGACTGCCATCTGGATAATTTCGGCTGCTACCCATCTCCGGAAGGGCTGCCCGTTTTCGATATCAATGATTTCGACGAGACGGCACCGGCGACATTCGAATGGGATCTCAAGCGTCTGGCAACCAGCCTTGTTCTGGCCGGGCGTGAGGCTTCTCTGTCCGAGAAGCACTGTCGCCGTCTGGCCGTTTCAGCCGTCCGACAGTATGTCGAGGAAATTGCTCGCCTGTCGGAATTGACGCCGCTGCAGGCCTGGAATGTGCGGATTGATCTGCGGGCCGTCATAGACGGCATCAAGGATGATACGACGCGCACGGGCATGATGGAGAAAATCCAGTCACAACTTGGGGCTATTTCCGGTCATTTCGGAATGATCGACCCCAAGTCCTCGGTGCGTCTGAAGGAACACCCGCCCTTCGTCACGCGCCTGCCGCAGCATAACGATATCGTCCGTGGCGCCTTTGCGCGCTATGTCAGCGATCTGCCGCCCGAGCGCAGGATCGTGCTGGAACGCTATGCATTGCAGGACGTGCTGTTCAAGGTTGTGGGGATTGGCAGCGTCGGGACATTCTGTGCGCTCGGGCTGTTCACCACAGCGGATCATGAACCGCTGATCCTTCAGATCAAGGAAGCCCAGACATCCGTGCTTGAGCCCTTTCAGGGCGCTGTGGACCTTCCCAATCACGGGGAGCGCGTCGTGACGGGACAGCGGATCATGCAGGCCAGTTCGGACACGTTTCTGGGCTGGACCCGGACCACGGGCAAACACACAACGTCCCAGACGGGCCGCAAGGCTGGCGGGGGCCGGGACTTCTATGTCCGTCAGACCAAGGATGTGCGTCTGGCCATGATCGGCGAGAAAATCGAGAACGCTCTTCTGCCCGAATATGCGGCGTTATGTGGACGCACGCTCGGGAGGTCGCATGGTCGGTCGGCCGATCTTTCGCTGCTGGCGGGTTATCTGGGGAAGGGCCAGTCCTTTGCCTCCGCCATTGCCGATTTTGCGGTTCGTTACGCCGATCAGAGCGAAAAGGACTGGAAAGCCTTTACCAAGGCGATTGCGGACAAGCGCGTCTGCTGTGCCTGAGGCTTACTCCTCGTTTTCCAGATGGAAGCGGTCGGACTCTTCGTCGTAGTCGAAGAGTTCGGCATAGCGGGCCCAGCCGATCGCGGTGGTGAGGGTCTGGCGGGCGTAATCGGGCGACATGCTCTCTTCCATAGCCTTGCGGAAACGCGCGGCGTCCACGACATGGCTTGAACGCTCGTCCAGCGTGCCGCGGATGGAGCGGAGCAGGGGCAGGTGATGGAGCAATGCAGTCCGCATCAGGTCCTTGCGGGTGTCGGAATCGCCTTCGACAAATGCCTGACCATCTGGCGTAAGCAGGATGTCGCCATCTTCCAGTTCCGCCAGATCCAGAAGCTGAAGAGACTCTCCGAGCGGCAGCAGGTCATCGAGCGTCATCTGAAGCCGCTGCGCCAGTTCCGGCAGATCCGCACGGCCGGACAGCGGTTCGCTTTGCAGAACTTCCATCAGCCCGACCAGAACCTCCACGGCGAGATCGGGCAGGACGATGGAGAAGGGTGGCAGGCTTTCACCGGAGCCTGAATTCGACTGCACCAACTCCGCTTCAGACACGATCGGAGCACGACGGGTCATGAGCGTGTAGATCTGATCCACGAAGCGGCGGAAATCCTCGTCCTCGCGATTGCGCGGATGGGGGAAGGGCACCGCAATTTCGTGTGTAACGCGGCCGGGGCTGGAGGAGAAAATGAGGATACGGTCGCACATCAGGACAGCTTCCTCAATCCCGTGCGTCGCCAGAAGCATGGCCTTGAGGGGCAGGCGTTTTTCGTCCCACAGCTCGATCAGATCGGTGCGGAGGTTTTCCGCACTCAGCATGTCCAGCGCCGAAAACGGTTCGTCCAGCAGCAACAGCGACGGCTGAAGGGCCAAGGCGCGGGCAAAAGAGACGCGCTGACTGAGGGCGTCTGACAGCTCTTTCGGATAGGCGTTTTCGTAGCCTTCAAGCCCCATGACCGCGATGGCAGCATCCGTCATGGCTTCGCGTTCTGCCCGCGGCAGACGGCGCATTTCCAGACCCAGAGCCACATTCTGCCGCAGCGTAAGCCAGGGAAAGAGCGCACCGGACTGAAAGACGGTCGCCACGCCATCCAGCGGGCCGGTCACGGGTGCGTCCTGCCAGAGCACCTCTCCCGACACCGGCGGCGTCAGTCCGGCCATGATCCGCAGCAGGGAGGATTTCCCGGATCCGGAACGTCCGAGAAGGCCGAGGATTTCTCCCGTTCTCACATCGAAGCTGATGTGATCGAGCACGACCAGATCCGTGCTGCTCTCCTTAAGATAAGTCTGGCGACATTCGCGAAGGGACAGGAGGGATTTCATGGATCTGGAATTTCAGCCTGAAGTTCAGAGGGTATATTTTTGGGCCGCATTCACGGCGAGAGGTTGCAAGATCAGACGGTCGAGCAGCATGGACAGCAGCGTCAGCAGCATCAGGGCAAGGATCTGCGCGCCCAAGGCCCCGCCGAGCACTTCGGACAGAAGGGTGGCGCCCAGACCGCTATCGGACGGCACGAAAGCCTCTGCCACCATCACAGCATTCCAGACCGGAACCACAGCCGTCAGCAGGCCGCCGCAGAGTTCGGGGGCGATGGCGGGCAGAAGCAGCTTGCGCCACAGGAGGAAGCCTCGCAGCCTCAGGCCGGTGGCGACCTGTCGCAATCCCGAAGGAATGGCCTTTGCCGCATCCAGCACTACAATCCCGACCAGCCAGTGTGCGCCCAGAAAAAGAAGCACGATCGCGGAATTGAGACCCAGTTCCCGACACAGCGGATAGAGCAGGACAGCCGGAAACAGTCCGCAGGCCGCGACAGCATTTCGGCAGACGTTGCGCAGGGAGGCCCTGCTTTCGCTGATGAGCAGACCCAAGGGGACCCACACCAGAAGGCACAGGACCAGCGTTCCACAGACATGCGACAGCGTCAGGATACTCTCGGCGAGATCCGATGGAACAAGCGGCAGTAAGCCAGCATGGTAGATCGCGTAAACCAGCACAAACAGCGAAAGAACCGGAAGGATCGCTCGGGGGAACTCGCGGGAAGCCATGTCCTGATCGGGAAGAATGCTCCGGGGGCGCCCGATGCGCCAGTTTCCGATCCAGGCAAGAGCCTCGCCCAGCGTTCCGCTGAGCCAGAGCATCGGTTTTGTCCGCCGCCACACCGTCAGAAGCCAGGACTGGGGACGAGGGCGCTCCTCCAAAGGGCCTTCAGGCCGATAACGCTGCGCCCAACCCAGAACTGGACGCATGACGGCCTGATCGACGAGAAGGATCAGCAGGAGAATGACGAGCGAGATTTCGACGATTCTGAGCGGGTGGTGATCCAGCATGGCGTGAAGAACTGCTGCACCACATCCTCCGTTCGTCCGATGGCTCATCAGCATCATCAGACCTTCCGCAGCCAGAAGACGGACCCAGAACGCCGGCATGGACTGCATGGCCCTGAAGGTTGTCAGCGGTACTGCGACGGGAATCTGCAAGCGCCAGAAACGCTGCCAGCCTGTCATTCGCAGGCCGGTGGCCACTTCGTCGAGGGCAGGTGGGAGCGTATCTTCCGCATCCAGAACAGCCGTGACGATCCGCCAGATCATGCTGGAAGCCGCAACCAGAACGATGGTCACGGACGCAGGGAAGACAGCCGCGCAGATCCCGATCAGGCCGAGACCCGGAACGGCTCGGGCAACCGAGAGAGCGGGGATCAGGAACGCTCTGAAACGCGGCCACTGACATGCCGCTCCGGATATGAGCAGGGAGAGGACCACAACGGTCATGAGCGCCAGAGCGACATGCAGCAGGGTCAGGGCTGCGGCGCTCCAGACGCCGAGAGAGACGCCCGGCAATGCCCCTGATACGACCGAGACCGCCGGAGCGTGCCGAACCACAAGGAGCGCGATTGCGGTGGCACAGAACAGGATCGAAAGCTCGACACCGCTCATGCGCTGGCGCCAGCGATGCATGATCCGCAGGGGCATGGCCATCGGGCTGCCCGTCATGGTGCGTGCTGTCCTCGTTCCTGATGGAAACCAGAGGTTAAAAAAAGACCTCTGGAAGTCTCAAGTGTTTTTTGCATGCCAGCAAGCCAAGATCAGTGGCCGGTGCTGCCAAAACCGCTATGCCCCCGTGCGGTCTCGTCCAGCGTCTCGACTTCCGACCAGCGCAGACGCGAGACGGGGGCCAGAACGCCTTGTGCGATCCGGGTACCACGCTCGACCGTAAAGGGTTCGGTGCCCGCGTTCATGACGATGATGCGCAGTTCGCCGCGATAGTCTTCGTCGATGGTGCCGGGCGAATTGGGCAGGGTAATGCCGTGCTTGAGCGCCAGACCCGAGCGCGGGCGGACCTGAAGTTCATAGGCAGGCGGCAGGGCGATGCACAGCCCGGTCGGCACGAGAACGCGCTCACCCGGAGCGATCGTCAGCGGCGCATCCACAGCCGCCAGAAAATCGAATCCTGCGGCCCCGGCAGTGGCGTAGGCAGGGAGGGGAAGCCCCTCGGAATGAGGCAGGCGCGTGATGCGCACATCAATCAGGTCTGTCGTCATGACCCTGTCTTACCCCGGATTATACACCCTGCGAAAGCGGGTTGGCGAAGAACGCGACAATCCGTTCAACGAGCTGTTCCGCAACGTCAGTCTTGTCCATTTCCGGCCAGCTTTGCAGACGATGATCGTCGATCAGGCTGACGGTATTGCGCATGGCACCGAACACGCCATGACGGACATCATTGGCCACCAGCCAGTCACATCCCTTGCGCAGACGCTTGGCCTGCGCGTTTTGCAGCACATCGTCCGTCTCGGCTGCAAAGCCCACCACAAGGCGCGGACGCTGGGGCGAACGGCAGAGCGTTGCCAGAATGTCCGGGTTTTCCAGCAGTTCGAGTGTGGGTGGGCCGTCGCCGTTCTTTTTGATCTTACCGGGGGCGATGCCTTTTGCACGCCAGTCACTAACGGCTGCCGTGCAGATTGCGGCATCGGCTGGCAGAGCGGCTTCACAGGCGGCGAGCATCTCGCACGCGGTCTGGACCGGGATGCGGCGTACACCCTCGGGGACAGGAATCGAAACCGGGCCACTAACGAGCGTGACGGACGCGCCGCGCTTCGCCAGAGACGCCGCGATGGCATAGCCCTGCCGTCCCGAAGAATGGTTTGACAGGAAGCGCACAGGATCGAGCGGCTCAACCGTTGGGCCCGCCGTCACCAGAACGTGACGTCCGAACAGAGACTGGTCGGGCGTCAGAAGACGCAGAATCGCATCGCGAATAACGGGAGGTTCACTCAAACGCCCGGCGCCGACTTCACCGCAGGCCATGCTGCCCACATCGGGACCGATGACGGAAACACCGCGTGCCTTCAGCAGCTTCAGATTGGCCTGTGTGGCGGGGTGCTCCCACATCCGCACATTCATGGCCGGGGCCAGCAGAATGGGGGACGTGGTTGCGAGAAGCAGCGTGGTCGCCAGATCATCCGCCAACCCATGAGCCATGCGCGCCATGATGTTGGCTGTGGCGGGGCAGACAACGACCAGATCCGCGCTTCGGGCCAAGGCGATATGGCCGATTTCGCTTTCCTGCGTAGGTTCGAACAGCGCGTCATGAACACGCTCACCCGCCAGCGTTTCAAGACTGAGCGGCGTGACGAACGCCTTCGCTGCTTCGGTCATAACAGGCGTGACGGCAATACCATCCGCCCGCAGCAGGCGCACGAGTTCGAGCGCCCGGAACGCCGCGATCCCTCCCGAGACGATCAGCAGGACGCGGCGCATGGTCTTACAGACGCCAACCGGAATGGATAGCGGCAATACCACCGGACAGGTTGCGGTACTGGACCTGTTCCAGTCCGGCATCGCGCATCATCTGGGCCAGCGTTTCCTGATCGGGGAACATGCGGATGCTCTCGGCGAGATACTGGTAGCTTTCGGAGTCCTTGGCGATGATTTGGCCCATTTTGGGCAGAACCTGAAAAGACCAGAGATCGTAAATCGGTGCGAGGGCCGCAATCTCGACTTGCGAGAACTCAAGGCAGAAGAAACGCCCGCCCGGTTTGAGGACACGACGTGCCTCCCGAAGAACTGCCAGCTTGTCCGTGCAGTTGCGCAGGCCAAAGGCAATCGTCACGCGATCAACGGAGCAGTCGGGCAGAGGGATGGCTTCCGCATCCACAACGCAGACCTCGATCTTGCCGATCAGCCCGGCCTTGATGGCGCGGTCACGCCCAACGGACAGCATGGCGGCATTGATGTCGGACAGGATGGCCGGGCCACCACCGGCACGCAGCCAGCCGAACGTGATGTCGCCCGTACCGCCTGCCAAATCCAGCAGCTTCATGTTGGGGCGCGGGTTGAGCATCCCAACGAAAATGCGCTTCCAGACGCGATGAATTCCCAGCGACATCACATCATTCATGATGTCGTATTTCCCGGCGACGCTCTCGAACACCTCCCGGACCATCGTCTTTTTCTGGCCACGCGGGACATTGCGGTAGCCGAAATCGATGGTGTCCTCGACATGTTCGGAGGACTGGAAGGGCGAGGCGTTGTGTTCTGCGCTATCGGTCATGGGGCAATCGATATATCGTTGAGGCCAGCCATGCCAGAGCTTCCAGAAGTCGAAACCGTCATGCGCGGGTTTCGTGATGCCTTCGAAGGGCATCGAATCAGCCATGTTTCCGTCAACCGCCCCGATCTTCGATGGCCGTTTCCCGCAGATCTGCGGGAGAAGCTCGAAGGTCAGCGCATCCTCTCATTCCGCAGACGCGCGAAATACATTCTCATGCGCCTTGAGGGCGGCTGGAGCATGTTGCTGCATCTGGGCATGTCGGGCCGACTCACGATCGGCAGGGCCGGGACGAATGCGACTCCGCCAGCACATGAACATCTAGTTCTGGAGACGGACAGCGGTGCGCGGGCAGGGCTTGTCGATCCCCGGCGCTTTGGCAGCGTCGATCTTGTTCGCACAGGCAAGGAGGAGGATCATCGCCTTCTCGCGCATCTGGGCATGGAGCCTCTTTCTCCCACCATGACGGGACAGGCACTGGCAGAGCTGTTTCGGGGCAGGCGTACACCGGTTAAATCCGCTTTACTGGATCAGAAGCTGATTGTGGGTCTGGGCAATATCTATGTCTGCGAAGCCCTGTTCCGCTGCGGCATTCATCCCGAACGACAGGCCTGCACACTGACCAATGTTGAGACGCAGGCTCTTTCAGAGGCCATTCCACAGATTCTGGAGCAGGCGATCGCGTCCGGCGGGTCGTCCCTGCGCGACTATGTGCAGGCTGACGGCACCAAAGGCGGCTTTCAGGACTTGCATCTTGTCTATGGCCGCGAAGGAGCGCCCTGTCCGAATTGCGGGGATGCCAGTCCGATCCAGCGCATCACGCAGTCGGGACGTTCGACGTTCTTCTGCCCGACCTGCCAGAAATAACCGCGGAGGGAAACGGGGGCGGAAAGATGCCCCCATCCTGTGTAAAATGTGCAAAACGCTTGACGGGACCCGCCAGAGGGGAGTAGAGGGCGCCAACCATTTACGCGACCAAAACGCAAAGTGAACCGAAAGATCCATGGCAAACACAGCTTCTGCCCGTAAGCGCATCCGTCAGAATGAACGTCGCCGTGAGCGCAACGTCGCCCGCATGTCCCGTATGCGTACGTTCATCAAGAAGGTCGAACTCGCCATCCAGTCCGGCGACAAGTCCGCTGCTGCGGAAGCCTTCAAGGTTGCACAGCCGGAAATGCAGCGCGCAGCAGGCAAGGGCGTGATCGCAAAGAACACGATCAGCCGCAAGCTGTCCCGCCTGTCCGCTCGCGTGAAGGCTCTGGCAACCGCCTGAGCTTCACCTTCGGGTTGGAACTGAAGAACGCGCTCCCCTCCGGGAGCGCGTTCTTTTTTGACTGCACCCCAGAATTTTTTCCGAGCATCTGACTTTGGGTTGCTTATGGGGAACACCCCCATGACATCCCGCTGAACCCTTCGTGTTCCAGCTTGCCTCGGGCAGAACGGACGCCTATCCTGAGCGTTCGACAAAAAAATATCGGATGTCTGGCTCTCCGGGATTTTCCTGCGTTCCTGATGCGGATTTTCTGTCGAGAGCACAACCGCCCTGCGCGCAGGGACCAACAACTGATGCCCGCGTGCTGCGGGACTGGATATGAAAGGGGGTACAATGGTGGAAAACGCTCAGTATCTGGACGCCAGCGCCTCCGCCCCCGGTTCGACGACACCGCTTGAGACCGCCTGGGTCCGCGTTCGTGAGAAACTGAAGAGTGAGGTTGGCGAGGTCGAATACCGGACATGGCTCCGGCAGATCGTTCTGGGGCCACTCGACGAAGATGAACTGACTCTCTATCTGCCCACGCGATTCCTCCGCGACTGGGTTCGCAGCCAGTATGAGGAGCGTCTTCAGACGCTCTGGCGGACTGAGCGCGAAGACATCAAGGGCGTGGAGCTTCAGGTCAAGCGCGGGCTGCCCGAAGTCCCGGCGGACGACGCAGAAGACTCGGACGATGCAACAGGTCTTTCAAGTGAGACTGCACCGCAAAGCGCTGTGTCCGAGAGCCGGAGCGATCTGGCCGTCCCGCTCGATCCGCGCTTCACGTTCGACACTTTCATCGTCGGCAAACCGAACGAATTTGCCTATGCCTGCGCACGCCGCGTGGCGGAGAAGCCTTCAAGCCCTGGTTTCAACCCGCTTTTCCTGTATGGCGGCGTAGGCCTTGGTAAGACGCATTTAATGCACGCCATCGGTACGGAACTGACACGCACCGGCAAGGTCTCCGTGGCTTATATGTCTGCGGAAAAGTTCATGTACCGCTTCATCGCGGCGATCCGTTCGCAGTCCACGATGGAGTTCAAAGAACAGCTCCGGTCCGTTGACGTGCTGATGATCGACGATCTTCAGTTCCTAATCGGCAAAGACAACACGCAGGAAGAATTCTTCCACACGTTTAATGCTCTTGTGGATGCAGGCCGCCAGATCATCGTCAGTGCCGACAAGAGCCCGTCTGACCTCTCCGGACTTGAAGACCGTCTGCGGACCCGCTTGGGCTGTGGCATGGTCGCGGATATCCATGCCACGACTTTTGAGCTGCGTATTTCCATTCTGGAAGCCAAGGCCAAGGCGTCGGGAACGCATGTTCCGTCCAAGGTTCTGGAATATCTCGCACACAAGATCACGACCAACGTCCGTGAGCTTGAAGGCGCGCTCAATCGTCTGATCGCCCATGCTGATCTCGTGGGCCGCCCGGTGACACTCGATACGACGCAGGATGTTCTCAAGGACATGCTGAAGGCCCACGATCGTCGCGTCACAATCGAGGAAATCCAGCGCAAGGTTTCCGAGCACTGGAACATCCGCCTGACAGACATGTCCTCTGCCCGCCGTGCTCGCGCCGTCGCGCGTCCGCGTCAGGTGGCCATGTATCTGGCCAAGCAGTTGACGAGCCGCTCGTTGCCAGAAATCGGACGCAAATTCGGCAACCGCGATCACACGACGGTCATGCATGCCGTCAACCGCGTGACCGAGTTGATGGATCAGGACGCGTCCTTTGCCGAGGACGTGGAACTGCTGCGTCGGATGCTCGAAGGCTGACCTCGACCAACCCCGATCCCTCTCTTTCCCGAGGGACGGGGGTCTGCTAGGTTCTCTCAATTAATTCAAGATCTTCCTGAGGCCCGGAATGAAATTCAAGGTTGACCGTACCCTGCTGCAACGGGCTCTGGCGCATATTCATGGCGTTGCGGAAAAGCGGAATACCATTCCCATTCTGGCCAACGTTCTGATGAGCTTTGAGGGCGATGTTCTGCGCCTGACGGCCACGGATATGGAAATTGCCGTCGTCGAAGATGTTCCCGCCACGGGTGAGCGGTCCGGCTCCACCACGGTGCCAGCTGCGGTGCTTTTCGAAATTGTCCGCAAACTGCCGGATGGTGTGGCACTTGAGTTCGATCATCAGGACAGCGAAGCACCGCTCGCGCTGCGTGCAGGCCGTTATGCCACCAGCCTGAATGTCCTTCCGGTCGACGACTTCCCAGCCATGGTCGCCGGCGATCTACCGCATCGTTTTTCGCTCCCCGCCGCAACGCTGCGCGGTCTGATCGACCGCACCAAATTTGCGATTTCAAACGAAGAAACCCGCTACTACCTCAATGGCATCTATCTGCACGTCGCGGAAAACGGGGCCACCCCGATGCTGCGCGCCGTCGCCACGGACGGCCATCGTCTGGCGCGTGTTGAGACGGATCTGCCCGAAGGCGCGCGCGGTATGCCGGGCGTCATTATTCCGCGCAAGACCGTCAACGAACTGCGCAAGCTGCTGGATGAAGGAGCAGCCGATCTGGAAGTCTCCCTGTCCGACACACGTATCCAATTTCAGGCCGGACCAGTCCTTCTGACCTCCAAGCTGATCGACGGAACCTTCCCGGAATACGAGCGCGTTATTCCGAAAGGCAATGACCGCATCCTGCGCGTCGGCAAGCGTGATTTCGCAGCGGCTGTCGGTCGCGTCGCTGCCATCAGCCAGGAGCGTTCCCGCCCGGTCAAGCTGTCTGTCACGCAGAACATGCTGAACCTGTCCGCCACCAGCCCCGATCAGGGCGTGGCACATGAGGAACTGGACGAAAACGCAGTTTCCTACGATGCCGCACCGATCGAAATCGGCTTTCAGGCGCGTTACCTGACGGACATTACCGATCAGATCGACGTGGAAGTGGAATTCGCATTTTCCGACAGTTCTGCGCCCACCATCGTGCGTGATACGGCGTCGCCTTCGGCGCTGTATGTTCTGATGCCCATGCGGGTCTGAACCACGAGCCAAGATTGAAACTGACCCGGCTCGCGCTGACGGATTTCCGGAACTATACCCATGCCGTCTGGACCCCGGATGCCTCCATTCTGGTCCTGACGGGAGAGAACGGGTCCGGAAAGACCAATCTGTTGGAAGCCGTTTCGCTGCTGTCTCCCGGACGTGGACTAAGGGGCGCGTCTCTCCCTGCTTTGTGTCGTACGGGAGCCGAGCGGTGGGGCGTTGCGGCGACGCTCCAGTCCGGTCTGGATGAATTTCGGATCGGAACAGGGAGTGAGTTAAACGAAAAGCAGCGCCGGACATTCCGGCTCGACGGCGAAAACATCCGCTCTCAGGCCACGATTGGCCAGAGATTTTCCTGTGTCTGGCTGACCCCGCAGATGGATCGGCTTTTTCAGGAAGGGGCTAGTGGTCGGCGGCGCTTTCTGGATCGGCTGGTCATGGCGCTCTCTCCCGATCATGGTCGCCAGATTGCCGCCCATGACCGCTCGGTTGTCAGTCGGAACAGGGTCCTGGCG
Organism: Gluconobacter sp. Dm-44; assembly: GCF_018256175.1. Classification (NCBI taxonomy): domain Bacteria; kingdom Pseudomonadati; phylum Pseudomonadota; class Alphaproteobacteria; order Acetobacterales; family Acetobacteraceae; genus Gluconobacter; species Gluconobacter sp. Dm-44. The sequence continues at coordinate 254,257 of NZ_JAERLZ010000003.1, read as the reverse complement.
GATCGTCCGACCGAGACAGCATGGCTCGCGTCCATTGAAGATTCCATCGCCCGGCATGCGGTTGCGGCCTCTGCAGCCCGCCTCGCACTCGTTGAGAGCATGAACGCTCATCCATTTGAGAATAATGGATTTTCTACCAGCACATTGCATCTGGACTGCGCTGTTTCGAACCGCCTGGCATCTCAGCCCGCACTGGACGTCGAAGACTGGATCAGAAACAGTCTTAAGCAATCTCGCACTGAAGACCGGCAACGCGCCACCACGTCCATCGGGGCGCACAGGGCCGATTTCACCCTTTCGGACACTGCCACAGGACGACCGGCTGAACTGTCCAGCAGCGGACAACAGAAAGTCATGCTGACTGGCACAATTCTGTCCCATGCGCGGCTGATGACACAGGAACGGGGGCAGGCTCCCGCTATCCTGCTGGATGAACCTCTGGTCCATCTGGACGAAACCCGACGTCACGCCCTTCTCGACAGTCTTGAGAAACTGCAGGCCCCCGTTCTGATTACCGGTACGGACCGCACGCCTTTTGCAGCACTCGAAGGGCGGGCCCAGTTTTTTTCGGTCAGGAATGGAAGCATATCTCCGGCCTGACGCATGCCCACCGCTGGTCTAACCGTCCGGCGCAGGCTATACTGATTCAACAGTTTTTCAGAGTACCACGGAGACCGTCACGCGCATGTCAGAGACCCAGAACCAGCCCGAGATCCCAGGCGCAGACGGTGAAGATTACGGCGCGTCGTCCATTTCGGTACTCAAAGGGCTGGATGCCGTCCGCAAACGTCCAGGCATGTATATCGGCGACACGGACGATGGCTCGGGCCTGCATCACATGGTTTTCGAGATCATCGACAATGCCGTCGATGAAGCTCAGGCCGGACACGCCACATATTGCATTCTGACCCTGAACGGGGATGGTTCCGTCTCGGTTCGCGACAACGGTCGCGGCATCCCAACCGATCTGCATCCTGAAGAGGGCATCAGCGCGGCTGAAGTCGTGCTGACCAAACTGCATGCGGGTGGCAAGTTTAACCAGAACTCCTACAAAGTTTCCGGCGGTTTGCATGGCGTGGGTGCGGCCGTGGTGAACGCCCTGTCCGAATGGATGGAGGTGCTCATCTGGCGCAATGGTCTGGAACACAAGATCCGCTTCCAGCATGGCGAACGTGACGAGGCCCTGCACGTCATCGGTCCGTCCACGGAAGACCGTGGCACTCTGGTTACGTTCAAGCCCAGCAAGCAGACTTTTACGAAGGTCGATTTCGAACTCTCCATTCTTGAGCGCCGCGTCCGTGAACTGGCATTCCTGAACTCCGGCATGCTGATCGTCCTGCGTGATGAGCGTCATGCGGAGCCGAAAGAACTGCGCTTCCACTATGAAGGCGGTCTGAGCGCTTTCGCGGAATGGCTTGATTCTTCAAAAACTTCCATCGTCACACCGCCGATCGTGGGCGAGATCGACAATCCGGAAAGCGGCATTCGCGTCGAATTCGCGCTGACCTGGAACGACAGCTATCACGAGACGATGCTGTGCTTCACGAACAACATCCCCCAGCGCGATGGCGGCACGCATCTGGCGGGCTTCCGTCAGGCTCTGACCCGCGTTGTCGGCAAGTATGCCGAAGGCGTGGCCAAGCGTGAAGCAGGCTCGCTGACGGGCGAAGACATGCGTGAAGGCATGACGGCCGTGCTGTCCGTCAAGGTGCCGGATCCGAAGTTCTCGTCCCAGACGAAGGACAAGCTGGTCTCGTCCGAAGTCCAGCCCGTCGTGCATGCCGCCGCATCCGATGCGATCTCCCATTGGTTCGAGACCCATCCCAAGGAAGCCAAGGCGATCGTCGCCAAGATCATCGATGCCGCCAGCGCCCGTGAGGCCGCCCGTCGTGCGCGTGAACTGACGCGTCGCAAAGGCGTGCTGGATGTGTCGTCGCTTCCGGGCAAGCTTGCAGACTGCCAGGAACGTGATGCGTCCAAGGCTGAAATCTTTATCGTTGAGGGTGATTCCGCAGGCGGCACGGCCAAACAGGGACGGGACCGTCGCTTTCAGGCCATTCTCCCGCTGCGTGGCAAGATCCTGAACGTCGAGCGTGCGCGTTTTGACAGAATGCTGGGATCGGCGGAAATCGGCACGCTGATTACTGCTCTTGGCACCGGGATTGGCCGCGGCGAAGTCGATCAGGGTGGTTTTTCGGCGGAAAAGCTGCGCTACCACAAGATCGTCATTATGACAGATGCCGACGTGGACGGCTCCCACATCCGTACGCTGCTGCTCACGTTCTTCTTCCGCCAGATGCCGGAACTGATCGAGCAGGGCTATCTCTACATTGCCCAGCCGCCGCTCTATCGCGCCAAGCGTGGACAAGAAGAGCGTTATCTCAAGGATGATGCCGCTCTTGAGCAGTACCTGCTGGACAAGGCGCTAGCGAATGCAACCCTCCGCTTTGCTGATGGTCGGGAACTGACAGGCGAGGCTCTGGCAGAAGAAATTACCTTCATGTCAGCGGCCGCCCGTCGCCTTCAGAGCATTGCGTCCAAAGTGCCGGTCTGGGTGATGGAGCAGGCGGCCATTTCGGGCGTTCTGGACAGCAACATCGCTGTTGCAACCTCGCGCATGACCGAATTCCAGCAGCGGCTTGATGGCGCCTCGCTTGCCAACGAGCGTGGCTGGAAGGTCTCCATTTCGGAAACCGGTCTGGAATGCGCGCGCTCCGTTCGTGGCGTGGGTGAAGTCTATCGCATTGAGCCTTCGCTCCTGCGTTCCGTGGAAGCACGCTGGCTGGTTTCGGAGTGGGAGCGTCTGGCCCGTGATTTTGCAAAACCCGTCACACTGACGCTCGATCCGACGTCCTACGAACTGTTCGGCCCCGCAGCCATCATGGAGCGCATTCTGCTTCAGGGACGTCGCGGACTGACCATCAATCGCTTCAAGGGGCTAGGCGAGATGAATGACGAGCAGCTTTGGCACACAACGCTCGATCCTTCGACCCGGACCCTGTTGCAGGTCAAGATCGGGGATGTCGAAGATGCCGGTCAAGTTTTCTCGACACTGATGGGTGACGTTGTGGAACCACGCAGGGACTTTATTGTCGGCAATGCCCTGAAGGTCGCCAATCTTGACGTTTAAGGCTTTAGCAGTCGTAGCCAGTCTTGCCCTGATGGCGGGACTGGCCTGCGGTTCAGCCCGAGCTGAGCCGCAGATTAACGCGGCTTACGCTGTCTATATCAAGGGCTTTCACGTTCTGAACGCCAGAACGTCCTATCAGATCCAGCCCTGGGGTTACGGTGGCAGCACCCAAATCAAGCCCGCAGGCTTGATCAGCTGGTTCGTCACGATGGACGTGACGTCGCATGTTCAGGGGCAGTTTACCCCAGACGGCAATGTGCAGCCGGTGCTGTTTGACAGCGGCGGCGTTTCACGCGGCAAAAACAGGCACGTTCGACTGGAGTTTTCGAACGACACCCCAAAGGTGGTGGATCTCCAGCCGCCAGAAACCGACCGCGAACCCATTCCAGCCGACTTGCTGCCTCATACGGTCGACACGCTGAGCGGAATGGCGCATCTGCTGCATTCCCTTGCGACGACAGGAAAATGTGACGGATCTCAGGTCATTTTCGACGGACTTCGGCTGACACAGATGGTGGTGCATGGCCCTGTCATGGTGGATATTCCCCAAGGTCAGGATGAAGCCTATTCGGGGCAGGCCATGCGATGCGATTTCATTGGTCGTCAGATCGCAGGGTTCATCAAGGACTCTCCGAACCGGGCCAAACTGGCCGCCCCACAACCCGGCGCAGTATGGTTTTTAAAGATCAGCGGTCTGGGACTGGTTCCCGTGCGGATCGAGTTCAATCATCCCAAACTCGGTCATGTCATGGTCGTCATGCAGCATGCCGTGGCTCCGTGAGCGAGCACTCGAACGAATTGCAATAATCGGCAATTCGAAGTGATGACACAGTCTGCGGGCTTCGTTTGACGCGGACCCGTGGTTTGGATACCCCGGGCAGGACATGACCGAAACAACCCATCGCACCACTGCCATCATTCTCGCTGCGGGCCTCGGCACACGCATGAAATCCCGCCTGCCAAAGGCGCTGCATCGTCTGGGCAACCAGCCCATGATCAATCACCTCATCACAACTGCCCGGCAGGTCTTCGATGATGTGGTCGTCGTCACGGGGCCGGATATGCCGGAACTCGAAGAGGCTGTCCGTCCGTTCGAGACCGTCACGCAGGTCGAACGGCTCGGCACAGCCCATGCAGCCAATGCAGCGCGGGACCTGTTCGGGGATGGGGATATTGCTGTTCTTTATGCTGATAATCCGCTGATTACCGCCGAGACCATGGAACGCCTGCTTGCGGCCCGTAGAGAGGGTGCCAGTCTGGCTCTGCTGGGAATGCGTCCGGCTGTGCCCGGTCGTTATGGCAGGATTGTCGAAGACAACGGCAAGGTCGTGAAAATCGTCGAGTTCAAGGACGCGACTGAAGACGAACGCCGCATCACGCTTTGCAATGCTGGCGTCATGTGTGCGGGAGCGGAGAATTTCCGAAACTGGCTGGAAAATGTTCGTAACGACAACGCTCAGGGCGAATATTACCTGACGGATGTCGTTGAAATGGCAGCTAAAGCCGGTTCAGTTGTTTGTGTGGAAGCGCCTGAAGAAGAACTGGCTGGCGTCAATTCCCGCTCTGAACTCGCACGCGCCGAGGCAACCCTCCAGACGCGCCTGCGAAATGCGGCGATGGATGCTGGAGTGACATTGGTTGCGCCGGATACCGTCTTTTTCAGCACTGACACCGTTCTTGAATCTGACGTGACGGTCGAGCCGAATGTCTTTTTCGGGCCGGGTGTAACGGTCCGTTCAGGTGCGCTTATTCGCGCTTATTCTCACCTTGAGGGCTGCGAAGTTGGAGAAGCTGCGCTGATCGGTCCTTACGCCCGGCTGCGTCCCGGAACGGTCTGTGCCGCGCAGACGCATGTCGGCAATTTCGTCGAGCTCAAGAACGTGGAGCTGGGCGAGGGCGCAAAGGCCAACCATCTGACCTATCTGGGCGATGCTTCGGTCGGACGCGGCACCAATGTCGGGGCGGGGACAATTACCTGCAATTATGATGGCGTTTTCAAACATCGAACCATCATCGGGGAACGGGTTTTTGTCGGTTCGGACGCCATTCTTGTGGCTCCCGTAACCATCGGTGACGATGCACTCGTGGCCGCAGGAAGTGTGATTACCGATGATGTGCCTGCTGGTGATCTGGCTTTGGGCCGGACGCGCCAAACCCTGAAAGCCGGGCGTGGCCTTCAGATCAAACAGTCTCTTAAAGCTCGGAAGGAACAGGGCTGATGTGCGGTATCTGCGGTATTGTCGGACACAAGCCTGCCAGTCCGATCGCCTTCGAGGCGCTGCGACGCCTGGAGTATCGCGGATACGATTCTGCCGGGATCGCGACCCTGACGGCGTCGGGCGACATCGAACGCCGCCGCGCTGCGGGTAAGCTCGATAATCTGGAGCACGTTCTCAAAGAGCATCCGCTGCACGGCACCACGGCTATCGGTCATACCCGTTGGGCAACACATGGTGCCCCCACTGAAAACAACGCCCACCCCCATGAAGCCGGGCGTGTGGCAATCGTTCATAACGGCATTATCGAGAACTTCGCAGCCCTTAAGGAAGAACTGGAAGCGAAAGGATGTGTGTTTCGGACCGAAACGGATTCCGAAACCGTCGCGCATCTGGTCGATGACTATCTGAAGCAGGGACTGCCGCCCCGGGAGGCCGCGTTTGCAGCTATCAAGCGACTGGAAGGGGCCTATGCCATCGCCATGATCTTCAAGGATCATGAAGGTCTGCTGATTGGCGCCCGTCATGGCGCACCGCTGGCTGTCGGCTACGGTGACGGCGAGATGTTCCTTGGCTCGGACAGCATTGCACTGGCGCCCATGGCCCGGAAAATGACCTATCTCGAAGACGGAGACTGGTGCGAACTCACAACCGATAGCGTCAGAATTTTCGACATGACGGGCTCTGAAGTCAGCCGTCCGGTTCAGGACCTCACCTTCATGGCAGGGCAGGTCGGCAAGGATGGCTACCGGCACTACATGGAGAAGGAACTCCATGAGCATCCAGTCGCCATCGGACAGACGCTGAAACGGATTACAGACCCGGCCTCAAAGCGCATTACACTGCCACCGATGCCGTTCGATCCGGCACAGGTTCCGCGCATCACCATCACAGCCTGCGGCTCCGCCTATTATGCCGGGATGGTTGGCCGGTACTGGCTGGAATCTCTTGCACGTATTCCGGTTGAAATCGATGTTGCGTCCGAAATGCGCTACCGCGAGCCGCCCCAGCCGGACAAAGGCGTGGCGCTACTGATTTCACAGTCCGGCGAGACCGCCGATACGCTGGGTGTTCTGCGCAGCCTCAAAAAGGCCGGTCAGAGCATTGTCTCGGTTCTGAATGTCGAGCATTCCACAATCGCGCGGGAAAGCGATCTCGTGCTGGGCATGGATGCAGGGCCGGAAATTTCCGTTGCTTCGACCAAAGCCTTCACCGCGCAGCTTTCCGTTCTGGCAGCGCTGGCGATCGAATTCGCCCGTACGCGTGGGACGATGGGTCAGGCCCGCGAAGAACGTCTGACGGCGAGCCTGCTGGATCTGCCGTCGAGGGCCGCAGAAGTTTTCACCCGCACCAAGGACATTCAGGCTATGGCCGCCCTTGTCGCGCAGGCGCGTGATGTCCTGTATCTGGGACGCGGGATTTGTACACCGATTGCCTTTGAAGGCGCTTTAAAATTAAAAGAAATCAGTTATATCCACGCCGAAGCTTATGCTGCGGGTGAACTGAAGCACGGTCCGATCAGCCTGATTGATCAGACTGTTCCGGTAGTCGCAATTGCGCCGTCCACAATCCTGTTCGACAAAACACTGTCCAATCTTCAGGAGGCGAAAGCACGGGGTGGACGCATTCTTGTCTTCACCGATGCGCCAGGCGCCAAGCGCCTTGAGGGCGTGGCGGAACAGATCGTCATCATGCCTGATGTGGACGCTTTCGTGGCACCGATCCTGTATGCCATTCCCGTTCAGATGCTGGCCTATGAAGTCGCGCTTCTGAAAGGCACGGATGTGGACCAGCCGCGCAATCTTGCGAAATCCGTGACGGTCGAGTGAAGAATTTTCCTGTCCGGAGAGCTTATTTTTCATTCATTATAACGGTATGGACCATGAAACACTAAGAGGGACGTAAAGATGGGTGGAGACGCAATATCCGGAACACCAGCCGGAAATTCAGGCCTTTCCCCCAGCGCTCCCGAAATCGCCCTTCGTGAAGCTTTCGTCAGAAGACTGAACGAGCAGGGCTTTGAAGGTGATATCGACCTGCGGGTTTCCTCGCGGCTGATTTCTTCCACCGACAACAGCATTTATCAGCGTCTCCCGGCTGCCGTCATTCACCCGCGCACCGGCGAGGACCTCAACCGAGCGACAAGAGCCGCTTCCGACGGGGATCTGACGCTCGCAATCCGGGGCGGCGGCACTGGCACCAACGGCCAGTCCCTGACCGATGGCGTCGTGGTTGACGTTTCACGTCATCTGGACCGGATCCTCGATTTCGATGCCGAGGCAGGCACGGTCACCGTTGAACCAGGGGTTATTCTGGCGCGGCTCAACGCCTTTCTGAAGCCCCATGGTTTTTTCTTTCCGCCAACCGTCTCAACCGCTACGCGCGCGACGATTGGCGGCATGATTGCGACGGATGCGTCCGGCAAAGGCTCAAGAATCTATGGCAGGACATCCGACTATATCGAGGCGATGGATGTCGTTCTTGCGGATGGAAGCGATCTTGCGGTTGGTCAGCTGACTGCTGACAAGCTGCAAGGCGCAATGACCGGAACCGGGCTTGCCGTCCGGGCTTATCGTGAAGTCCATCGGGTCGTCACGGAGCGTGCGGAAGAGATCCAGCGTGTTTTCCCGGACATGAACCGAGGTCTGACCGGATACAATCTTCAGAACATCCTGCTCGAAGACGGGAGCTTTCATCTCGCACGACTGCTGGCGGGATCGGAAGGCACGCTTGCCCTGACCAAGAAAGTCGTTCTGCGCGTCAGACGACTGCCGAAATACCGTCAGCTTATCGTCGTCCGCTATGCCAGCTTCAATGAGACCCTACGGGACGTCCAGACTCTTTTGCCTGCCAACCCCTCCGCCGTTGAAGTGCTGGATGACCGTGTTCTCGCCAAGGCCCAGCAGGACGTGACATGGCACGCCCTTGAACGCGTTCTGGGCAATACGTCAGCTCTTCCGGTCAAGGGGATGAGCTTCGTCGAATTCGTGGGAGACGATCTGGAAGTCCTGAAAGAGCAGATGGCTCATGCTGTTGGACTTCTTGAAAGCTCTCCTCACAAACCCATTGACCATAAAGCAGTTTCTGATCCGGAAATTATTGCGAACCTCTGGACCCTCCGGGAAAAATCTGTGGGTCTGCTCGGGCGTCCGGACGGTCACAGGCAGGGTGTTCCTTTCGTCGAGGATACAGCAGTCCCCCCCGAGGTTCTGCCCGAATATGTCAGCGAGTTCCGCGACATTCTGGATGGGTATGGCTTGTCTTATGGCATGTTTGGACATGCGGACGTCGGATGCCTGCATGTCCGGCCTTTTCTGGACATGCTGACGGCTGAAGACCGGGCTCTGATCCGGCCAATTTCTGATGCCGTGGCTGAGTTGACGAAACGACATGGCGGTCTGCTCTGGGGGGAACACGGTCGGGGGTTCCGCGGGGAATTTTCGCCGCTATTTTTCGGCGAAACTCTTTTTGCAGAACTGTGCCGCATCAAGGATGTCTTTGATCCCAAAGATATTTTTAATCGCGGCAAGCTGGCTCCAGGTGGAGCGGGTTATCCAGTCGACCGGATTGATGGCATCCCTTTTAAAGGCGGGTTTGACGAGGAGATCACACCTTCGCTGCGTGAATCTTACGGCCTGTCCGTAAGCTGCAACGGCAATGGTGCCTGCTTCAACCGCGAGCCGGACATGGCCATGTGCCCGTCTTACAAGATCACGAAAGACCGCTCGCAGTCTCCGAAAGGCCGCGCCCTGCTGCTTCGAAGCTGGGCCAGACTGCGCTCTTTACCGGAAGATGCTCCTGATCGAGGGATGCTTCCTGCCTTGACAGAAGAGCTTAAGGTCTCGCTGGACACCTGCCTGTCGTGCAAAGCCTGTGCCATGCAATGCCCGATCCGCGTGGATATTCCGTCCATGCGTTCCAAGTTTCTTTCAACCTATTTTCGTGAGAACCGCAGACCCGTCAGGGATTATATTGTGTACTGGCTGGAGCCGCTTCTGGCCGCAGGACGAACAACTCCCAAGCTCGCCAACTTCCTGATGCACAACCCCGTATCGCAAGCCGTTCTGTCCCAGCTGAGGCTGGTGGATCTTCCGCATCTGCGACCGGCGCAGCTCAAGGCGGGCAGTCAGGTCAGCCGGTCGTGGCTGCAACGCAACCGGAGCAATCCGCGCGCTGTAATCGTGATGCAGGATTCCTTCACCGGCAGCTTTGATGGGGGGCTTGTTGAGAAGGTTCATGCTCTCCTGACGCAGCTTGGGTTCGATGCGAAAGTCACGCCTGTCTGGGACAATGGCAAAGCGCGTCATGTTCTGGGGTTTCGCAAAGGCTTTGGCGTGACGGGGCGCGCGACCCTGAAGAAATTGAGGGCATTGGCGGAGTTCGATATTTCTGTCGTGTCGTTGGATGCAGCAACTGGTCTCATGTTCACGCAGGAATACCGGGAAGTGGCAGGAAACAGCCCGATACCAGCAGTTCTTCCGCTGGAGGTTTTTCTACGGCAACAGATCGGGCAGGGAGCCGTGCAACCGCTTCCGGCTAGTCGCGACAGGCCCCGAATGACCGTGATTTCGCATTGCACGGAACAGGCCGCCCGACCGGAAAGTGCCGGAGACTGGGCTTTTGTCCTCCAGCATTATGGTGTGCCGGTGGAGGCCGGGAAATCAGGCTGTTGTGGCATGGCCGGGCTGTTTGGGCATCAGAAGGAACATGCCGGAATGTCGCGAGAAATGTTCGAGCAGAACTGGGCCAGGAAAGTTGAGACACCGGTTCTCGCCACAGGATTTTCGTGCCGCTGTCAGACCGAGCGCATGGCCGGAATCCGTCCATCTCATCCTGCAGAAACACTGATTTCCATTTTGCAGGAACGCTTGTGAAAACAGGACGTTGATAACGATGTCGCACCTCTGGACGCGTAGAGCCTGAACTGTAACAGTGTTGCTCGATCTCAAAAGGCTCGCCCTTGCCAGCAGGCCCTGTGGAGTATGAATGTCATGTCTTCCCTTCCGTCCCAGATTTACGCCGTTGTTGACCAGCCCCGCTGGGTGGAACGGCTTGGCGGAGCCGGACTGCGATTCATTGAACTCTATCTCCGGGATCTATCCGAAGAGGACGTTCGGGCGCAGGCTTTGCTGGCTCAGGAACTTGCGGCACGTTTCAATGTGTCTCTCGCGTTGAACCGCTACTGGCAGACTGCCATCGAACTGGGTTATGAGTGGCTGCATCTTGGACCGGAAGATCTGGAAACCGCTGACCTGGAGGCGATCCGGACCTCAGGTATCAGATTTGGTATCTCGACCCATACCCGTCAGGAACTGGAAACGGCTCTGGCCTGCAAGCCGGATTACATTTCCTTTGGTCCTGTCTGGTCTACGGAGCTTCGGGGCGTGAAGCTGACGGGTAGGGGCCTGAAGCAACTGGCGGAATGGCGGGAGCTGTGCGGAGATGTGCCGCTGGTGGCGATCGGAGGCCTCACGGTGCCACGGCTGACGGAGTGCCTTGAAGCCGGAGCGGATACGGTGGCTGTGATGAGCGATTTCATCGGCCATTCAGACCCGGAAGGGCAGGTCCGGCACTGGCTTGACGCCGTCTCCGAAGAATCTACCTCAACCTGAAATATACCACCTCGTCTGCGGACGATCTGATGAAAGAGCCGAGACAACGATGATGGTGACAGGACTGGCAGCCGTACTCCTAGCGCTTGCGTTCCTGCTCACGCTTGTCAGCATCATTCAGCCTCTCGCGAAGCGTCTTGAAATTTCAGAGGCGGTTCTGCTGGCTCTGACAGGGATCGGGCTGGGGCTGGTTGCGTCTCTGATCGTCCGATCCTCTGCGACCGATCTTCTGGACGGCGCAGCGGAAGCATTGATCTATTTTCCGGTCAACAGCGAAGCGTTCCTGCTGATTTTCCTGCCCATTCTGGTTTTCCAGGGTGCAATGGCCATTGATGTGCGCCGTCTGGCCCATGAAACGGCGACTGTCCTGCTGCTGGCGGTCGTGGCGGTCATTGTGTCCACGGCTACGATCGGCTTTGCGCTTTATCCTTTTGCCAAACAGAGCCTTGTTGTCTGCCTGCTTCTGGGCTCCATCGTCGCCACGACCGATCCGTCCGCCGTGGCCGGAATTTTCCGCGAAATCGGCGCGGCATCCCGCCTGACACGCCTCGTCGAGGGAGAGGCGCTCCTGAACGATGCTGCGGCCATTTCGATCTTCTCGATCCTGCTCGCCGCCGTCACCTCTCATCACCAGATCCATCCAACCGAAGCCCTGATGGACTTTATGACGGCCTTTATCGGGGCTATTGTGGTGGGTGTCTGTCTGGCGCGCCTGACATTGCTGCTGATTGCAGGACTGGGCGGGTCGGCGGCTTCGGAAGTCACGCTGACGCTGGCGCTTCCTTATGCCGTCTATATCCTGTGCGATGAAATGCTCGGCTTTTCGGGGGTTGTGGCAACGGCCGCGGCAGGTCTGACAGTGTCCGCTTACGGGCCGTCCACCTTCCGTCCGCAGGTCTGGCGTTTTCTGAACGAGATGTGGGAACAGCTCGTTTTCTGGGCTGGTTCGCTCGTCTTCCTTCTGGCGGCCATGCTGGTTCCACGTCTGCTGATTGGCATGACGAAGTGGGATTTCGTCCTGATCCTGATTGCGAGTGTGGCTGGTCTGATCGCGCGCTCGGCCGTGATTTTCGGCATGCTGCCTCTTCTGGCCATCACAAAACTGTCGCCGCCTGTTCCCAATCCCTTCAAGGCCACGATGGCCTGGGGTGGCATTCGCGGTGCTATCACGCTTGCTCTTGCCTTGGCCGTGACAGAAAATCAGAGCGTTTCCAGCCCTGTGGCCCATTTCGTCGGTATCATCGCCACAGGCTTCGTTCTCATTACGCTTCTGATCAACGGCACAACGCTGCGGGCTCTGGTCCTGTTCTTCAAACTGGATCAGCTTTCCCCCATCGATCAGGCCATTCGTCAGCAGATCGTGGGAATTGGTCTGGGGGAAGTCGCCGAACGGACGCGGGAGTTGTCTGAAGAACTCGGGTTTAGCGAACAGACACGCGCTGGCGTTATCAGCCGTCTTGAACGTCGCGCAGAGAAGGAGAGGGCGGCCAATAATTTTGAATCCGCCCTGAGTGACCGTAACCGCGTCAACATCGCCCTGATTACCATCGCCAATCAGGAACGTTCCCTGCTGTTGGACCTGTTCCGGATTCAGGGTCTGTCTCGCCGTGTGATGGAAACATTGCTGAGAACAGCGGAATCCATGGCGGATGGTGCCAGACTGGAAGGGCGTTATGGCTATGTGCGCGCGCTTAAACGGCGTCTTCAACCTTCACTCCGCTTTCGGATCGCGCAGGAACTTCATAGTCGTCTGCATATTGATGAGCCCCTGACGAACTGCATGATGGAGCGGTTCGAGATGCTCATCATTGCGCATCTCGTCTCGCTTTCGCTTCAGCGCTTCGTTCGCCAGCGTATGGAACCCACACTCGGTCCGCGTATCACGGAAATCGTGGCTGAAGTGCTCGGCCGTCAGCGCAAACTGCTGGATGATGCGCTTGAGACACTTCGCCTGCATTATTCCGGCTATTCCGAAGCTCTGGAAAGCCGCATCCTGCGGCAAATCGCCCTACGTCTCGAAGATGAAGAATATGATGCTCTTGAAGCCGACAGCCTGATTTCCGAAGAGCTTCATCGCGAACTGCATCGTGAGATCGAACGTCAGCGGGCACGGCTTGATGCGCCGCTACGTTTTAATCTGAAAAGCGGCATCGAACAGCGCCTCCGGGCTTTTCCGGCTTTCAATGGCGTTCCTGACAGTGTGCTGCAAAAGCTGTCCTCCAAGGTTTCGATGCACTTCGTCTCACCCGGAGAAGTGCTGTTCAAACGGGGCCAGCGCGTTCGTGTCGTTTACGCTCAGGTCGCGGGGTTGGCTGAAGTCAATCTGGCTGAGCAGGAGATCCTGTTCGGTAGTGGAGATCTGATCGGGGCTGCCTCCGTCATCCGCAACGACGTCATGCCCGGAACTGTCCGCTCCCTTCAGTTCAGCCATCTACTGGCCATTCCGCGACCGGTTTTCGAAAAGCTGATCCGGGATTATCCCATCGTTCAGCGCCTTATCATCCAGCGCAGCAAGAAAAGGGCAGACGGGCTTCTGATGCCTGTCACAGTCCGCACGCTAGACGGAGACGCGATCTCAACGGCCTCCGCCGCGGAGATGCGTCATCTGGTTTCGCCGCCTTAAAGAGCCGGGGGCGGGGTCTCTTTTTCGGGAGCCAACAGTTCCCGGAACCGGAGCGCGCAGAACCCAAGAATGACCGCCGCCAGCAGAGCGGCTCCAGAGTGTAGCAGCCAGAACGAAACGTCGGAAATACGACCCAGAAGTGTTGCGAGCTTTCCAATCAGAAGATTGGAGAGAAACAGATGCAGCGAAAAGCAGGCCACGAGGATGGTGTTGACGCTCACGGGAGCAGCCCGGGAAAAAAGGGCCATTCCGATCGCATAACTCATCGAAAAGCCGATATCATTAACGATGTGAAAGGCCAGCCCCCAAAGCAGGCTGACTTGATGTAGGCCCGGGCTGATCCATGAGCCCAAAGCCAGCAGCAGGGGACCGAATGCCCCGATAAAAGTGCCGAGTGCGACTTTCGTAATCTCGGAAAGATCCTGCCGCCGCCGGGAATAGGCTTTCCAGAACCACAGGACAGCCACAGCACATAGGGTACTGATGAAGCCGTCCAAGGAAATCAAATCGCTGACCGGCATTTCGTGCCCCAAAAGACGAAGCTGGAAATGCTCGCGTCCCCAGAGCAGATAACCGTCAAAAATTTCGGAGTTCGGGACAGCTCCAACTGCCATAACCGGCACAAGCGCCAGAAGCAGCCATACCGTCTTTTTTTCCTGTGACGTCAGGGCAGGGCGTGTGCGTTTTGAAATGTTCGCATCATGAGGCTTCAGATGGACGGTAAGGTCAGAGGCAGGAAGCCAGCGGCGCCCGAAAAGATAGACGACGAGCCCGATCAGCATACCAACGCCCGCGGCCAAAAAACCCCAGTGCCATTCGATCTGCGCCAGGCTTGCACATAATATCGGCGACACGATGACGGCAACCTGAAGTCCCATCATGTAGATCTGATAGGCGTCCGAACGTCTCCGGTCGCCCAGGGCATAAAGCGCGCCAACCTGCGCCCGCAATCCTCCTGCCATGCCAAGACCTGCGAGCAGAAAACCCAGCGCCAGCACGAAACTCCAGTCGAATGACAGCAGGAAATGGCCCACCGTCATCAGGACGGCTCCGAACAGAATGGTTTTTGTCTGACCCAGGACACGGTCTGCAAGAAAACCACCGAGAAGAGGGGTGGCATAGATCAGAGCCAGAAAAAGCCCCGTAATCGCTCCCGCCAGCGCCCTCGGTCCAACTGGCGCATATAAAGCCGAGACAAACGCCTCAAGCGGCGCCAGACCAAATACATGTCCGGAATGGTCGGGCTGAAGCAGATGATCCGTGAGATAAAGCGCAAGGATGGCCTGCATGCCATAAAGCGAAAATCCGACCCAGCCCTCCGTCAGCGTCAGAACCCACAACCCGATGGGATGCCCCCAGAGTTCACGTTGTCTTGAGGGAACAAACGGTTCAATGACGGGGGAAGCAGGAAGGATCTCGGTCATGCAGCCTCAGTGATGCAGGGGAGGAAGATCCTGCGTAACGGCAGAAACCCACGGAGGTAAAGAGGAGAGATGTCTATGGCAAAATGCCATCATCTAGCCGTAGTGGCATTTTGCCATAAGATCACCAGACCAAAGTTTTCTAGTGGCAAAGTGCCATAAATCTTATTCATGGCACTTTGCCATAGGTATCAGATCAGTCACCAGGAACACGATCCGCATCTCAAAAATCCGCTTCAAAGGCGCCAAAAATCTGGGGCAATAGTGTTCTGGGGCATTTTGCCATAGGGATAAATTTGAAATCCGATGGGTTCAATGCGTTGGGCACAAGTTGAAAGACTTGAAATCCAACATGAATCAGAGGCGGGATCTGCAACACATGCATGTCGTATAAGATATATTATGCCAACTTATATATCTGGGAACTCTAAATTTCTGACTTTTTTGTGAGAACACATCCTATTGTTGCGAAGAATGTCTCAATTCGCGCTAGGAAAAGCGGTGTAGTCCATTTCTGCCGGTGAGAGCACATACTCGATCACCGGTATATCCGCGGGAGCGGCTGTTTATATGTCATCTATGTCCCTGTGCCGCCTGAGTCTTCTGGGAAGCACATTCTGCGTTGCTGTACTCTCCGCCCTCCCGACCATCGCACGGGCTGATGATTATACGGAACTGCTCGACATCCTTCGCGCCAAGGGCAGCCTGAGCCGTTCGGAATACAACGTACTGCTGTCACATCACCAGCATCACGCGCACCCCTCGCTGCAACGTGACGACGACGGAGCATCCCCGGCACCCGCACGCCATCGCAACCGTTACATGCGCTATGGACCCCAGAACGAAGGCAGCAGCCTTGATACTCCACCTGACGTGACGACAATTGCCGCAGTCTCCGCAGCGCGCCGTGCCGCCATGGAAGCCTCGGCCAGCGCACAGGACGCTCGCAACTCCCTGATGGAAGCGCGGCGGGCATATAATCCGGACAGCATCGTGCGCGTGAAGCCGTATGTTGCGGGCAAAGGCGTTACGATTCAGGCAGGCCAGATCGACATCAACATTTCCGGCTTCGTCAACGCGTACTATACCTATAACAGTCCCAGCGGCGGCCGCCCTGTCGCGGGCGGCGTTTCCACCGGTAGCAGCGGGTTCGACTCATCTTCCGTCCGTAACGGCCTTCTGCCGGGTGGTCTGATCCTGAAGCTGAACACGGTACAGGAAGGCATCAAGCTGGGTGCCGTGTTCGGCATGTATCCCGGTATCAACAACAACGACCCCAGTACTTTCAACGCCAATTCCGGCGGCAGCCCGGTGGGCCTTGGAACAGCCGGTCTCGATTTCCGTCAGGTTTTCATGACTGCGGGAACCGACGAACTCGGTACTGTCAAGCTGGGTCGTGATATTGCGCTGTTTGCATCGGATGCCATCCTGAACGACGCCACGCTTCTTAGCGTTGGCAGCACCGGCAGCAACGCCAACCCGGCCAATACGTCTCTCGGCCGCATTGGCGTCGGTTACGTCTATACCGACTGGCTTCCGCAGATCACCTATATCTCACCGAAATGGAAAGGCTTTCAGGCTTCCGTCGGTGTGATGACACCGCTTGACGAATATAACTTCGCAGGCGGCGGCCTTTCCGCGACGACGACCCAGCACAGTTCGCCCATGCTTCAGGGCAAGGTCACCTACGACGGCAATATCGCCGGATTTACGACACGTTTCTGGACCAGCTTCCTCGTTCAGCACCAGCAGAATCTGACCAGTGCGACCCTTGGCAGCAACAGCCGCAAGGGTACGACGGTCGAAGCGGGAGACGTGGGCGTCAAGCTTTCGCGCGGTCCGTTTGAGGGCGTGGCGTATTATTACTATGGCAGCGGCCTCGGCACGACGGGCCTTTTCTTCGACGGTGTCTCGGCGCAGGGGCGCAAGCGTGATTCGGAAGGCTACTACGTTCAGGCGGCCTATAAGATCCTGCCGAAGCTCAAGGTTGTCGGTAGCTATGGCGTCAGCAATCTCTATCAGGCTCCCGGTGAAGACAATCCGTCCATGGTCCGCCGCAACCAGTCGGAAGTCGGAGCAGTCTATTACAACCTGACGGACTGGTTCACGCTTGTGGGCGAATATGCCCATACGGAATCGGACGCCCACGGCATCGCACATGAGAGCGACCATACGATGTCGGCCGGTGCGATGATGACGTTCTGATCTTTGAAGGATCGGGCAATGCGCCCTGCCCGGTCCTTCAAAAACATGAAAATATTTTTCGTCTGCCTTTTGTGCGCCCTGTTTGTGTTTCATCGACGGGGTGCAGCACAACCTCGCCCCGACATACAGGACGTCATAAAGACGAAGCTCGGATTATCCCATTATCAGGGAGCAGAAGTCGCGCTGGATGCAACAGGTCAGACGCAGCAATATCTTGTCTATTCCCGGGACAACAGCTGGTGTGGAGCAAGCGGTGGCTGCACACTTTTCATTCTCACAGGGCATGCAGGCAAATGGAAACTTCTGTCACGCATGACACTGGTTCATCTGCCGGTTCGTATCCTGCCCGTTCTGTCTCATGGCTGGCACGATCTCGAAATTTCCTATTCTGGACAGTTGCCAGATGGGCACCCTGCCCTCGTCCTAAGCCGCATGCGGTTTGACGGAAAACGATATCCGCTCAATCCCTCGCTTCCTCCAGCTGAACCACTCCCGCACGCAACAGGGCAGAGTGCTCTCTCACCAGACAGCCCGGTCCATTAAGCTTGAAGTTCGAGAACCATTCCGTCATAGGCAGGCTCAACATCCTCGGGCAGCGTGTTGCACAAGATCTGATAGTCCATGTCCGGGCCCATATGGGTCAAAATGACGTGCTCTACGCCAAGACGCTCGCGCCATTCCAGCACGCGTTCGAGCCAGGCATGGGCGGGGTGCGGGTCGTACTGGAAACAGTCCACAATCCAGGTCTGCACCCCTTCGAGCAGCGACAGGGCCTCGTCCGAAAGTGTTTCGACATCCGTGCTGTAGGCAAAATTACCGCAGCGTACGCCCAGAGACATGATCCGCCCGTGGCGCTGTTCGAAAATCCGGGCATTCAATCCGCGGAACGAAACCGTCTCTCCAGCCTGTACAATCCGCTCATCAAAGACCGGGCGATAGAAATCCGGCCCTTTCCATGGCGCGAATGCATAGGCATAGCGCAGGCGCAGCTCTTCAAGCACATCCTGTGTCGCCAGCAATGGCAGCGGCGTTCCGATCACGCGGTTGATGGCGCGCAATTCGTCCAGACCGCCGATGTGATCGCTATGCGGATGTGTATAGAGGACCGCATGAACATGGCTCAGGCCACAATTCAGCATCTGATCCCGAAAATCCGGCCCTGAGTCCACGAGAAGCCGAAACCCGCCCTCGCCTTCGATCACGATTGAGGAGCGGGTGCGACGGTTGCGCGGCTCGGCGGGGTCGCAGGCACCCCAGATCCCCGTCTGTGACCCCTCCTCGCCCCCGATCATGGGAACGCCAGCGGAGCCGCCACATCCCAGGATCGTCACCTTCATGCAGCGATCCTCGTGAACAGACGGCGGGCATTTTCGGTCGTAATCCGGGTGATTTCTGCTAGAGAAACGCCACGTTCCTCTGCCAGACGTGCTGCCGTATGCGCAACATAACCCGGCGTGTTGGGCTTTCCGCGTTTCGGAACGGGCGCAAGATACGGGCTGTCCGTCTCAACCAGCAGACGATCTTCCGGCACCATCCGTGCGACTTCGCGGATTTCCTCGCATTTCGGAAAGGTCAGCAGGCCGGAAAAGCTGATATAACCTCCCAGTTCCAGAGCCGCTTCCGCCAGTTTGGGGCCGGACGCAAAGCAGTGGATCAGGAACGGAAAGGCGCCTTTGGTATGTTCCTCGCGCAGGATGGCAATCATGTCGTCATCGGCATTGCGGGTATGGATGACGACCGGCAGCCCTGTCTGGCGCGCAGCAGCGATATGGGTGCGGAAGGCGGCATGCTGGGCAGGTTTAGCCTCATCGCCGCTATGGAAATAATCCAGCCCGGTCTCCCCGATTGCCACGACGCAAGGCGTTTCGGTTTTGGCAACAAGCTCCTCAACCGACGGCAGACGCTCCTCACCCGCATAATCGGGGTGGATGCCAATCGCGCACCAGATCCGCAAATCCGGCGTATCGTGCTGCGTCAGGGCAATCTGCGTGTCTGCTTTGGAAAACCGCGTCCCTATCGTGATCATTCCGGACAGCCCCGCTTCCCGCGCCTGCTCGAAAGCAGGCGCGAGATCGTCAAGCTTGTCCAGATGACAATGCGTGTCGATCAGTCCTGTCATGCCTCTTCCTCGACGAAGCGCGGAAACAGGCCTTCGGGCTTGGGAAGTGTGCGGCCAGCCGGGAGCAGCGTCTCAAGAGCGGCGAATGTCCGCTCGTCACCCTGCACGCCAAGCTGCGTGAGCATCTTATCCATCGTGTCCGGCATGAAAGGCTGAAGCATGGTCGCGATACCACGGATCACGTCCACGAGAACGCGCAGCACATCGGCCATCCGCTCAGGATCGATCTTTTTCAGAGCCCAGGGGGCCTGACGGTCGATGTAGGAGTTGGCGGCGCGGATGACCTTCCAGACTTCCTCCAGCGCGTCGGTAATCGCCTTGCGTTCGATCTGTTCGGACATGATCGTCGGCAACAGCGTTGCCATCGCCAGCATGGCCTGATCGTCTTCGGTCAGCGTACCGCGTTCGGGCAGAACGCCGCCCAGATTGCGGGCCACCTGGCTCAGTGTGCGCTGGCACAGATTACCAAGATCGTTGGCGAGTTCGACATTCGTCCGCGTGATCATGGAACGGCGGCTGAAATTGGAATCGCCACCGAACGGCACTTCGCGCATCAGGAAGAAGCGCAGCGCATCCAGTCCGAACTCGTCGGCTAGAGCCTTCGGATCAAGGACATTGCCGAGAGACTTGCTCATCTTCTCGCCCTCGACCGTCCACCAGCCATGGGCAAAGACGCTTTTCGGCAGATCGATGCCAGCTGCCATCAGGAACGCCGGCCAGTACACGCAATGGAAGCGCGCGATTTCCTTGCCGACGACATGAATGTCCGCAGGCCAGAATTTGGCTCGTGGATCATCAAGATCCGGATAGCCCACTGCCGTCAGGTAATTCGCCAGCGCGTCAAACCAGACATACATGACATGATCCGGATCGTTTGGAACCGGCACGCCCCATTTGAAGCTGGTGCGGCTGACAGACAGGTCGCGCAGCCCCTGACGCACAAAGCTCTCAATCTCACGACGCGGGCCGACGGGACCGATGAAGTCGGGATTGTCTTCATACAGCTTCAGGAGGCGGTCCTGAAAATCGGACAGACGGAAGAAATAGGACGGCTCCTTGACGCGCTCGACTGGCGCACCGGATGGGGCCACGAATGTTCCGTCGGGCTTCTTGACCAGCTCGTCTTCGCCGATGAAGGCTTCATCTCGGGTGGAATACCAGCCTTCATAAGCGCCCAGATAGATATGCCCGTTCGCCGCCACCTTCTCCCACAGCGCCTTGGCCGCGCCCTTGTGACGCTCCTCGGTGGTGCGGATGAATTCGTCGGTCGAGATCGCCATGTCCTTCTGCATCTGGCGGAAGGAGGCCGAAACCTCGTCGGCATAGGCCTGCGGGTCCATACCCTTGGCAACAGCGGTCTGCTCGACCTTCTGGCCGTGCTCGTCCGTCCCGCTGACGAACAGGACCTCTTCGCCATTCAGGCGATGAAAGCGCGCCAGAACGTCGGCCGCGATGGAGGTGTAGGCATGCCCGATATGCGGAGCGCCGTTCACATAAAAGATCGGGGTCGTGATGGTGAAGCGCCGCGTCATGTCCACTCGTTTCATAACGCCCTGACCATCTCAACTGCCGGAAGCGAGTTCCGCTGCCTGACGGATGGCCTGGGCCTTGTCCAGATTGAAGCCTTCGGTCTGACGCCTTAACGTGTCCAGTTCAGAACACTGCCGCGCCGCCAGATCGGCCTTTGCAAGTTCCCCGCGTCGCGCTGCCGAGCGCGCACGGTCTGCCAGTCCTTCGCCTAGCAAATCGCAGAGCAATGCGAAACCTTCCGCTTCTTTTGCAATACGTTCGCTCAGGGCCATGGTTGCCGACGCACGCACCTGTCCGCCGAGGATTTCCGCCACAAATGCTGCAATCGCCCCGTCCCGGTCGTGCGAGAGAAAGAGCGCACGACCCGGTGATCCATGCGCGCGCGCCAGCACATCGACAGAGATGCCGGGCAAGGCGGCGCGCATATCCGCGTCGGACAGCGCAGACAGCGTGAGCATGCGGCACCGGCTGCGGATCGTAGGCAGGAGCGCACCCGGAGCAGACGTCGTCAGCAGCAGAACGCAGCGCGGAGGCGGTTCTTCAAGGATCTTGAGCAGGGCGTTGGCTGCGAACCGGTTCAGATATTCCGCGCCGTCCACGATCACCACGCGCCAGCCGCCTTCGGTCGCTGTGTGATGCAGGAAGGTCTGGACAGGACGGACATCTGCT
Source organism: Gluconobacter sp. Dm-44 (assembly GCF_018256175.1). Classification (NCBI taxonomy): domain Bacteria; kingdom Pseudomonadati; phylum Pseudomonadota; class Alphaproteobacteria; order Acetobacterales; family Acetobacteraceae; genus Gluconobacter; species Gluconobacter sp. Dm-44. The sequence goes on along the minus strand of NZ_JAERLZ010000003.1, from coordinate 232,732 downwards.
GCCGTAATTTCCCCGCGCAAACGGCCTTTTTTCTCGTCCACGGCCCGCGAGATTTCCAGCAGGTCCCCGTGTGTGGAGGCTGCGATGCGCCGCGCTGGTGCCGAGTCCGGATTTTCCGCATTCAGCAGCAGTCGGGCCAGACGGAAGGCCAGCGTTGCCTTGCCAATCCCTGCCGGACCGCAGATCAGCCAGGCATGATGGAGCTTGCCGCTGGCCAGAGCCTGCCGAAACGTCGTTTCCGCCTCGTCATGACCGTACAGACCCAAAGTGTGACGCGGGTCGCTCACACGCCCTGAACCATCACGCGGTTCTGTACCGCTTGTAGAAGCGCTGCACTGACGGCTTCCGGCGTCTGTCCCGCATCCACACGTTTCACGCGCCCCGGATCAGCTGACGCAATCGCGTCGAACCCGGCCAAAACGCGCTCGTGAAACGCTTCCGCCTGACCTTCGTAACGGTCCGTCTGCCCGCCCCGCGCACGAAGACGTGCGAGCGCCTCGGCCCGAGGCAGTTCCAGCATGAGCGTCAGATCCGGCTCGAAATTCACGAGTTTGCGCGCACCATTCAAAAACGCCAGAACCTCCGGCGCACTCTGACCGACACCATGGCCCTGATAGGCCAGCGTCGAATCATGAAACCGGTCACAGACCACGATCTCACCGCGATCCAGAGCCGGGAGAATGGCATTGTCCAGATGGTCCGAACGTGCCGCCATGTGCATCAGGATTTCCGCCCGCCAGGACAGATCAACTTTCCCAAACAACAGCAGATTACGGATTTCTTCCGCGCCCGGCGTGCCACCGGGCTCCCGCGTCAGAAGAACCGTATGCCCCTCCGCGCGCAGGGCTTCGGCCAGAAGGTGGGCCTGCGTGGATTTCCCCGCGCCCTCACCGCCTTCGAGTGTGATGAACAGTCCTGTTCCAGCCATGCCCTTACTGCGCGGGGCCGTGGCCCAGACGCGTCATGGCGCGGGCGACCAGTCCAAGTTTCGCAACCGATTCGCCAGCTTCAAGCGGGACGCGGATATCGGCCATGTTCGGGGCGGAAATCACGAGCGCGCCACAAACCTGCCCCTTCGTCACCGGTGCGATGACCGGCGAAGCATAATCTACAGCGATATGCGAACGCTGCTGCCAGCCGACGGGCAGAGTCATGACGATATCGGCCCCTGCAACCAGCGGAACCTGACGGCGTTCGCCCATCCATACGGGGGCGGAATCCACGACCTGCCCGCGACGGAACAGCGTGGCGTTCTCGAAATTCGCAAACGCCCAGGACATCAGACGCTCGCCTTCATGGGCGCGCTCGTTGCTCGACGCCGTGCCGTTGATGACGACGATGACGCGGTTCCCGTTGCGCTTGGAACTGGCACAGAGACCAAAACCGCCCGCATCGGTATGACCGGTCTTCAAACCGTCAGCGAGGCCCTTGTCGACCAGCACGTTCCGGTTGCCCTGACGGATGTGGTTGTAGGTGAACTCAAGTTCGCCGAAATAATGGTAATACTGCGGGAAATCACGGATCAGATGCGAGGCCACGGTCGCGACATCACGGGCCGTCATGTAGTGCCCGTCCGCCGGAAGGCCCGTCACGTTGAGGAAGTGCGAGTTCATCATGCCGAGCTTCGGTGCTTCCTCGTTCATCATCGCGACGAAGCGTTCTTCAGACCCGGCGATGCCTTCGGCGAGTACGATACAGGCATCATTGCCGGACTGGATCAGCATGCCCTGAATGAGGTCGGACACCAGAACGCTCTGGCCCAGCGGCACGAACATCTTGGAGCCCTGTGTGCGCCAGGCTTTCTCACTGACCGGAAGGCTCTGTTCCAGACGGATACGGCCCGTCGCCAGCATGCCGAACACGATATAGGCCGTCATCATCTTCGTGAGCGAGGACGGTGCCATACGCTCGTCAGACGCCTTGTCGAGCAGGACGGCGCCCGTGTCGTAATCGACAACATAGGCCCAGCGCGCCACGGTATCGAACGGGCCAATCGGCGTGTTCGCGGGCGTTCCAGCCGGAGCCTCTGCCGCAGGGGCCGCAGCAGCTTTCGCAGCGTGGGCCGCATGGTGGTGCGGGCGGGCAAACGCCTTCAGGGGTCCCGCAAAAGAAGCACAGGCCGCAATGCCTGCCACCCCACCGAAAAGAGAGCGTCTAGTCCGCACGTTCGTCCCCAGTTCCACGGCCTTCAGACAACGGGCCGTCATTCCACAATGATCCGCGCGCCCTCTACCCCGCACAGGCGGGTGTGGTCCAGTGCCGCATCGGCCTGTGCGATGTCGGCATAGGGTCCACCAAGAACGCGCCACTCAAGTCCCGCGCCTTCGGAGGCGTGCAGAACCGTACCGTTACAGCGCAGGGCAACACCTGCCGCTGCCGCATGGCCGGAAAATATTCCCATCACGACATACGGCCCCGATGGCCCCGGACTGCCCTGCATCCATGTCGCAGGCAGCGGCCCAACGCCCACGGATGCTGTCGTCGCGGACGAGTCGTTACCATAGACATGCGAAGACCCGTCACTGAGCGATGTTTCGCGCACTTCGCCCACTGGTGCGGCAGAAATGCTTTGCGCGACCGGTCTTCCCCCCAGCCCTTCCGCCAGTGTGCGGCTGGCCACTTCATCTTCAATCACCTCAACGGGTGTATCGGCGGTCATGCCCAGCAGATCGGCCGCTTTCGGAGAGAGTGCGATGATGCGTCCCTGCCCCTCCGGCCCACGATCCGTCAGCCGGATACGCACGATCCGCCCATTTAGCAGATTGCGGACGCTGACGATCGCCGGGAGCTGGAGCGTCTGATGCGCGCCCGTCATGCCTTCTGCGGACCAGATTTCCCCGTCAGCGCTCAGCCCGGAAGCAGGCGCTTTCTGGCGCGTGGCCAGACCTGTCATGCGATAATCAAACTGCTCACTGGGATAGAACCATCCCTGTGCACCATGCCACGCAGCACCCAGTTCGTAATGCGGATGCGCAACAGGCGCAGGTTCGTCGCGGTGACAGGCTCCCAGAACCGGCAGAAGGGCGAGAACGGCCCCGCAATTACGCAGAAACAATGCCCGTCCCCAGAAGCCCGACGCCCAGCGCATAATAGTCCGACGGGTTGTACCGGCGGATTACGTTGAAGTTGTGATAGACCATGAAAGCCTGCGTTCCCGGACCATCGGGCTGCACGACAGCGCCCTTCACGTCCCGGCGCGAGAACGCCGTCCCGTCTGCCCGGCGCACACCCAGTGCCATCCATTCCCCCAGTGTCCGCTGACGGGTCCGACCGGTTTCGTTTTTGTCGAGCGCTCTGGTGAGGATGATTTCCTGTCCCCACGGTTCATTGACCTGCCAGCCGGACTTACCGAGATAATTGGCGATGGACGCGAACACGTCTGCTTCGGACGTCCAGATATTGCGCTTGCCGTCTCCGTCGCCGTCCGCCGCATAGCGCAGATAGGCGCTGGGCATGAACTGCGCCTGCCCCATCGCTCCGGCATAACTGCCGATCATGGCCGCAGGGGCGATATCGCCGTCATTGAGGATCTGGAGCGCTTTCATGAGCTCGTTACGGAAAAATGCCGAGCGTCGTCCGTCATAGGCCAGCGTCGCGAGTGCATCGATGACGGAATACGTCCCGTCATGCGCGCCAAAACCCGACTCGAGGCCCCAGATTCCCATAACGGCACGGTCGTCACATCCGAAGCGTGCGCTTACGGGAGACATCACGGACTGTTGGGCGGCATAGACGCTCCGCCCCTTCGCAAAACGCGACTCCGGCAGGACGCGATCGCGATACTGCGCCCAGGTCAGGGTGAACTCCGGCTGATGGCGGTCCAGTTTGAGAACGGAGGCATTGGGAGTGCGGGTCAGGGCGAGCGCCTGTGAGACGATCGACGGCGCGATCCCCTGTGCCAGAGCCTGCGTCCTCACACTGTCGAGAAAAGCGGCGTAACTCTGCGCTGGTGTCTGGGCGGCAGCCTGCGCTTTGGCAGAGGAAAGCCCCACTGCGGCGGAACCGGCAACGGAGGTCAGGGTAGCAAGCAGATGACGTCTTTGAAGCACGGTCAGGACCAGTCCCTTACAGGGAGAAATGATAGGGTACACGCTAGCAATCCGCAGCCCGGACCGCCAGCCTCGCCAGAACTCTGTCGGCACTCTCGCAGAGCATTCGCGCCGAAATATGGCACGGCAAGATTGTGGTTGGCGCGCTGGCATGCGAAACCGGCGACTGAATGTTCATGGACTCCCCCCACTCATGATCGCCATCGGCCCCGCCATGGCCTCGCAGCCAGCATGGCTGAAGGCGGCCACCATTATTGTGGGCACCTTCATTCTTGAAGACGTAGCCACGGTGCTCTCCGCCATCGCGGCACGCGCGGGCGAGGTCAGTATTCCGCTGGCTCTGGGCGCACTTTATTTCGGCGTGGCGGTCGGAGATCTTGGCCTGTACGGCCTTGGAGCTGCGGGTGCGCGCTGGCCTTATCTCAGGCGCTTTCTGACGCTGCCCAAGCGCGAACGCACGCAGGACTGGTTCAGTACGAATGTCATCCGCATCGTCGCCATCTCCCGTTTCGTACCCGGCGCAAGGCTTCCGCTTTATACCGCCTGCGGTTTTTTCCACGCGCCGTTCCTGCGCTTTGCCCTGACCGCAGTTCTGGCTACGCTGGTGTGGACGACATGTCTTTTCCTGCTCGCCATGCGGGTCGGCGGCTGGCTTCTTGCCCATCAGGGCGGCTGGCGCTGGGCCGGACTGGCGGGGTTTGTCCTGTGTATCGTCGTCGTCGGGCATCTGATCGCCCGTCTCCAGACCGTGAGCAAATAACAGCAATGTCCAAGTCAGAAGCCGACCAGAACCCGCTTTCCCTTTTTGAATTCTGGCCCGGTTCCATCTTCTACACGCCCATCGTCCTGTACTGGATCGTCATGGGGATCAAATACCGCGATCTCAGCATCTCCACTGCCGCCAATCCGCGCATTGAAACGGGTGGTCTATGTGGTGAGAGCAAGTCGTCCATTCTCGACATGGGGGGCGCCACGGCGCAGTCCTTTATCGCGCCCTATGCCGTCTTCCGCAGCGGCAAAGGCGCGGACCATCGCGCTCTGGATGCCATGACGCGCAAGGACCTGTCCTTTCCCGTCGTCATCAAGCCCGATATCGGCTGCAACGGCACGGGTGTGAAGCTCGTCCAGTCCCGCGAACAGCTTGAAACGGTTCTGCCGCAGTTTCCCGACGATGTGGACATGCTGGTTCAGGAACTCATCACCTATCCCGTCGAGGCCGGACTGTTCTACATCCGCCATCCCGACGAGGCGCGTGGGCGCATTACCTCCATCACTTACAAGGAAGCACCGGTCCTGACGGGCGATGGCGTGTCAACGATCGAGGAACTGATCCTAAGCGACGCACGCATGAGCCTCGTTCCGCAGATCTACCTGCCGCGTCTGGCGGGGCGGGAAAAGAACGTCCTTGCCAAGGGCGAGGAGATGTCACTGGTTTTTGCAGGCAATCACTGCAAGGGCTCCGTCTTCCGGGATGGGCGCGCCGATACCACGGATGCGCTGACGGCTCGTCTGGATGCCATTATGCAGGACATCCCGGACTTCCATTTTGGGCGCGTAGACGTGAAGGCCGCCTCCATCGAGGACCTGCGTCGTGGTGAGAATTTCCGGATTATCGAAATCAACGGTGTCGGCTCAGAAGCCACCCATATCTGGGACCGGCGGACGACGCTCTGGGAAGCCTATCGCGCCCAGTTCTCTCATTACCGCCAGACGTTCCTGATCGGTGCCGCCAATCGGGCGCGGGGCTGGAAAACGTCCGGCGCGTTCTCGATGCTGCATTCCTGGCGCAAACAGCGTCGCCTGCTGGCGTCCTATCCTCTGAACGACTGACGAAAGCGGGTCTTACTGGCCCAGCTTGCCACCACCGAAAATATAATTGCTGACCTGCTGCTCCAGAGAGAGCTGATCCTGCGTATCGGTGATCTTGCCTTCGCTGGAGAGCGTCGTGCGGGAATGACCCGGCTGGATCTGCAGGGCGTTGTCCGCCGTCATGGTCGGGGCACCGATTCCCACAGCCGTATCCACCGGAAGATGCAGACGCTGGTCCACCGTAAAGGCAACATCTGCCATCTGCGTTCTGGGGTCGAGCTTAATGGACACGACGCGCCCCACCGGAACACCTGCGAGATCGACATTCGCACCCGTATGAAGTCCGTTCGCGGAATTGAAGGCGGCGTGCAGGACCGAGCCCTGAAAATCCGGTCCCTTGCGCAGGGCATTGCCGTAAGCGAGGAATGTTCCGGCAATTGCCAGCACCAGACCACTGGCCAGGATGGCGCCCCCGCGGCCGCTCAATGTTGACTGCATGCCAGCCTCGCCTTCCCGAAAATCTTGAACAGATCGGGAGTTAGTCCTCCCATGACCGACCGGTCAAGGCTACATCCGTGGTTGCGTCGATTGTAACCATCGGGCAAGTGATCTCTTTTCCGCCTTTGTAAACGAAGGCTTTCACCGAGACAGGCTCCATGACGCTTCTCCAAGCCCTCATTCTCGCCGTCGTCCAGGGAATTACCGAACCCTTTCCGGTAAGCAGCCTTGGTCATGCCGTTCTGCTTCCTGCGCTTCTGCACTGGGATCTGGATGAGCACGCACCGACGTTCCTGCCGTTCCTGACCATGCTGCATGTCGGAACACTGGTCGCACTGGCAGGTGTGTTCTGGAAGGACTGGGTGGCTATTCTGACCGGAATGATGGGCCGTCATGGTCGCCACGCCCAGATGGATGCGATTCGGGTCTTCCTGCTCCTCGTCATCGCCACCATTCCCGCCGTACTGGTCGGCTGGCTTCTGGAGCATCGTCTGCGGAATGTTTTCGGCTCCCCCATCGCTGTCGCGGGTTTCCTGATCCTCAATGGCTTCCTGCTGATGGCGACTGAGTGGCTCCGCCGCCAGAAAGGCCAGCGCGACCATCGACCCATTTCGACACTCGCTCCAAAAGACGCCGCCATCATCGGCATCTGGCAGTGCCTTGCCCTTCTGCCCGGCCTGTCCCGCTCCGGTGCCACCATGAATGGCGGTCTTCTGCGGGGTCTGGACCACGAAACGGCCGCGCGCTTCTCCCTGCTGATGGCCCAGCCCATCGTGCTGGCTGCCACGGTCCGTGAAGCCTGGCAGATGCGCCACATGACGATCTCCCATGATGTCATGGTGCAGTGCGTCGCAGGTGCCATCGTCGCCGGAATCACCGCACTGATCTGCTCGCTCCTCATGCTGCGTTTCTTCCGCAACCATGACGGCTGGGCGCTCACACCCTTTGGTGTCTACTGCATTGTGGCCGGGGCGTTTTCCGCTGCCGTCATTCTTCTCTGAACTTCCCAGCCGCCGTTTTTCGCGGCACATTACGGATCATGCCAGCATCGATACAATCTCCTCCTGACGTTTCCGGATCAGGTCGCCGGAAGACCCTTGAACAGGTCCTGTTCGAAAACGATACGAACGGCCTCAAGCGCAGCCTGACGGCGACCCAACTGGTCATTCTTGGCGTCGGGTCCACGATCGGCGCTGGCATCTATGTCATGACCGGCACGGCGGCGGCCGAATATGCCGGTCCGTCCGTTCTGATCTCTTTCGTCATTGCCGCCCTCGCCTGCCTGTTCACCGCGTTTTCCTATGGCGAACTGTCTTCGACGCTCCCTGTATCGGGATCGGCCTATTCCTATGCCTATATCTCAATGGGCGAAAAAGTGGCCTGGATGGTCGGCTGGCTGCTGCTTCTGGAATACGGCATCTCGTGTTCTGCCGTTGCCGCCGGTCTTTCAGGCTATGCCAGCTCCCTTCTGGGCATCACCGGCTTTCATATTCCTGCGGCTTTGACCCATGCCACACTTCAACCCGTTGCAGGCACGGCTGGAGCGCAGATCAGCGCAGGATGGCGCTTCGACCTGATCGGCTTCGTAGCAACGCTTCTCGTCACGGCCCTGCTCGTGCGCGGCATTGAGGAATCAGCCCGCGTCAACACCATGATCGTGGCGCTCAAGGTCGGCGTTCTGTTCGTCTTCGTGGCGTTTGGGATCGGTGCCATCAATCCGGCAAACTGGCATCCGTTCATTCCCCCCAGCGAAGGTGGGTTTCATTATGGCGTGCGCGGCATCTTTCGTGCGGCCTCGGTCATTTTCTTTGCCTATGTCGGGTTTGAAGCTGTTTCCACCGCTTCTGCCGAGGCCCGCAATCCCACGCGTGACGTGCCGATCGGCATTATCGGAAGTCTGCTGATCTGCACGGTCGTCTATATGATCGTCGCCACGGTCCTGCTCGGGATCGTACCCTATCGTGAACTGGACGTACCGGATCCGCTCGCAATTGCCGTGAAGATCATGCACACGCCCTGGCTGGCGCTGCTGGTCAATGTTGGGGCCACGATCGGTCTGTGCTCGGTACTGATGGGACTGATGTATGCCCAGTCCCGCGTTCTGCTGACCATCAGCCGCGACGGCCTGATCCCGCAGATCTTTTCCGTCATCCATCCTCAGCTCCGCACGCCGTGGATCGGCACGATCGTGCTTGGCCTTGTTGTTGCCCTAATCACCGCGACACTGCCGATCGACATCATCAGCGACCTCGTGTCCATCGGAACGGCGGCTGCGTTCGGAATTGTGTGCTTCACCGTGATCTGGCAGCGCAACACGCGCCCGGACATTGTTCGCCCCTTCAGTGTCCCGCTGGGCGGTATCCGTATCCGCGGGTTCTGGATCGGTACGACACCTGCGCTGGGCATCCTGTTCTGTCTGGTGATGACCATCCCGCTGGTTTCAGACATGGTCAGCGCCGTCAGAAGCGGCAATCCGGTGCCATTGGTCCTTCTGGTGACCTATCTGGTTCTGGGCGTCGCAACATACGTCTTCTACGGCCGCAGACACTCAAAAATGCGCCCGGGACTACCTTTAGTCTGACGACATCGACGCACTGCTCATTCCGGGCCCCATATAACTTCCCGGTGGCGGGCGTCCGATCGGGGGCGCCATCTGCTCCCATGGGTCCTGCCCGCCCGGACCGGAAGGCATCATGGAAAAACGCGAACGCGGGAGTGCTTCGGGGCATTCATCGCGGATCCGGGCGATGATTTTTTCGCGGATATCGCACCGCAGATCCCAGCTCTGAAGCGCCGTACGTGCGCTGGCGATGATACGGATGGACATGACATGCGCGTTGCAGTCGGCCACCTGCACGTCGAACACACGCCCGTCCCACAACGGGCAGCCCCGCACGATCTCATTCAGCATCTCGCGGATCTTATCCATCGGCGCCTGATAATCGACCCACAGGAACACCACGCCGATGATGGCCGCGGAATTATGCGTCCAGTTCTCGAACTGGTTCTCCAGAAAATACGAGATCGGCACGATATGCCGCCTCCAGTCCCAGACACGCAGCACCACATAAGTCGCGTTGATTTCTTCCACCCAGCACCAGTCACCATTGATGATGATCAGATCTTCCATGCGGATCGGCTGCGTAAGCGCAATCTGTACGCCTGCGATCAGGTTCGTCAGAAGCCCCCGTGCTGACAGGCCGACGATCAGGGACGCCGCACCCGCTGAGGCGAACAGTGACAGTCCGTACTGCTTGACGGACGGGAACAGCATCAGGGCCGATGCTACCGTCACAATCCCCACCAGAATCTCCGTCAGCCGCCGCAGGACGCGGATCTGCGTCTGGTGCGAGCGGATCATGATGTCGTCGGTCTGCTCCCGCGATGCGAGGCGGTTGAGATAGACCTCCGTCATGATCCGGAAGACCATGATCGCCGAGAAACCGAAGGTCAGGATCAGCAGAAACAGCAAAAAGAGCTGAAAGTTATCTTCCTGTGCCGCCGTGAAGCCTGTTGCAGCCGGGAGCGCCGACAGCATGGCCAGCAGGGCGACCATCAGCCGCGTCGGCCTGCGCAGGGACGAAACGATGCGCCGGATCAACGCGGCCTTGCGCGATCCGGGGATTTTCAGAAGCTGTGTCGTGACAAGATTGCCGCAATAGAACGCCAGCACCCCCACTACCACAAGCATCAGCACCGAAACGACGGATGCCGGAAGCCAGGTGAAATAGGATCTTATGGCAAACAGGGTGCTGACAAAGTGCTGCATCACCAGACGAAAGACTCCTTGCATCGTGAGAAACTGGAAAAGCCCTGAAGGCCGGATTGATTGGAAAACCCTGATACCTCAAATGCCACGGGCAGCCGCAGGAATGCGACCCGTAAAAAACATCTTATTTTATGCCGCATTTTCCTGAACCTAACGTGTTGACACCCGGAAAGATCCCCCTTAAAACCCCGCCACAACGCCGGTTCAACCGGCAGGATGGCGGTGTAGCTCAGTGGTAGAGCAGGGGAATCATAATCCCTTGGTCGGCGGTTCAAATCCGTCCACCGCTACCATTCTTTTCCCGAAAAATTCGTTTTTTCCTGATCCAGACGCTGCTGCGTGGGGTCATTTCCTGTAGTCTGCGGGACATGATTAAAAAGCCCCTCGCCGTCGTGACCATGGTTTATAATGAACCGGAGCATCTTCAGGTCTGGCGGCGTCATTATGGCGCACAGGTTGGGGAAAGCGCCTGTTACATCATCGATCACGGGTCAGATGACGGGTGTACGACGCATCTTGGACAGGTGAATGTCGTTCGAATTCCCCGCTCTCCCCAAGACGACGAACGCCGCACCCGGGCGGTCGGAAAATTCTGTGACAGTCTGCTCGAATGGTATGATAGCGTCATCTATACGGATGTGGACGAAATCCTCCTCGCGGACCCCGCTTTCTTCCCTTCCCTGACTGAATTCGCGCTGCTGAACCGAAGCCCCGTGGTCACGGCGACAGGCTTTGACGTCATCCACCGTCCGGATGAGGAAGGCCCGTTCGACTACAGCCGTCCCGTCTCTTTACAGCGCCGCCATCTCCGCTTTTCGAGCGCGATGTGCAAACCGGTTCTCACCCGCATTCCCATCACCTGGGCTCCGGGTTTCCACTGCTGCGAAGAAGCGGTTCCCAGCCTCGCCGCTCCTCTTTTCCTGTTCCATCTGCGTTATGCTGATCTGGGTTCGGGTCTGGCGCGGCTGGAGCGGACCCGCAGGCAGCCCTGGGTCTCGGAAGACGTTGGACGTCATCAGCGCCTCGACAATGCGGACTGGGAAAATATGCTGCTTGGAATGGCAGGACTACCCAGAACGGAAAGCACGCTCGACAATCGGGACGCGCGCCTCATGCACTGGCGACAGCAGGTCGAGGATAGCACCCAGACGCGCCTGAACGACCTGTACCGTCTTGATCTGCATCTGAGCGGGACAGAACTCTGGCGCCTGCCAGACCGCTTTGTAGGACGCGTCTGAGGTACAAAAAAACCGGCTCCTTACGGGCCGGTCTTTTTGAGGCGCTGAAGACAGAACGTCTTATTCTGCTTCGACTTCCGCCGCACGACGATCATGATCTTCATCGGAGGAACGCTCCGAAGCATAGTCGCCTTCCTGCTCGGATGACGGGGCCTCGTCTTCACCACGCTCACCGCGTGCCTCACGACGGTCTTCGTAAGCTCGCTGCCGCTGCTGCTGGCGCTCGTTACGTTCCTGCTGGCTTTTCTCAGCGGCCTGATTCATGGCGTTGAGAATACGGAAATAATGCTCCGCATGCTGGAAATAGGCTTCTGCAAGAATGCGGTCGCCAGTTCCGGTTGCGTCGCGGCCAAGCTGGAGATACTTCTCGAATAGCTGCTGCGCCGTACCGCGGACCCTGAGATCAGGCCCGTTACTGTCAAACACATGGTTGCGGTTCAGAGGTGTCTGGGCATTGCTACTGCTACGTGACGGCCCACTGCCCGCACGATGATGCCGGCCTCTTATGCGCTTCATATTCATCGACCCGTGATGCACTTTCATGATGACGTGGACCGTTCTGCAAGCACAGAAAGTTCCGACCGCCGCTATCGAAAAAGACGTCTGTCTGTTCCGCTATGGCTGAACCCGGCTCAGCCAGTCTTCCATCGTCAGTGCAGAATGACGTGAACGATGGGCAAAGATACGCCTGAGAGTGTCTGTAAAACACCTTCAAATTCGTATGCATTGGCTTTAGCCATACCAAGTTCCGTCAGTCAAGCCAACGGTTTTTCGTTATCTCACGCCATTGTCTGTCTTCTTATCCGGGCAAATGCAAAACCAGCGCTCTTTCCACCCCCCCCAGATCTTTTCGACGCCCCACGTCCTGCAGACCATTCTGCCCTCCCAGTTCGGACACGTCGTTGATCTGCCCGATCCCCATCTCAAAGATGGCATGTCCTCCCGGCACCAGCAGATCCGGCAGGGCGGCACACAGAATACGATACGCCTCAAGCCCGTCTGCCCCGCCGTCAAGAGCCCGCGCGGGTTCATAGCGCACAACTTCGGGCATCAGATCCGACAGATCACCGGTCTCGATATAAGGCGGATTAGAGAGCACGATATCGAACCGGGCATTCAGGGCTTCCGCCCAGCTTCCGGCGAAAAAAACGCTCCGTGGCCCAAGCCCGGTACGAACAGAATTGCGTCGCGCCAGAGCTGCCGCCTGAGGAGATAAATCGACGCCTACGCCTGTTGCCTGCGGGTATTCCGACAGGGCGGCGAGCAGCAGACAACCCGTTCCCGTGCCCAGATCCAGAATGGACAGCGGTGCATCCCGATCAGGGTGGATATCCAGCAACGCTTCGATCAAGGCCTCGCTGTCGGCACGGGGGATCAGCGTGTCGCGCCCCGTCTCCATATCCAGTGTCCAGAAACCCGTCTCGCCCGTGATGAACGCCAGAGGCTCCCGATTCAGTCTGCGGGTCAGGGCCTCTGCGAATCGTGTCTGCTGGACGTCATCCACGCCATCCAGAGACAGCAGCCCTCCCAAATCCCGTCCTGTCGCCCAGCACAGCAGAAGCCGCGCTTCGCGACGCGCATCTTCGATTCCGACCCGTTCCAGTGCCTGTGAGGCCTCGCGCAAAAGATCATCTTTGGCCATCATCTTCAAAGCGAACCTGCTATAGTTGGTGTCATGACGTCCAAACGTGCATTCCTCTTTTCCGCCCTGATGCTTGGCTGCACCCTCACCCCCGTTCAGGCGCAGTCAGACCTGTCCAGGGAACTGCCCCCGTCCTTTACGGTAACGGACGAGCGTGCGCCCGAAGAAATTTCGGAAGTCTCGCGCCTGTATCTGGATGGCAATCTGGTTGCAACATTCAGACTCGGGCTGTCCAAGGCCCATGAGACGCAGACCATCGTGCTTCCGGTTGGCCGTTCCGATGTGGATTACGCCCTGTGCGGAGAAATCACCATTGTACGGAATGGCCATCAGGAAACCCATCAGGTGAGCAGCGAGGGCCAGCTCCACCATCCTGAAGGCCATTCCCTCGACGCCGTGGGCAGCAACAATTTCACGGACTTCTTTCTGGTCGATTACGACGATGCCGCTGTCGCAACCCATCGGCATGGCCGCGCTGCCGTTTGTGCCACACCCAACACCTGAAGCTTAAAAGCCTGCGGCAGCGAGCAGTTCCGTCTGTTCTTCCCGGGTCAGGGCGTCGATGATCTCGTCGAATTCACCGCTCATGATCCGGTCGATCTTGTAGAGCGTCAGATTGATCCTGTGGTCCGTCACGCGACCCTGCGGAAAATTATAGGTCCGGATGCGCTCCGAACGATCCCCCGTCCCGACTTGTGATTTCCGGTCTGCTGCCCGGGTAGCATGAAGCTGTGCACGCTCGCGTTCGTAAAGCCGCGCGCGCAGGATCTTCAAAGCTTTGGCCTTGTTCTTGTGCTGGCTTTTCTCTTCCTGCATCGCCACCACGATCCCGCTGGGCATATGCGTAATGCGGACTGCACTTTCAGTCTTGTTGACGTGCTGACCACCCGCACCGGATGCCCGATAAACGTCAATCCGCAGATCATCGTCATTGATCGTGACATCGACCTCTTCGGCTTCCGGCAACACAGCAACGGTCACGGTCGAGGTATGGATGCGACCCTGACTTTCGGTCGCCGGAACGCGCTGCACGCGGTGCACGCCGGATTCGTATTTCAGACGCGCGAAGACCGAGCGGCCTGAAATGGTCGCCATGCCTTCCTTCAGGCCTGCGACTTCATTTTCGGAATATTCCATGACTTCGAAACGCCAGCCATTCTGTTCCGAAAAGCGGCGATAGGCATCGAAGAGTTCCGCGGCGAACAAACCAGCCTCGTCGCCGCCAGCGGCAGGTCGGATTTCAAGAATGGCGCTGCGCTCATCCGCCGCATCTTTCGGCAGGAGTGCCAGACGGAGCGCATGCTGGAGATCGGGCAGGGTCGCCTCGATCTCCGCCAGTTCCATCTGCGCCAGTTCACGCATTTCCGGGTCATCGAGCAGGGCCTGCGCCCCGGCTTTCTGTTCCTCGGCACTTTTCCAGGCCTGAATGGATGCGACCACCGGCTCCAGTTCGGCATATTCCTGCGACAGACGGGTGAAATCCTCACCCGTCAGATCGCCGGAAGACATCAGGGCCTGAACTTCCTCTGAACGCGCGACAATTCGCTCAAGCCTGTCGTCAAACGCCATACGCTCAGGCGCGTCCTGCGCTCAGAAGACGCACCAGATCCGTGACCGGAACTTCCTGCTGCTCGCGGCTGGACAGATCCCGAAGCTGCACGACATCCTTGGCGATTTCCTCGTCGCCCAGAACAATCGCATGAGACGCGCCGGACTTCACCACGCGCTCCATCCGTTTTTTCAGATTGCCGCGCGTTTCGATTTCGGCCCTCAATCCCGCAGAACGCAGCGCGCGTGCAATGGACGCAGCCTTGAGAACAGCCGGATCGCCCATGGGCACCAGCGTAATGCCCGCCGGAAGCTCCGGTGCGCTGTCCAGCAGCATTGCCAGACGCTCAATCCCGCCAGCCCAGCCGATCGCCGGGATGGCCGGACCGCCCATCTGCTCGACCAGCCCTTCATACCGGCCACCGGCCAGCACGGTGCCCTGAGCCCCGAGCTTCGAGGTCACAAACTCGAACGCTGTATGGCTGTAGTAATCAAGGCCGCGGACGATGCGCGGGTTTTCAACGAAGTCCACGCCGAATGCCTGAAGGCTGGAGCGGAGCGTGTCCCAGAACTGGCGGGATTCATCGTTCAGATAGTCCGCGAATGCCGGGGCGTCGTCGAGCAGTTTGCGGTCCTGCTCCGACTTGCTGTCCAGAATCCGCAGCGGATTGGCTTCAAGCCGGACCCGGCTCTCTTCCGACAGCGCATCGGCATGATCGCGGAAATAGGCGACCAGAGCCTCACGCCATGCCTGACGGCTGGCCAGATCACCAAGCGTGTTGAGTTCCAGCGTGACGTGATCGCCCAGACCCAGTTCGCGCAGGATGTCCTGCGCCATGGCGATCGTCTCAGCGTCCCGCAGCGGACTTTCCGCGCCGATCAGTTCTGCACCGATCTGGTGGAACTGGCGGTAGCGTCCCTTCTGCGGGCGTTCGTAGCGGAACATCGGCCCGTGATAGAACACCTTCTGCGGCAGGGACTGCGTCAGACCGTTCGTAACCAGCGCGCGGCAGATCGCCGCCGTGCCTTCGGGTCGCAGGGTGATACTCTCACCGCCGCGATCCTCGAACGTATACATCTCCTTGGACACGACATCGGACGTCTCGCCGAGCGTGCGCGAAAAGACGCGCGTGTCCTCGAAGATGGGCGTGCTCCATTCCTCGAACCCATAAGTCCGCAGAACCCGGCGCGCCGTCTCCACGACATGGTGGTGGCGACGCATCGTGTCGCCAATAAGGTCGTGTGTCCCGCGAGGGGGCTGAAGTCCGGACATCAGTGCGCTGCCGGGTCCATCTGCTTGGCCGTGGAGGCCTCGACCTTACCCGCCTCAATGTCTGCGACCTTCTTTTCCACGAGGTCCACAATATGCTCGATCATGTCGCCACCCGGCATCGTGTGGTCCTGACGACCGGCCGCATAGACCATGTGACGGCCATTGCCGCCACCGGTCACGCCGAGATCGGTCATCAATGCCTCACCGGGGCCATTCACCACGCAGCCGATGATGGACAGCGTCAGCGGCGTCTTGATGTGCTGGAGGCGATCTTCCAGCGTCTGGACCGTCTCGACGACATTGAAGCCCTGACGGGCACAGGACGGGCAGGAAATGATCTTCACACCGCGATGACGCAGGCCGAGGGACTTCAGGATATCCCAGCCGACCAGCACTTCCTCTTCCGGAGCAGCCGAGAGCGACACACGCATCGTGTCACCCACGCCAGCCCAGAGCAGATTGCCCAGACCGATAGACGACTTCACGGTGCCCGCACGCTTGGAGCCTGCCTCGGTGATGCCGATATGCAGCGGGTGGTCACAGCAATCCGCAAGCTGCTGATAGGCCGCAACCGCCATGAACACGTCGGATGCCTTCACGCTGATTTTGAACTCGTGAAAATCGTGATCCTGAAGGATCTTCGCGTGCTCCAGAGCGCTCTCGACCAGAGCTTCGGGATTGGGCTCACCATATTTTTCAAGCAGGTGCTTTTCCAGCGAACCGGCATTCACGCCGATGCGGATGGAGCAGCCATAATCCTTGGCGGCGTTCACGACTTCCCGCACACGCTCGGCGCTGCCGATATTGCCCGGATTAATTCGCAGGCACGCAGCACCGGCCTTGGCGGCCTCAATGGCGCGCTTATAGTGGAAGTGGATGTCCGCAACGATGGGGACGTTCACTTCACGAACGATTTCTGCAAGAGCCTCGGTGCTGGCCTCATCCGGACAGGAGACGCGGACGATGTCCACGCCAGCCAGTTCGGACAGGCGGATCTGGTCGATCGTGGCCTGTGCGTCCGACGTCAGGGTGTTGGTCATGGTCTGCACGGAAATCGGGGCATCACCACCGACCGCGACCTTGCCGACATGGATCTGGCGCGACTTGCGACGTTCGATGTGCTGATACGGACGGTAGCTGCTCATGATTTACCTCTTCGTGCCCGGTGGAAACCGGAAGCTCTAACGCAGGGGGCTGTATTTTCGGAGCACTGAGCCCCCCTGACGGATATAAGGGTTTAATGCGGTGGCGACGATTGTTCCAGCGGCTGATGTTCAAGCTGCCGGGCATTCAGATCATCGGCCGAAACGTCATGCTCCGGCGGTGGGGTTTTGTGCGGAACGGGTGCCGGAGACGGTTTTGCGGCCACAGGCGGCACGACAGCCGTTGCGTCCGTGGCGGTTGGTGATGGGAGGGCACTGGGCTGAACCGGAAGCGCCACACCCGATCCGAATGAGCCGGAACGGATGGCATCGGCTGTCACCTCGACATTGCGACGGACCTGCCCTTCCCGGCCCAGAGGCGCACTGGTCGCCCCCGCCGTGGTCAGGACCACACCGCCTGCATTCCCGAACGACATGTGAAACGGAGCACCCGCGGGATCGCCCTGCCAGCTTTCGCCCGGCTGCATGACGCGCGACATCAGGACGTGCCCGTCCTTGTCACGAACCTGCGCCCAGACGTGCGACAGCGCCCGCACGACGACAGCCCCTTCTGGAACAGCCGGGGGCAGATCCGTGGCAGGTTGTCCGGGTGTCGGGATTTTTTCAGGCGCGACGGTCTCAGTCGGGGGCGTTGGGACAGGTGCATCATCTTCATCAGAAGACGGAGCCGCTGGTACAGCCTGTTCCGGTGCAGACGCAGGCGGATTTTGCGGGGCCGCAGCCGTCTGCACAGGGCTGGAAACTGTTGGCGGCCCAGCAGGAGTAGGCGACGCAACGACCGGAGCATGAGGCTCGGGCGTGGGTGCGCGTCCGGGCATGACAGAGGCGACCTGTGGGGAGGTCGTGGCAGGAGTTGCCGCGCCCGGCATCAGTTCTGCCACGGCTGGAATCTGACGCTGCGCCGGGGTGTCGTGTGCCGTAAAACGGTACCAGCCGACATAGGCCACAGCGACGACCACCAACCCGGCGCCGACCAGCACGCCGACCGGCAGCCCCCGATCTCCTTCGGGTTGCGGGAAAACCAGCTCCGTCTTGCGTGTTACGGCGCCACGCGTATCGCGCCGGAAGCGCTCGACCAGTGCGTCCGCATCAAGCTGCATGGCATGTGCGTAAGTCCGCAGGAAGCCGACGGCATAAGCCACACCCGGCAGCCCCGAAAGATCGTCCGCTTCAAGCGCTGCCAGAAGCTTCGGGCGGATTCGCAGCCATTCCGCCACATCTTCCAGCCGCCATCCCAGTTCCTCGCGACGCTCGCGCAGCACCTTTCCAACACTGGGCTGGTCAGAAGACTGCGAGAACGGGCGGCTGGAGGACGGAGAGGACATGACCGGATGATCCGTTAGCTGGCAGCGTGAATACGGTTTTCACGCTGCTTTATGGCATCAACGGCCTGCTGCACCAGCGTCGCAAGAATATCGGCGACCGGACGGATTTCCTTGACCATGCCGACGGACTGACCGGCCATGACGGAACCCGTTTCCACGTCACCTTCGATAACAGCACGACGCAGCGCACCAGCCCAGTAATGCTCAATCGAGAGCTGCGCTTCTTCCTTGGTCAGTTCGCCGCTCTGGAACTTCTGAAGTGCTTCGCCCTGAAGACGTGCGTATCGACGGCCACCTTCATTCGACAGGCCCCGAACCGGAATGACCGGGAAGAGCTCGTCAAGCTGGACAGTCGTCACGGCATCACGGGCGTTGGCGCGCAGGAAAGCCTTCTTGAAATTTTCATGCGCGATGCTCTCTTCGGATGCCGCAAACAGCGTTCCGAGCTGCGCACCCGCGGCGCCCTGCTCCAGATAGGACAGGACGGCATCACCACGTCCAAGACCACCAGCCACAAACACCGGCACATCGCGGATATGGGGCAGGATTTCCTGCGCCAGAACCGTCAGCGACACCGGCCCGACATGACCACCGGCTTCCGAGCCTTCGATCACGAGAGCCTCAATGCCCATGCGCACCAGCCGCTTGCCCAGAGCCAGAGCAGGCGCAAAACCGATCGCCCGCGCTCCCCCATCGCGGACCTTGCGGATCGTGGCACTGTTCGGCACGCCGCCTGCAAGCACGATGTGAGAGACGTTGTGCGCCAGACACACATCCACCAGTCGGTCCAGTTCGGGGTGCATGGTGATGAGGTTGACGCCAAACGGACGCTTCGTCATCGCCTGTGTGGCAACGATTTCCTCTTCCAGACGCCCGGGAGACATCGCGCCACAGGCGATGACACCAAACCCACCGGCGTTGGAAATGGCCGAGACGAGATGCCGCTCGCTAACCCAGGACATGGCCCCGCCGAGGATCGCAACTTCACTTCCAAGGAAGTCACAGCCCGGCTTCCACAGCCGGTCCAGCGTCGCGCGGGCGTCCAGAGCCGCGCTCGGGGTCTCGATCAGGGTTTCGATCAGGGTTTCGCTCACGCGTCGGCTTCCTCTTTGGCATCAAGGCCATAAGCCGTGTGCAGTGCGCGCATGGCCAGTTCAGTATATTCGGAATCGATCAGCACCGAGATCTTGATCTCGCTCGTGGAGATGACCTGCACGTTGATGCCGCGATCGGCCAGCGTGCGGAACATCCGCGCGGCCAGACCGGCGTTCGAGCGCATGCCGATGCCCACGACACTGATCTTCACCACGTTATGGGACGTGATCAGCTCGCCATACTGGACGTATTCGCGGGCCTTCTCCAGCACAGAGCGGGCAGCGGCCTCGTCGGCTTTGCTGACCGTGAAGGTCATGTTCGTCAGATTGTCCACGCCAACGCTCTGGACGATCATGTCGACATTGATGTTCGCAGCAGCCAGCGGATCGAAAATCGCGGCAGCGATGCCCGGACGGTCCGGAATATTCCGCACGGAGATTTTCGCTTCGTCATGCGAGTTGGCAATTCCCGCAACCAGTTCCTTCTCCATGATCTCGTCCTCATCAACAACAATCGAACCACTGTCATCATCCGTTTCCGCGAACGATGACAGTACCCGCACCCGGACATTCTCACGCATGGCGAGGCCGACACTGCGGGTCTGAAGTACCTTGGCGCCTACGGAAGCCAGTTCAAGCATCTCTTCGTAAGTGATGCGATCCAGCTTCTTTGCGCGTTTCACGATGCGCGGATCGGTCGTGTAGATCCCGTCCACGTCGGTATAAATATCACACTGATCGGCATGGATGGCAGCCGCAACGGCCACGGCGGAGGTATCCGATCCGCCTCGTCCCAGCGTTGCGATCCGTCCATCAGGCCCTACGCCCTGAAAGCCTGCGACAACCGGCACGATCCCATCGTCCAGACAGGCCAGCAGCGCCGTGCCGTCCACGCTCTCGATAGCGGCTTTGCCGTGGGCGTCATCCGTCACAAGCGGGATCTGCCAGCCCTGAAACGACCGCGCTTTCACGCCAAGCGCCTGAAGCGCGATGGAGACAAGCCCGCTTGTCACCTGCTCGCCCGCCGCCACCACGGCATCATATTCCTTCGGATCGGCCAGCGGGTCGAGTTCCGCACAATATCCGACCATCCGGTTCGTCACACCCGCCATCGCCGACACAACAACCGCCACGCGGCGGCCGCGGTCATGTTCCGCCTTCACGCGTTTCGCAACGTTCCGGATACGCTCGATATTTCCGACGGATGTACCGCCGAATTTCATGACAACCGTCTTCCGTTTCCCAATTTCGCCAGTCATGGCGGCATGAGGATCGGCACGACCGGAAAGCTGGTCGTGGACGGGAGTATCGGGCATGGACATCGCGGATAAGGCTCCAGTACGTGTCTGGCGTTGCGCGCTCGGGTCTGGCATCGGGTACCGCAAAACACCCGGCGCCTGAACAGACTCTGCCGGTCCACATACTCGTCTCGCTCCGCCACGTCCAGATGACGCACGGCAGACAGGCACACAGAAGGACAGTTCTGATGCCCACAGAAACATCTCCGGGACAGGATTTCAGACGTTCATCCGTTTCGGAATCCGAAATTGCCCATTTCAGCGCTCTGGCAGAAGACTGGTGGAATCCGCGCGGCCCTATGGCCCCGCTTCATGCCATGAACCCCTTACGAACCGAATGGGTCAGCCGGCATGTCGCTCCTCTGCGCGCCGCTTCCGCCGGACCTCTAAGCCTGCTCGATATCGGCTGCGGCGCGGGTCTGGCCAGCGAGGCCTATGCCAAACTCGGGTTTGAAACACTCGGAATCGATGCCAGCGCCGCCGGGATCCGGGCAGCCGAAGCACATCTGGCTCAGCATCCCCTCTCTCCCGAAGCTGCCCCCCTGTCCTATCGCAATGGCAGTGCGGAAGACCTTGTCGCGGAAGGGGCGCGGTTCGACGTCGTCAATGCGCTTGAAGTCATCGAACATGTCAATGATCCGCAGGAGTTTCTGCTCATGCTGGCTACGCTGACGAAGCCGGGCGGTATGGTTGCTGTGTCCACGCTGAACCGCACGCCACGCTCTTTCGCTGTCGCCAAACTCGGTGCGGAATATCTGCTGCGGATGCTGCCTGTGGGCACGCATGACTGGAAGAAGTTCATCAAACCCGACGAACTGGCCGCCATGGCCCGACAGGCCGGTCTGCGGATGCTGGACATCGCGGGCATGAGCTATGTGCCGTTCAAATGGCGCGAAAGCCGCGACACCGGCATCAACTACATCGCGATTTTCCGCAAGGACTGAACAAAAAAGGCGCTTGCAGCGGGATCATCCGCCGCAAGCGCCTTAATCGCAGAAAGGGCTGATCAGGCCTGCGTGTTCATGAACGCGAAGGTCGTCGGACTTCCGACGGGCGTGAAATTGTTCGTAAACGCAATTTCGCCCGTCTTTTTGTCCACCCGGAACGAAGTCACGGCATCCGAACGCTGGTTGGCGCAGAACAGGAACGTTCCGGACGGATCGAACATCAGGGCACGGCCATAGTCCGCGTGCATCCAGACTTCGTCCTGAAGTGTAAGTGTTCCATCGGTACCGATGGCGAACACGGCCAGCGAATCACCCAATCGGTTGGACACATAAACGAACTTGCCGCTGGCCGAGATCAGGATTTCCGCCGCCAGCGTCGAGCCACGGAAATGCGATGTGACGGTGCTGACGGTCTGGATATTGCTGATCGCGCCGGTAACCGGATCGAAATTGGAAACAACGACCTTCGAATCCTGTTCGCACAGATTGTACAGAATCCGACCGGAATGATTGAACTGGAAGTGGCGCGGTGCCGACCCCGGCTCCATGTCGTAATATGGCGTCTTAGCCGGGATCAGCTTGCCCGTGTCGAGGTTCAGCGTCCAGACATACACCCGGTCCAGACCCGCATCATCGGCCAGTACGAATTTTCCGCTTGGATCGGAATGAATCATGTGCGGGTGCGAGCCCGAATGATCGGAAACGGCAAAATTACCCTGCGGATTGTCCGCAGCGCGCTCCGGTTGGCGCGGGCCTGTGTTGTGAACCACGTCCGATGCTTCGCCCAGAGATCCGTCCGAGCGGATGGGCAGAACCGCCACATTGCCACCAACATAATTGGCCACCAGCACATAGCGGCCTGAATGGTGGATGCTCACATATGCCGGAACAGCACCCATCGAACTGACGACATTCAGCTTGCGCAGTGAACCGGTTTTGGGGTCGATGGCAAATGCCGTGACGGACCCGTCACCATTCTTGTTGAAATCGTCGATTTCGCTCAGCGCGTAGAGGAAGCGCTGGTCTTTCGAGATCGTCAGGAAGGACGGGCTGGCGATATCGGTGAACGTCGTGATCGGCGTCAGAACGCCCGTATCACGGTCCATATCGAAAACGGCAATGCCCTGCCCGTTTCCGGTTCCGCCGCCCGGGGGGCCGTGTTTCGTATATCCGCCGACAAAGCAGATCGTTTTGGAAACCTGCTTCGGTGGCGGAGGTGGCGTCGGGACCTCCTTCTCAGGATCGGCGGCACCAGCAATACCAGTACCGGCAGCCGCAACACCGGCAACCAGTCCGGCCGCAAAACTGCGGCGGGAAACAGGGTGGGACATGATGGGTCTGCATTCCTTTCGATAGGGTGACGATAACGTCCGGGCCATGATGCCGGTTTCGCGACAACAGACCTAGTGCACGTCTTTCGGTAGCTTGCATTGTGGTCCGACTGGCGGACCGGTGTAGCGGCTCCAGGTCTGGGTTTCGCCCAGAAGAGGCATTCCCAGAACGAATCCGCGCAGCTTCAGAACATTGGGTTGGGAAACCCATATCCGCGCCTGATAGACCCGTCCGGTTCTCGGATCAAGAATATGGCCCTGCCACTTGCGATCCTCGATTGGGACAAAGTCTGTCAGCATACGGATACCGCATTGCGAACGTCCCCAGACGTCTTTTGGCATTTCCCCGTCGTAAGCCATGCCAATCAGTTGACCACAGAGAGCATGCCCGCAGGGCTGGATCGAAAACAACCCATCGTGCCCTTCCGACAGCCACAGGCCCTGTTCGGGAATGTTCTGCGGAAGAGCATCATCCGGAGCAGGAGACTGGGCCCGAACACATGAAAGTGACAGCACAGTCATCAGGAAAGCCGCGAAAAAGCCCGCACAGCGCATTCAGACGGTGCCCAGCAGGGCATCAAGCCGCCCGGCGCGATCAAGGGCCATCAGGTCGTCGCAGCCCCCGAGCGCCTCCCCGTCAACAAACGTCTGAGGCACCGTGCGACGTCCCGAACGACGAATGGAGTCCTCGCGTTCGGCGGATCCGTGCGGGGCGTTGATTTCCTGAAACGTCACGCCCTTGGAGCGCAGAAGACTGACGGCATGCACACAGTAAGGGCATCCAGGCTGGGTAAAAATCTCGATTTTCGGCATAGGATTCTCATTCCTGGACAAAGCGCGGGTTCTGTTCATCCACTCTCCCGGTCCGGGCTGCAACCAAAATATCCACACTTGCCGCCCCGGCCTGCATCAGAGCCAATGTACAGGCCGTCGCCGTGGAGCCTGTCGTCAGCACATCATCCACCAGCAAAACAGCCTGCCCTCTTATGCAGGCGTCCCGCCCTTTTCTGATCCGGATTGCCTGTGTCATCTCCTCTTCGCGCTCTCCGGCGGACAGACGGGCCAGAGCCTTTGTCGAGCGAACACGTTGAAGGGCATCTACCATACATGGCAATCCGGCAAGCCGTGCCACACCCTGCGCCATCAAACCGGCCTGATTGTAACGCCGCTTCCATAATCGGGTGCGATATAGTGGCACCGGCACGACAAGCGTTACTTTCTCCAGCAGATCTTCAGCCGCAACAGCCATATGCCGTGCCAGAACGGCCGCATTTTCGGTATGATCGGAATATTTCAGTGGCAGGATGAGGCGTCGGGACCAACCATCATAAACGAATGCGGCCCGGGCAGAACGCCAGACCGGCGGATGGGCATGACAGGCAGCACAGCAGTTCTGCGTACCTCCAAGCCCCTCATTTTCCAGAGGAACACCACAACGATCACATTGCGGAGAGACGATCCGGTGTGCCGTCTGAAAGCAGGTGCTACAAAAAGCCCCCTCCGTCATGACTTCTGTGCCACAGGCCGCACAGACGGGAGGCAAAAGTGTGTTGAGGAGCGCGCGAGCTATACGACGGCCTGTCCGCATTACCGGGGTTTCGGCAGAAGTCGGAGCGTAATACGGGATGCATCGATCAGGACTTTGCCCTGATGCTGAAAATTGACCGTCACCCGTTCACCGATAGCAGACTGAACCTGCCCCCATCCCCAGTCCGGGTAATCGGGATGCAGAACAATCTGACCTGGCTCAAGAAAAGATTGAAACGGCCCGCCTACTGACATGCTTGCCAGACTCCTCGTCGCAGGATCTGAGCGGATATGGTCTTTAGCTGCTCTACCTGAAAGGTAAAAAACCTTGCAGGCAGAGCAGATCAGAATCGTACCTGACCGGGATCAGGGGGCGTCTGTGTACTGCTTGTACTTCTTGAGGAACGCCTTGACCGACGCCCCGAGATCTTCGCGATCAATCGAGAAGGCAAGCTGGGCCTCAAGGAAGCCGGCCTTGTCGCCGCAGTCAAAGCGCGTGCCTTCATAACGCAGGCCATGGAACGGCACTTCACCGATCGTCTTGGCCATTGCGTCCGTAAGCTGGACTTCGTTGCCTGCACCACGCTCAAGCTTCGCCAGATACTTCATAACATCTGGCGTCAGAACATAGCGGCCGATAATGGACAGGTTCGACGGCGCGTCTTCCGGAGCAGGCTTTTCAACCAGACCCTTCACTTCAACCAGCTTTCCATCGTCGCTACCAACGTCAAGAATGCCGTACCGGTTCGTATGCTCGGGCGGAACTTCCGACACAGCCACGACATTACCACCGGTCTTGTTGTAAGCTTCGACCAGCTGGCCAATGCAGCTGCGCCCCTTGACGATATCGTCCGGCAGCAGGATCGCAAACGGATCATCGCCAATGAAGGAACGGGCGCACCAGATCGCATGTCCGAGGCCCAGCGGCTCCTGCTGACGCACGGCCACAAGAGATCCAGCCTGCACACTGCTGGGAGCCAACGCTTCAAGCGCGCTCTTCTTGCCGCGCTCCTTGAGCGTTGCCTCAAGCTCATAAGCAATATCGAAATAATCGATCAGGCTGTCTTTGCCACGTCCGGTGACCAGACAGAATTCTTCGATCCCGGCTTCGCGAGCTTCGTCGATCGCGTACTGAATCAGCGGCTTGTCGACGACAGGAAGCATTTCCTTCGGCATGGCCTTTGTTGCGGGCAGAAACCGCGTACCAAGACCGGCAACAGGAAGAACAGCTTTTTTCAGTGGTTTGATCACGAAACCTCACACATCATACGAGATGACGCCCGACTGCCGAACGGAAGCCCAGACGCTCTTCAAAGACATTAGAGGAATACCCCTGTCTTAATAGTCTGGCAATAAGATGGCACAGACTATCAGAACCTTAATAAAACCTGCTCCCCTTGAGGGAGAGTAATATTCAGGAGATCCATGATTTTTAATTTGATACACCGACATGTGAATGTCAGTGGTGCGGCCGAGAAGACTCGAACTTCCACGGGGTTGCCCCCACAAGCACCTCAAGCTTGCGCGTCTACCATTCCGCCACGGCCGCCCCGTGACAAACGATCCTGCTTGGTGCATGACCGTCCGGTGTGGGAGGGGCTATAGCCGATGACAGATACGAGGGCAATGACCCAGGATACGATTTATGAAGAAATTTTGTGGACGTCCTCTCCGGGACTGACGCCCTACCCCGATGCTCTGGCGTTCATGGAGGAGCGCGCACGGGCGATTCATCAGGGAACCGCCGCGCCTCTGGTCTGGCTCGTCGAGCATCCGCCCGTTTTTACAGCCGGAACATCAGCCAAGGATGCCGATCTTTATAATCCCTACGGATATCCGACTTATGACGCGGGGCGTGGAGGGCAATGGACCTATCATGGCCCAGGGCAGAGGCTTGGCTATGTGATGATGGATCTGACGAAGTCGAACGGCACCGTCCCTCCCCGCGATCTGCGGGCGTTCGTGGCGGGTCTGGAGGGCTGGATGATCGACGCCCTCGCCCGACTTGGGGTCACGGCCTTCACCCGTGAGGGACGGATTGGCGTCTGGACGGTTGATCCGCTGAGCGGACTTGAAGCCAAGATCGGCGCGTTGGGCATCCGCGTCAGCCGCTGGGTGAGCTGGCATGGCGTGTCAATCAATGTCAGCCCCGATCTGAACGATTTTGACGGGATCGTCCCCTGCGGCATCCGCGAATTCGGTGTCACCAGCCTTCAGCGATTCGACAGCGGCCTGACGATGAAAGATCTGGATGACGCGCTGGCCGACGCATGGCCCGACCGTTTCGGCTCTAACCCGCAGGGGGCGTAAACACGGACGGGACGATCACCACGCCCTGTTTCACATCCGACAGCAGAACGCCGAAATGATGCTGTCGGGCATCCACGCCCTGCAATCCGATCAGGCTCAGCTGGCCGTTCACGTCCGAAAACTGGAGCGTGAGCAGGCCCTGTGAGGGGTTATCGGCCTGGGCTACGGAAATCTGAAGCGATCCGTTCCCATGTCGCACATCCGTGACCTGAATGTCGCCATCAAAGCGGATCGGGTGTTTCAGCAGCAGCCCAAGCGGATTATGTCGCAGCGACAGATGCGTAACAGCGCCTGTTCCCTGATCGTCCAACACAAGATGACCGTCTCCGGCCACGAGTTCCATCGGATGCGGCACGACATAATCCAGTCTCAGATGGCCCGGAATATACGAAAAGCGGCCGCCGCTTTCGCCTGCGTCCGGTCCATGCTGGATAAAAGCCGCCTGCAATCCCTGAATACCGTTCAGATACGCTTCGATGCGATGCACGTCATTCTGATCGGCTTTGGGAAGACGATCATATCCGCTGGTTGCGCAGCCTGAAAGCAGCAGAAGAGCGAAAAGGGCACGTCTCATGGGGTTTGTTCTCCATGCAGGACCAGCGACAGCGCATGAAGACCGGAGCGGAACTCTTCCGCCAGCAGGTCATTGACCAGCCGGTGCCGCGCCACCCGGTTCAGTCCGTCAAAACGCGCACTCGTGATGGCGATGTTGAAATGCGTTTCGCCTCCGCCGCCGAGGGCTTTGGCGCCGGCATGGTGGGCGTGTCGGGCGCTGTCATCCTGGATTTCGAGCTTTGTAGGGGCCAGTCCCTGCTGGAGGAGGGTCGCAATCCGTTCGCGTCGGCTGGAAGGGTGTGCAGTTGTTTCAGACATGATGAAAATCGTCCGGCTTGAGGAATGCCCGCTTGCATCGGGCGGCGGTGATTGCCCATATCAGACACCATGCAGCGCAAATCCACCAGACACCGGGCATTCGATCCCGATCCTGACGCGCCGGAACAGGTCTGCGACCATCCGGGCTGCAACGAGCTTGCCGGCTATCGTGCGCCGCGCGGGCGTGATGCCCTGCGTTCATATTTCTGGTTCTGCCTTGAGCATGTCCGCGAATATAATGCCCGCTGGGACTTCTATCGCGGCATGACGCCGGGCCAGATCGAGGCGCATCTGAGGGCCGATGTTTCCTGGCAACGCCCTTCGTGGAAGCTGGGAACCGGCACGGCAAACAAAGCGGAGTTCAACGAAGACGACGTCATTGATCCGCTCGATATTCTTGGTGCGACCCGTCACAGCCGGGCGGAGCGGGCCAAAGATGCGGCACGACAGCGCGCGTCCGCTCAGGCAGCCGGAATTCCCGAGCCTTTACGGCAGCCACTGGCCACGTTGGACCTGACATGGCCCGTTTCTTTCGAGGACGTGAAAAGCCGCTACCGTGCCCTCGCCCGCCAGCATCATCCCGATGCCAATATCGGCGATGCGACATCCGAGGAGCGTTTCAAGGCCATCGGCTCGGCCTATGCCACGCTCAAAGTCCATTTCACGCGTCAGGACGATTTCGTTTCCTGAATTTTTAGACTGGAAGAGAGAGCATCAAGGCTCCATCTTCTCCAGAACGCCCTGATCCAAGAGCCAGAGAAAGCCCCAGAGTCCCATGAGTGATTTCGCGACGATTGATACCCCGGAAGCCGTGACCACCGCTGAAAACTCCTCGGTCCCGACCAGCGTTCTCGGCGCGCCAGACCTCATGGTCTCCTCGGCAGAAATCTTCGGCATCCGCACGGACATGCAGGTTCCGGCCTATTCCGTGCGCACGGAACACGTCCCCGACATCGACCCGTCTTACAAGTTCGACGAAGACACGACCCGCGCGATTCTGGCCGGATTCGCTTTTAACCGTCGCGTCATGGTTCAGGGCTTCCACGGCACCGGCAAATCGTCCCATATCGAGCAGATCGCAGCACGTCTGAACTGGCCCTGCGTCCGCATCAATCTGGACAGTCACGTCTCGCGAATTGACCTGATCGGCAAGGACGCCATCGTGCTCAAGGATGGCAAACAGGTCACGGAATTCCGCGAAGGTCTGCTGCCCTGGTGTCTCCAGCATCCCTGCGCCCTGATCTTTGACGAATATGACGCCGGTCGTCCGGACGTGATGTTCGTCATCCAGCGCGTGCTGGAAGCCGAAGGCCATCTGACGCTGCTGGATCAGAACCGCGTCATCCGTCCGAACCCTGCGTTCCGTCTGTTCGCCACTGCCAATACGGTCGGACTGGGCGATACGACCGGTCTGTATCATGGCACGCAGCAGATCAATCAGGGCCAGATGGACCGCTGGAACATCGTCGCCACCCTGAACTATCTGCCGCTGGAACAGGAAGTCAGCATCGTCACGTCCAAGCTGAAAATCCCGGCGGACAATCAGGAGGCCACGACGCTTGTTGAGCGCATGGTCGCACTGGCGAACCTCACGCGCGCCGGTTTCATGGCCGGGGATATCTCAACCGTCATGTCCCCCCGCGCGGTGATCGCTTGGGCCGAAAACAAT
Source organism: Gluconobacter sp. Dm-44 (assembly GCF_018256175.1). Lineage (NCBI taxonomy): Bacteria > Pseudomonadati > Pseudomonadota > Alphaproteobacteria > Acetobacterales > Acetobacteraceae > Gluconobacter > Gluconobacter sp. Dm-44. Next base: position 203,369 of record NZ_JAERLZ010000003.1, on the reverse strand, counting down.
CGTATTTTCAATGATGTGGCGTTTTCTTTCCGCCTGACCTTCCTCAACAAATGTGACGAAGCCGAACGCGGAATCGTGGCGGAATACTATCAGCGCTGCTTCAACGCCTCACCACTGGCCTGATCCCTTGTCCGCTCCCCAGACTTCCCCCACCGACGAAGACCGGCAGGAACGCTTTCGTCAGGCCACCATCGCCACCCTGCGCGCCATGGGTGGTGCGCCGGAACAGGGCGTGGATTTTCAGGGTGCCGTCAGCGGAAACCGCAAAACCGCGCCAGAGGCCGGAAATGTGGAACTTCCCTATTTGTCGCGCCATATGCATGACTGGGAAATCCGTAAGATCCGGGGAGCTGCGGACGCTGCCGCTCTGCGCATGCGGTATCATGTGGACCGGAATACAAACGCTCCGGCTGAGCCCGTAGCCCGGCAGGCTTTCGATGCGCTGGAGCAGGCGCGTTGCGAAGTCTATGGCTCCCGCCACATGGCGGGCGTCCGCGCCAATCTGGAACAGAAACTCGCCCAGCATTGCGCCGAAATCGGCTGCAACCGCATGAAAACGCGGGAGGACATGCCAGCTCCCGTAGCGCTGGATCTGCTCGCGCGTGAAGCCATGACCGGCCATCCGATGCAGGTTCAGGCCGGCTCTGCGCTTGATGAGTGGCGCGCGGCCCTCACGCCTGCAGCAAAGGCCGCTCTTGCTGATATGGCCCGCACCCAGAACGATCAGACCGCCTTCGCCCGCGCCACGACCCGCTTCCTCGGCGCGTGCCAGCTCACGACCGTTCCGGATGAAGACAAAGACCAGACCGCGCCGTCCGATCTGCCGTCCGATGAGGAAGAGACAACCGAAAGCGACGCTCCGGAAACCGAAGGGCAGGATCAGCAGGCTCCGGCTGCAACAGAAGAAGAAGACGGCTATCAGCCCGAAAGTGGCGAAACCGGCCTTTCGGGCGAAAGCGAAGCCACGGACTCCGCCGAGATGTCGGAAGACGGTACGGAGGAAGCTGCTGGCCCTTCGGATCAGCAGGCGGAAACGGGTCCGTCCGAAGCCCTCAATACCTACAAAGCCTACACCACGGATTTCGACGAGGAAGTGAACGCCTCCGATCTGTGTGATCCGGACGAACTGGACCGCCTGCGCCAGAAGCTCGATCAGCAGATGTCCCAGCTTCATGGTCTGGTCTCGCGCCTCGCGCACCGTCTGCAACGCCGCCTCATGGCGCAGCAGCAACGTCGCTGGGAGTTCGAGCAGGAAGAAGGCATTCTGGATGCCGGACGCCTCTCTCGCGTCGTGACGAATCCCACCCTGCCGCTCTCTTGTAAGCACGAATGTGAGACCGAGTTCCGCGATACGGTCGTCACCCTTCTGATTGACAATTCGGGCTCAATGCGGGGTCGTCCCATCGGTACGGCCGCCATCTGCGGTGATATTCTGGCCCGGACACTTGAGCGCTGTGGCGTGAAGGTGGAGGTTCTCGGCTTCACCACGCGGCAATGGAAGGGCGGACAGAGCCGTGAACGCTGGTTCAAGAGCGGTCGCACGGCCCATCCGGGACGTCTGAACGATCTGCGCCACATTATTTACAAGGATGCAGACACGCCCCTACGACGGGCCCGTCGCAATCTGGGTCTTATGCTGCGTGACGGATTGCTGAAGGAAAATATCGACGGCGAAGCCCTGCTCTGGGCCTGGAAGCGCCTGCGTCGCCGGTCGGAGCATCGCCATATCCTGATGGTGATTTCGGATGGCGCACCGGTTGATGACAGTACGTTCTCGGCCAATCCGCACAACTATCTGGAAGACCATCTGCGTCAGGTGATTGCCCGGATCGAAGCGGACCGGGGCACGGAGCTTCTGGCCATCGGCATTGGGCATGACGTGACGCGCTATTATCGCAACAGCGTCACCATCAGTTCCGCCGAAGACCTCGGCGGAACCATGATGGCACAACTCAGCGCCCTGTTCGCGCCTTCAGCCGGTCGTCGCGGAGCGCGATAACGGCGTCCAGCATCCGGTTAGTGTGGGCGGTTGTGGTGCGGTGATTGACGATCGCCGCCCGCACCGCCAGCCGACCGTTGATCCTTGTCGTGGACGGCGCAGCGATCCCGCTTTCATGCAGGTCCTGCACCAGTTCCGAGACTTCAACGTCTTCCAGACCGTCGAGACCGAAACAGACGATATTCAGCGTCACAGGCGCGAGCAGAACCAATCCTTCGGTCCGTTCCACACGCCGCGCCAGATCAGCTGCAACGTCACAGCATGTCTCGACCATGTCTCCCATACGCTCGGACCCGTAATGGCCCAGCGTCATCCAGACCTTGAGGGCCCTGAACCCGCGCGACAGATCCGGGCCGAAATCACAAAACCATGGGGCCCCTGCAGCAAGCCCACGCTCTTCACGCACGAGATAATCGAGGGACTGTGCGAAAGCCGCAGCGTGCTTGCGGCTGTCACGCACCAGCACGCAGCCCGCGTCGTAAGGAACCTGCGCCCATTTATGAAAGTCGAACGCCAGGCTGTCTGCTTTTTCGATGCCGGAAAGCTGTTTTTTGAACCGGGGCGAAAGACAGGCCAGTGCTCCGAAGGCCGCGTCCACATGAAACCAGAGCCCGGCCTCACGAGCGACAGCCTCGATTGCAACGAGATCATCAATCGCCCCGCAATCAACCGTACCCGCCGTACCCGCCACCATAAACGGCACAAAGCCCGCTTTCCGGTCCGCTGCGATCATGTCGGACAAGGCCCCGACATCCATCCGATGATCGGCCAGAACCGGTACACGCCGAAGCGCTTCGCTCCCAAGCCCCGCCAGATCGAACGCCCGGGGCAGACATCCGTGCGCTGTTGTAGCGGCATAGCCGACAAGCCCGCGACCGCCGATCCCATCCTTACGGATCGCAAGGTCCTGCGCGCGGCTCGCCGTAATGACGCTGATGAAATTGGCCATGGATGACCCCGTCACCAGACAGCCTGAGCCATCCTGAGGCATTCCGACCATCTGCAGAGCCCAGCGGATCACCTCGCGCTCGACTTCGATTGGGGCGTGATCGCGTCCACCACAATTGGCGTTCAGCCCCCCGGCCAGCATCTCGGCGAGCATGCCGACCGGGGTTCCTGCCCCATGCACCCATCCCATGAAACCGGGATGGGTATTTCCCACGCCATAAGGCACGACAAGTTTCTGATAGCGGCCATACAGATCGTCGAGGGAATGCCCCTTTTCCGGCAGACCTTCTTTCAGACTTTGTCGGGCAGCGGGCGGCATCGGTCGCCAGACGGGGCCTTCGCCCACATGTTCCATACGGTCAAAGAGCTCATCCAGCATCCGATGCCCGATCTCACGGATGCCGTTCCAGTCCGTGGGGTCCAGTCCGGCCATGAAAATATCCCTTCACCTGAAATCCGTCAGGTGTCTGCGATACAGGGCCGCACACAGGATGTCACGTCAGAGAGAGGTTCAGAACAACGCAGAATACAGGGAAGAACTGCTGTCTGAACTGTCGCCCGTAAAAAGGGAGAGAATGCTGGTTGTGGAACCGTTTCCCCCGTAGAGGGTCAGCATGCTTGCGGGAGTCGTGGTCTTTGTCGGGTGGACCTGCAACAGCGCCAGATACTGCTGGGCGAACTGCTGGATTCCTTTGGTCGTACTGAGTTTGGACAGATCGAGTTTGGAGCCGAGCAGACGAACCTGCTGATCGTAGTCCAGTGCACCAAACTGCGTGGTATCAAACCCCGACACAACTTCCGCCACTTTCAGGAGCTTTGGATCAGCCATCACGTTTTCAAGCGTCATGTCCGTCTTGGCGGTCCGGGTAAAATAGAGCGCATCCCCCAGACCCGGCGTTTCCGTCTGCAGACTGTCTTCGTAGCTATTGGTCAGATAGCTCTGCGTGATGCTCTGAACCGTATCGGCAGAGGCCAACGGAGACGTTGACCAGTCAGAAAACGCTTTGGCGAACGCTTTCCATGACGAATTGCCGCTGGTCTGGGCAAGGGATTTGGCTGATGTCGGGTCCTGCGTCATCAGTTTCGTCAGAACGGCCGTCTCGCCGATCGCCGAAGACATGCCATAAGCGCCCAGCACGACCTTGAGGGCCTTGTAGTTTTTCAGAAGCTGCTGCGGGGTCTTGATCGAAGACGCATCGCTCTTAAACGCCGCAACCGCCTGCTGGGTGGAAACGCTTGTTTTTTCCCACTTGTTTGCCGAAGATTCTTCATCCTTGATGATGGAGACATACTGCGGAATGGCGGGCATGGCAGAAATGGAAGACGACACGCGCATTTCTCCGAAAGAGGAGGAGGTGCCATTATTTTACCGCTTCATTCCCTAATACGGTCTTAACGCTTCTTCTCTCTCCACAGTCCGGAACCCTCTCATGTCCCTGCGCCTTACTCTACTCGCCGCGACTGCCGCACTCCTGACACCCATTGTGGCCAGCGCGAACACACCCGCTGGCCTTCCCGCCTCGTGTATGACCTATGAGCTGGGCGGCACCCAGACCACCGCACATGGCCTAACGGCCAAGACCCTGCATGCAGCGCTGACAGGAACGGACATCACGCTCGACATTCATGGCGTGACGCTCTCCGATTCTTCCGGTCACGTCGAGACCGCAACTCTGGAGCGTTTCAATGCTGTTGCCGCCTATGCCGCTCTCAGCGCCTTTCGCGGCGGCATCAGTCCCGCCTGCAAGGACCAGAGCCTGACGATCAACAGCAGCGACATCCGTGGCGGCACTCCACAGGTCACATGGACGAATGTAACGCTCGCCCGCCCGGGTCATGACATGACGATCCGCAAAGCGTCGATCCAGGCAGTTCAGACGACGCCGGATCTGCGCCTGAAGGTTGAGGGCAGCGGCATCCACGACACCAAGCAGCCACTCATGCCCACGCAGCTTGCGGCGGATCTGACGGTTCAGGGCCTCGACACAGCCCGCCAGCAGATCACGATCAACGCCCTTCATGCCGTTACGGGTAGCAGCGCCATCGACGGCAAGGGCACCATCGACCCCGGCCCCACCGCCTCCACGTCAGCGGCGGACCTGCATATTGGCGTGACGAACGTCGATACCCTCATTGGTGAGATCCGTGATACGGCCCCCAAGAAGGTCGTAGCCGCACTCACCATTGCCCGACTGATGGGTCGTCAAAACGGCGATGCGACCCTGTGGGATGTCGGGCTGAGCGGCGGCGTCGTGACCGTCAACCGCATTCCGCTGCCGTTCTCAGTCCCCTGATGTCTCGACTTCGAGCTTGCGGATCATTTTGCACAGGACGGTCGTGACCTTCTTGGCATAGCCAATACGGGTCGCATTCGTCATTTCGCGGATGACCGCAAGCTTGTGGTCGGGCCGGATTTTTACGCCCGATTCCTTCTTGCGTGCCACCCAGTCGATCAGCGCAGCAGGGTTGCCGAACCGGTTGCGGCGGAACTGGATCACCATGCCCTTCGGCCCGGTTTCCAGACGTTCCACCCCGGCCTCGCGACACAGACGCTTGATCAGAACCACATCCAACAGATTGCCGACTTCCGGCGGAAGCGATCCGAAACGATCCACCAGTTCCGCGCGCATCGCTTCGACTTCGGCCTCATTCGTCAGAGACGCAATCCGGCGATACAGCCCCAGACGCACCGGCAGATCCGGCACATAGGTTTCTGGGATCAGGACAGGCAGGCCCAGAATGATGGTCGGGGTCCAGCTATCCTCTTCCTCCAGACGCTTGCCACGCTCACGACGCATGTCGACCACGGCATCTTCCAGCATCTGCTGATAGAGTTCGATCCCGACTTCCTTGATATGCCCGGACTGCTCATCCCCCAGCAGGTTGCCAGCGCCTCGCAGATCCAGATCGTGGGACGCCAGCGTGAACCCGGCCCCGAGCGAATCCAGCGTCTGCATGATCTCAAGCCGCTTTTCCGACGATGCCGAGAGCGGGCGCGTCTGCGGCCAGGTCAGATAGGCATAGCCCCGCTGCTTGCCACGCCCCACGCGCCCGCGAAGCTGATAAAGCTGCCCCAGACCAAACATATCCGCACGGTGGATGATGATCGTATTCACGCTGGGCATGTCCAGCCCGCTTTCCACGATATTGGTGGAGAGCAGAATGTCGTATTTCCCGTCCGCGAACTCCGTCATGACACGTTCGAGTTCGGTCGGCGTCAGGCGGCCATGCGCCTGTACGGTTTTGGCGTCCGGCACGATTTCAGCCAAACGCTCGGCCATCCTGTCCATATCCGCCAGACGCGGCACGACACAGAAGACCTGACCACCGCGGAAGCGCTCACGCTGGATGGCTTCACGGATCATAACGCTATCGAAGGGCGTGATGAACGTCCGCACCGCCAGACGATCCGTCGGCGGCGTTGCGATCAGGCTCATTTCGCGCACACCGGACAGCGAAAGCTGAAGCGTTCTGGGCAACGGCGTAGCGGAGAGCGTCAGGACATGCACGTCTTCGCGCAGCGCTTTCAGGCGTTCTTTGTGAGAGACACCGAAATGCTGTTCTTCGTCGATGATCAGCAGGCCCAGACGCTCGAATGCCACGGTCTTGGCCAGCAGCGCATGAGTGCCAACGACGATATCTACCGTGCCGTTCGCCATCCCCTCGCGGACCTTCGTAGCCTCCTTGGGCGTTACAAGGCGCGAAAGCTGCACCACATTGACGGGAAAGCCCTCGAAACGTGCCGTGAAGCTGCGGAAATGCTGACGGGCGAGCAGCGTCGTCGGCACCACGACCGCGACCTGCATCCCTGAAAGCGCGGCCACGAACGCGGCCCGCAGGGCGACTTCCGTCTTGCCGAAACCCACATCGCCGCAGACCAGCCGATCCATCGGGCGCCCGGCGCTCATGTCTTCGAGCACATCCGCAATCGCGCGGGACTGATCTTCCGTTTCAATGAACGGGAAACGCGCGCAGAACTCGTCCCACAACCCCTCGGCGGGTGCGAGCATTGGCGCATCTTTCATGGCGCGTGCTGCTGCCGTCTTGATCAACTCACCCGCCATGACGCGGATGCGGGATTTCATCTTGGCCTTGCGGGCCTGCCAAGCCGTTCCGCTCAGCTTGTCGAGCTGAACGCCCGCCTGCTCGGAACCAAAACGGCTGAGAAGTTCGATATTCTCGACAGGCAGAAGAAGTCGCTGCTCCCCGTCATAGAGAATCGACAGATAGTCATGCGCGACCCGCCCTTCCACGACCGTTTCAAGCCCGACATACCGCCCGATCCCGTAATCGGAATGAACGACCAGATCCCCTTCCGCAATCTCGCCGACCTGCGAGATGAACTGCTCTCCACGCTTGCGTCTGCGCGGCGGACGCGAGATCCGCTCGCCCAGCAGATCCTGCTCGGAGACGAAGCACAGACGGTCCGAGACGAACCCGCGCTCCAGCCCCAGCGTCAGCAGGCCGGTCGTGCCTTTTGGCATTCCCGCCGCATCCGGCCAGTCGTCATAGGACGTGACGGTGACGCCATGCTCCGCCAGAAGATGCGAAATCCGCTCCCGCGAGCCCCGGCTCCAGGCCGTAACGTAAGTCCGTCGTCCGGCTTCGGCCCAGCTTTTCACCTGCTGTCCGAAAGCCTCAAACATCCCTGCCCGCGTTCCGTCCTTTGCCCGCGCAAACAGCGGGCCGGGCCGGTACCCTGCATCCACGCCCTGTGCAGTATCTGGCATAGCGAACGCGTTGAGAATTACGGACGGCACATCCGCCAGCATCGATTCCCAGCCGTGTGTATCCAGATAGAGCCGGTGTGGCGGCAGCGGACGGTATGGGATTTCGCCTTCGCGTGTCGGAACGCGCCGGGCCTGATAATGATCAGCGATCATATCCAGCCGCGCCTTGAGGATCTCTGGTGCATGCTGGTCAAAACTGACTGCACCACCCGGCAGATAATCCAGCAGCGTTTCCATCTGATGGCCGTCACCGTCATGGAACAGCGGCAGATAGTGCTCCAGCCCCGGATAGCGCCGACCGTCCGAAACGTTCTCGTAAATCGTGTCGGACGTCGCCGCAGGGCCGAACGAATCGCGCCAGCCGGTGCGGAAGCGACTGATGCTGTCGGGGCCCAGCGAGAATTCAGACACCGGGCGAAGTTCAAAGCGTTTCAGCGTTTCGGTTGAGCGCTGCGTTCCGACGTCGAATGCACGGATGTTCTCGACTTCATCGCCGAACAGATCGAGCCGGATCGGATCGCTTTCACCCGCCGGGAACAGATCGAAAATACCGCCCCGCGTCGCGAATTCGCCTGCTTCCATGACCGTATCGGTCCGGGTGTAGCCGTTGGCCACCAGCAGTTCGATCAGCATGGCCTGATCGAGGCTCTCGCCCGTCTTCACGCTGATGGACTGTCCCCGGAACGCCGAGCGCGGAGGCACGCGCTGGATCAGGCTGTGCACGGTCGTCAGGACAATGCGCTGCGCCTTTGTGGGCTCCAGCAGACGGCACAGCGTCCCTGCCCGTTCGGCGATCAGAACCGGATTGGGCGAAACACGGTCATAGGGCAGACAGTCCCAGGCCGGCAGGCGCAGAACTTCGACTTCAGGCGTGAGCCACGCCAGCATGTCGGCCAGCGCCGCTACGGCGGCGTCATCGCGCGCAACATGCAGCAGTGGTCCGTCATGCTCGGCAAGGCGCTGACGGAGAAGAAAGGCCACGCTGCCATCAGGCACACCCCAAACGGTCGGTCCGAAAGACCGGTCGAAGGACGTTGTGGACATTTCACGGGTCATGGTTTCGTTTTGTTCCATCCTGCTCATGCCCTATACCTTCCGTTCCATCGCCTGTCAGCCCGAGGAGCACGGGAAGCGCCCGTTGTCACGATGCCGTCCGAACAGTTCCCGTCCCCTGCCGATCCCAACCTCGAGACAGAGCATGCGCTCGCCCCAGTTTTTGCGCCGCTGACGAGCCTGCCCGGAATTGGGCCAAGGCATGCCAGCCTGCTCGAAAAGATCGCGGGCGGCCGAAAGGTGCTGGACCTGCTGTTCACCCTGCCCGAACGGGTGGTTGACCGACGCATTCTGCGCACAGTTGCGGACGGACACAATCTCGCTCCCGGCGAAATCCTGACGGCGCATGTCCGTGTCGTTGCCCTGCGCAAAGCCGGACGTCCGGGACAGCCCTCGATCATCCGTACCGAAGACGATACCGGAGCGCTGGATCTGGTCTTCTTCCAGACGCGGAACATGCCCAGCCCGACCGCGGGCGCCGAACTGCTGGTATCTGGCAAAACCGGCAGCTTTCAGGGCGAGCTGACAATGCCGCAGCCCGATCATGTCGTGAGCTGGGCCAAACGCGACAGCTTCCCCTCGCTCGAACCCGTCTGGCCTCTCACCGCCGGGCTTTTCCCCTATACGGTCCGCAAGGCCATGCGCGCTGCTCTGGCCCTCCTGCCCGATCTGCCGGAATGGCTGGACCCTGCCCTCGTTACCCAGCGGAAATGGCCGTCCTTCACGCAGGCTCTGCGCCTGATGCAATCGCCGGAGATCATCCCGCCGGACGTTGCGTGGGAGCCTGTCCGCAACCGTGCGCTGTCCCGCCTTGCAGCCGACGAGCTGCTGGCCGATCAGCTTTGCTTCGGGCTCGCGCGTCTCAAAGCCCGCGAACGGCATGGGCGCAGCTTTCGTGGCACCGGCGCGCTTCAGGATGAAATGCTTCGGCGCTTCGGGCACAAACCCACCCATGCCCAGACCATGGCCATTGCGGAAATCGCTGCCGATCTCTCTGCATCAACGCCCATGATGCGTCTGCTTCAGGGCGATGTCGGCGCGGGCAAGACTTTCGTCGCGATGAACGCGATGCTTCAGGTCGTGGAGTCTGGCGCTCAGGCTGCACTCATGGCGCCGACCGAAATCCTCGCCCGCCAGCATTTCGAAACGCTCTCCCGTCTGTGCCCGACGGAATGTGTCTATCTGAGCGGTACAATCAAAGGCGCGGCCCGGCGCAAGGTGCTCGCGGCCATCGTGGACGGCACGGCAAGAATCGTCATCGGAACGCATGCCCTGTTTCAGGACGGCGTGACCTTCCACGATCTCGGCCTCGCCGTCATCGACGAACAGCATCGATTCGGTGTCCGTCAACGCATGAACCTGAGTGCCAAGGGTGACGCGACGGACATTCTCATCATGACCGCAACGCCCATTCCCCGCACGCTCCAGCTTATGGAATGGGGTGAGATGAGCGTCAGCCGTCTGGACTCGAAGCCCCCCGGCCGCCAGCCGATCCGCACGACGCTGCACAGCATGGACTCGCTCGACAGCGTTCTTGCAGGCATCAGCCGGGCTCTGCGTGATGGCGTGCAGGTCTTCTGGGTCTGCCCGCTCATCGAAAATAGCGAAACACAGGCCGCGGCTGCCGCGGAAGAGCGGTGGGTTTCGTTGGAGCAACGATTTGAAGGGCTTGTGGGTCTCGCACACGGCAAACAGGACATTACCGTTCGTCAGGAAGCTCTGGACACGTTCCGTCTCGGCAAAACACGGCTTCTCGTCGCCACAACCGTCATCGAAGTCGGCGTGGACATCCCCAATGCGTCCGTCATGGTGATTGAACAGGCCGAACGCTTCGGCCTTGCTCAGCTTCATCAATTGCGTGGCCGCGTGGGACGCGGTTCAAAACAGTCCTTCTGCCTCCTGCTCCATGACCGGACCGCTACGCCCACTGCAGTCCGGCGTCTGAGCCTTCTACGCGACACCAATGACGGTTTTCTGATCGCTGACGAAGACTATCGGATCCGGGGTGGTGGAGACATTGCGGGAGACCGTCAGTCCGGTCTTCCCGGTTTCCGTCTGGCACAGGGCGCCCGTCTTGCGCTGCTGCTGACCGCCATGCAGCAGGACAGCGAACGCGAAATCGTCCGCAACCCGCAACTCACTGGTGCGCGAGGCCATGCACTCAGAATTCTGCTCGAAATATTCGACCGCAACGACCCCGACAGACTTCTGATTTCCGGTTAGACAGAAAAATTCACACCGATATAATACTGTGAATTTATCAGTAATGCGTTCAACCGAATTTCATGGAGTCTACGAATGATGGGCAGTCCGGCCAGAGACGTTCAGGAAAAGACGCTCCACGAATACTCTGGCTCCTCTCCGGACAGCCGATCCCTGCTCTTTCGTCTGCTTCTGGCCGCAACAGGCGCAACAGCGGTCGCATTTCTGGATATCCCGGAGAACGGAATACCATCCATTCTCCAGTCCGCAGGATCGCCCCCAGTCGCGCTCTACAAGCTGGACGCTGGCGAGATCATTCTCGCAGCCGAGCAAAAACGAAACGGCAAAACCTTTTTCTCATGTCCGTTTTTCAAAGATTGGTCGCTCATCGGGCTTCCGATTACGAACAGATCATATGACAGTCACCGCAGACAGTTTCTGATCGCCATTCGCCTGAACGGTAGCAGTTTCCTGCCAACGGCCGAAGATTCACTGCAGGACGTGGCCAGGCAGCTTGCCTGTGAGGTTACGGAGAACGCTGGAAAATCCTCTCTTCCCGATCGTGAGGAAAGCCTTCTTGTCCTGCAGCAGTTCATCGAAAGGACGGGGAAACTGCCGCGGCGCGCCGTTTTCAGCCTCATTCATCTTAATCTCGATCACCTTTCCCTAATCAACGATCGATATGGATGGGACACGGCTGATCTTATTCTTGCGGAGATGATCCGGCGCCTGAAAGCCGTCCTGCCGGAAGGGGCTTTCCTCAGCTCGATCGGGGGAGGACATTTCATGGTCCTCACCCCGCCCGGCACAACAGCCGTCACGACCCGCACTCTGGTCAACGCCATCCTGCAGATTTCCAGCACTCCCGTTGACCTGGAGATGGGAGCTGTCCCTTTCTCCATCTCCGCGGGCTGGAGCGTCTATCCGCAGGATGCCGAAGATGCGAACCAGCTCATTCTCGCCGCACGCGCTGCCCTCACCGAAGCCAATCGGACCGGAGGGGGGCATGAACGCCGCGCAAACGCAGAACTCACCAACACCTATACCGTCACGTCCAATCTTGAGCAGGATCTTCTCAAAGCCGTCGAGGACGACGCACTCTTCCTTAAATGGATGCCCATCGTCGATACGGAATCCCAGAAGATTGTCGGACATGAGGCGCTGCTACGCTGGACGCGCCCCGGACACGGCGAAGTCGCGCCGAACCTGTTCATCCATTACGCCGAAGAAGCGGGCATGATTGAAGCGCTCGACAGCTGGAGTCTGCGCAACGCCTGCCTGGCTGCATTGCACTGGCCTGCTCCCTTGAGGGTCTGCGTGAATGTCTCGCCTGTCTGGCTGGTCAACGAACGCCTGGCCCCCCTCATCGATTCAGTTCTGACCCAGACCGGCCTTCCGCCCGGCCGTTTGCAGATCGAGTTGTCCGAATGCCGACCATTCGGACCATCCGACATCGCTTTCCGTGAACTCTCCCGTGTTCGCGCATTGGGCGTGCGCCTCGCCATCGACGATTTCGGGGCAGGCTATTCTTCGCTGGAACGCCTGCGGACTTATCCGCTGGATCAGATCAAACTCGATCGGGCTTTTGTCCAGTATTTGGGCGAAGACATCCGCGCCGACGAAGTAATGTACGCCATTCTGTCACTGGCACGGTCCCTGAATATCACCTGCTGCGCGAAGGGTGTGGAAACCGAGCACCAGATGGCCCTGCTGGACGCCAATGGCTGCGAGGAAGTCCAAGGCTATCTTCTGGGCGCACCGGTTCGTGACAGTCACACCCCGCATCCTGCCTTGACATAAAAAAAGCCGCCTTCTTTTTCATGGAAGGCGGCCTTTTCAGATCAGCGGTCTAAATGGGTCAGAACTTCACGGACAGCTTGAGCGATCCATAGTTGAACAGGCCGGCCTTCTGAGTCTGGAACTGGGCTGTCTGCCAGTTCTGGCTATAGGACAGGCGCACACCATGCCACATCACCGCAACACCGGCATGAACCTCACCCACATCCCATATCTTGTTCACATGCGGCGCATTCGGGCGGACCGTACTGCCCTGAAGCGTCACGTCATATCCCACGGCCTGACCTTCAACACCGCCATAGAAATACCAGGCGAAAGGACGAGTCGCGCGGAACGCATCCGTTCCGTCCAGCCCCGGTCCGATTGTTGCGTTCCCGAAATCGCTATCGAGACCCTGACCAATGCGGAACGTCGTCGCCACATCGGCATAGGTCCGGTAATCACCAGCAGCACCCGAGATCGCGGGCAGCACATCCGCATGAATGCCATAAACATTCAGAACCGGCAGACGCCAGATCCGCCCAGCCTGAACCTGAAAGATCGGCTGATTCGCAAGCTGATGGCCCCAGCCCGTGCTCGGGGTGTCGCTGATAGCCTTGTGAAACCCGTTCTGGACCTGACGCCCGAGTCCTGCCGGGCCAAGCATGCCGAACTGGATTCCCGTAACAGTCCGGGAAAGATCGGTATCGTTGATGAGGTTGACCGTTCCGAGCAGCAGGCCCGCATAAGGACGATCACCCTGGGGCGGGTTATCGGCCTGCGTATCGCGCGGCGTATCAATGATCTGCTGCAAACCGATGCTGATGCGCTGAACGCCTTCTCCCATCAGGATGCGGTTCAGCTTGGCAATCGGGCGCGGCAGATTATCGGTGCCGGACGTCCAGTTGATGCGCAGACCGGACGTATAATACTGATCCGACGTGCCTTTCAGCGTGGAAATTGCATCATTTTCACCCTGAATGGTCCATGTTCCATACGGGTCCTGCAACGGTGTTGCCATGGCAGAGGAAGACAGCGCCAGCACGGCAGTGGCTCCAATGGAAAAAGTCAGTCTGCTTCGCATGGGCACCTCTGTTACGTGCGGGATCCGGGACCGCAAAGTACTGGAAAACGTGTGTATGTCATTTCCACGACCGAAATCAAAGTGTCGAGCTGGCACTTCACAATCTTAAAATCAGCGCGAGTTATGTTTCAGCCTGACATTCCCTGTGGCAGAGAAGGAAAAAACCGTGCTACAGCTTATTGCAGGAGAAAAGCAGCATCGTTTTTTTCCAAATTTTTGAAATTACGTCACGACAGGGTCCGCCCTATCATGGCACCCCAGTCTCGGGATTAGACCGTTGAGAAACAACAGAACCGACCGCAGCAGCTTCAACTCACCTCGCCGCGGCGGGTTTGACGACACATACTCGTCCCAGCCGTCCTATGGCGACCGTGGTGGCTTTGGTGGTGGAAATGGTGGCGGTGGCGGCTACGGCGCACCCCGTCGCAGCAACAGCTTCGTCGCAGCTTCCGGCCCGGAAATCAGCTCCCGCGTGAAGTGGTTCAACACCGAAAAGGGTTTCGGTTTCGTTGAACTGTCCGATGGTTCGGGCGACATCTTCCTGCACGCCAACGCTCTCACCAATGCCGGTGTCAGCGCCGTGAACCCGGGTGCAACCGTCGTGGTCCGCATCGGCCAGGGCCCGAAGGGTCGTCAGGTCGCTGAAGTTCTCTCCGTTGACGAGAGCACGGCAGAAGCCCCGCGCCCGCGCGCCGCTTTTGGCGATCAGCCCCGTTTCGGTGGATCGGCTCGTCCGGGCCGTCCGGCTCCGGACCTGTCCCGCGCTGAAGACATGCGCGGCACGGTCAAGTGGTACAACGCCACGAAGGGCTTTGGCTTCATTACGCCGGAATCCGGTGGCAAGGACATTTTCGTCCACGCTTCTGCTCTCGAGCGTTCCGGCCTGCCGACGCTTGACGAAGGCCAGACGATCAACGTCAAGGTTGTTCAGGGCCAGAAGGGTCCGGAAGCTGCTGAAATCAGCGCTGACTGAATGACCCGGACTTCGGTCTGATTAAAAAAACCGCTGCCAGCTTCTGCTGCAGCGGTTTTTTTTGTGCCCAAAATTGCGGGCGCTGTCTCAGGCCATAAAAAAAGGCCGGATCTGATCCGGCCTTTGCGGGGTTCTTACCCGTAATCCTTACCACTACTGCGGACCAGCCTCGCTTTATCCCGCTTCCAGTCCCGCTCGGCAATGGCGTGCCGCTTGTCTTCCTTGCGACGTCCCTGACCCAGACCCAGCGTCACTTTCGCCATTCCACGATCGTTAAAGTGAATATCCAGCGGCACAAGACTGGCACCCGCACGACTGACCGAATCCAGAAAATGCACGATCTGTTTGCGATGCATCAGGAGTTTGCGTGGTGCTCGCGGTTCGAAACGCGAGAGCACACCGCCCTGATATTCCGGAATATAAGAATTAAAGAGCCAGATTTCGCCGTCACGCTCAGCTGCATAAGCCTCCGTGATGGTCGCGCGTCCAAGACGAAGGCTTTTAACTTCCGGCCCCTTTAGAACAATCCCGGCTTCGGTCGTCTCCAGAATCGTATAGTCAAATCGACCTTTGCGATTCTGCGCAGCAATGCCGTGAGAAATCATGCCGCTCTTGGTTTTCTTTCCCGCCATACCTGCACTCAGTCCAGAAGCTCAAGAGCACGCAGGGCTTCATCAACAGCCAGACGAGTCGCTTCCTGAGGCTCGACCAGCGGCAAACGCAGGGTTGCACCGCACAGACCAAGCCGCGACATCGCATACTTGACCGGCCCCGGATTGCTTTCCATGAACATCGCGTCATGGAGCGGTGTCAGATGATCCTGGATGGCGATCGCATCTTCGATCCGCCCTTCCTGCCAAGCCAGATGCATGTCCGCGCACAGATGCGGCACAACATTCGACGTCACGCCGATACATCCGTCGCCTCCCGCAGCGAGGAACGACAGAACAGTATTGTCGTCACCAGAAAGCTGGTTGAAGGACTTGTCCACTGCCCGACGTACCGAGATCGGCCGTGCCATATTGGCCGTAGCGTCCTTTGTTCCGACGATATTGGGATGTTCTCCCAGACGCGCCATGGTCGCCACCGAAATGTCGACAACAGACCGACCCGGAATGCAGTACAGGAAAATCGGCAAGGGCGTTGCATCCGCAATCGTCATGAAGTGGCGATACAGCCCTTCCTGCGAGGGCTTGTTATAGTATGGCACCACGACCAGCAGACTGTCCGCTCCGACGGAATGAGCGTGTTTCGCCATCAGGACGGCTTCAGACGTGCTGTTGGAGCCAGCACCTGCCATGACGCGGACCCGACCATTCGCCGTTTCGACACAGTGCGCGACAACACGGCTATGTTCTTCGTGCGACAGTGTGGGGCTTTCACCCGTCGTTCCAGCGGGGATCAGTGCCGTTGTGCCAGCGTCGATCTGGCGTTCGATCAGCTTGGCCGAGACGTCGAAATCAATCCGCCCGTCCGTATGCATCGGGGTCACCAGAGCCGTCAGCGACCCCTGATACATGCTCGTGTCAGCCATTGTTCCGTCTTCTGTCATGGGTTCCTGTCCTGCCGTCACGCGGTGTGCCGTGAGAGGCTGCTTGGGTAAACACCCAGAATTCTGAGATCATCACTGACCTGCTCCAGTTCTGCGAGTGCACTGGCCAGTGCTGCCTGCTCGGGATGCCCCTCGACATCCATCAGGAACTGCGTCGCCGTGAACGAGCCGTCCAGCATGTAACTTTCGATCCGCGTCATGTTGATACCATGCCGGGAAAATCCACCCAATGCCGCATAGAGCGCACCCGGACAGTTTCCGACCCGCATCAGGAGCGTCGTCAGAACATCTGTGCGTTCGGGGGAAGGAATGCAAGGCTTGCGGGAGACACGATAAAAGCGCGTCGTGTTGTGAGAGGCGTCTTCCACATTGCTGCGCAGCACCGTCAGTCCGTTCAGTTCTGCTGCGAGAGAAGAAGCAATGGCCGCGTCTTCTTTCCGTCCCCACTGCGCGACCATTTCAGCCGCGCCCGCCGTGTCGAACTGCACCACTGGCTCTACGCCAAGCTCGCTGACCAACTTGCGAACCTGCCCCAGAGCAACCGGATGCGTGTGAATGCGCCGGATATCTTCGATCGTCGCTCCCGGCACACCCAGAAGACAGTGCTCCACGCGCTGGAAATATTCCCCGACAATATGAAGCCCGGCGTCAGGCAGCAGCGCATGAATGTCCGGCACGCGCCCGGCGAGCGTGTTTTCGCAGGCCAATAACGCCTCATCGGCCCGGCCATCATGCACGGCGTCAATCGCATCGGCAAAAGTCGGGCAGGGCAGCGTTGTCCAGCCCGGACGCGCCTGACGGCAGGCCAGATCGGAATAGGCGCCCGGACGGCCCTGAAATGCAATGACCGGCATCAGACCAACCCTCTCACATGCTCAAGATCAGCAGGCGTATCCACCCCTTGAGGGGCATGGTCAATCCTTGCACAGCCGATCGTCATGCCAGCCTGTAGCGCACGAAGCTGTTCAAGACTTTCCCGACGCTCCAGAGCAGACGGCGCAAGAGCCACAAAACGCTCCAGTGCGGTCCGGCGCCAGGCATAGACGCCCACATGATGCCAATGCGGCCCGTCACCCCATGGAATGGGCAGACGCGAAAAATACAGTGCCCGCGTCACATCCGTCCCGTCAAAATCACACGCAATCTTGACGACCTGCGTAGCATCGCGCTCGGCATCGCTCGTTACAGGAGCGGCCAGTGTTCCGATATCGATCGCCGGATCTTCAAGCGGTTTCAGAACAGCGGTCAGGCTGGAAGGCGCAATCAGGGGCAGATCGCCCTGAAGATTGATGACCACGTCATGAGCGCCATCGGGGTCCACGTCCGCCAAAGCGGCATGAACACGATCGGAGCCGCTTGCCAGATCCGAGTCGGTCAGCACGCCCCTTACGCCGGATATCCCTTTGACGGCCTCCAGAATTTCCTCGTCTCCCGCCGCCACGACTACAGGGCCGATCTGCGCCGCCAGAGCCTGACGGGCGACCCGGACGATCATGGGGACGCCACCAATATCAGCGAGGGGCTTGCGCGGCAGGCGGGTGGAAGCAAGTCTGGAGGGAATGACGATGATCGGATGCATGGCTCCTCTGATGCCGCCCGCCACCACGGGCGTCAATCTCATGCAGCGCTTACAGGACAGGAATAGACACAAATCATGACTGAAAACGTGCTGCAAAGTGCCATTGATGCCGCAACGGCCTGCGCGGATATCGCCCGCAAGACCGTCCTGCCCTATTTCCGGACATCCCTGCGCGCCGATGCGAAATCCGATGACAGCCCCGTCACCATCGCGGATCGTCAGGCGGAACAGGCCATGCGCGACATTCTCACAGAGCGCCTGCCGGAACATGCCATTCTCGGGGAAGAAAGTGGCATGAGCGGCACGAATGGCGACTGGCTCTGGGTTCTTGATCCCATTGACGGCACCCGTGCCTTCCTAACCGGTCGTCCTACTTTCGGCACGCTCATTTCCCTTTTCCATAAAGGTCGTCCTGTGCTCGGGCTGATCGACCAGCCCGTAACCGGGGAACGCTGGATTGGTGTGTCGGGACGACCTACGCAGTTTCTGTCCGATCGCCTGCCTGGCACGATCGGCACCCGTCCCTGCCCGAACGCCGCCGAAGCAGAGTTGTCCTGCACCGCCCCGGAGATCATGACCGCCGCTCATGCGCCACGTTTTGCCAATCTGCAGAAACACACTCGCCGCACGTCCTGGGGCGGAGACTGCTACGCTTACGGCCTCCTTGCGCTTGGCCAGATCGACGTCATCGCGGAATGCACCATGAATCCATGGGACTGGGGTGCGCTCGTTCCGGTTGTGGAAGGTGCGGGAGGCCGCATTACGGACTGGCAGGGACAGAGGCTGACGCTCGAAAGCGACGGCACTGTCCTGGCCTGCGGAGACGCAACCCTGCTTCCCGAACTCGTGCACCATCTTTCCTGAAACCCGCTGATCGGCTAGGGAGGGGGCCCCGGCGAACGTGGCGGCAGACATCAGCCGGGGCCGGTCTGGTCACGGCCAGATCTGGTGAACCAGTTTGAATTGAAACCGGAGCCTTCCGGTTCATGACCGGGACGGATTTATGGAAACGCAGTTCTCTCTCCCCAAGAACAAGATCCGCATTCTTCTTCTGGAAGGCATTCACGAAAGCGCCGCTTCCCATTTCGCCGCAGAGGGCTACGCAGAGGTCACGCGGGTCAAGGGCGCGCTTGAAGGCGATGCGCTGAAAGAGGCCCTTCAGGGCGTGCATATGGTCGGCATCCGCAGCCGGACGCAGCTCACACAGGATGTCCTTGAAGCCGCAGACCGCCTCATGGCCATCGGCTGTTTCTGCATCGGCACCAATCAGGTCGATCTGAATGCCGCCCGTATGCTAGGGATTCCTGTCTTCAACGCGCCCTTCAGCAACACCCGTTCCGTAGCCGAACTGGTCATGGGCGAGGTGGTCATGCTGCTCCGCCGCATCCCGTCGCGCTCGGAAGCCTGCCACAAGGGCGGCTGGGATAAATCCGCCACCAATGCCTGGGAAGTCCGCGGCAAGACGCTCGGTATCGTCGGCTATGGCTCCATCGGATCACAGCTTTCCGTACTCGCCGAAGCTTTCGGCATGCGCGTTCTGTATTTCGACGTCATGCCCCGTCTGCCGCACGGCAATGCCATCGCTGTTCCGACCCTGCATGACCTGCTGGCCGAGTCCGACATCGTCAGCCTCCACGTCCCGCAGACGCCGGAGACCAATCTGCTGATCGGAGAGACGGAAATCCGGGCCATGAAGCCCAATTCCATCCTGCTCAACAACGCGCGCGGAAATGTCGTGGACCTCGACGCCCTCGCCGCGGCCCTCAAGGACGGCCATCTCATGGGCGCGGGTGTGGATGTGTTCCCCGTCGAGCCCAAGAAGGCCGGCGAAGAGTTCAAATCCCCCCTTCAGGGTCTGGAGAATGTCATTCTCACGCCGCATATCGGCGGTTCCACCATGGAAGCGCAGGAGCGCATTGGCGTTGAAGTGGCGCGTAAGCTGGTCGACTATTCCGACGTGGGCTCCACGATCGGGTCGGTCAACTTCCCCAGCGTCCAGCTTCCCGAACGCCCGCGCGGCACACGCTTCATGCATGTCCACGCCAATCGTCCCGGCATTATGCGCCAGATCAACGATTTGTTCGCAGCCCAGAACTGCAACGTGACGGCGCAGTATCTCCAGACGGATGGTGAAGTGGGATATGTCGTCGTCGAAGCCGAGTCGGAAGGCCCGGACATGGACACGAAACTTCTCGACGGCCTCAAGGCGCTCGATGGCACACTCCGTGCTCGTCTGCTGTACCAGCGTTCCTGAAACCTTTTCCGTTAACCAACGGGAAATAATTTCGGGCTAGGATTTGTCTCATGACGAGTCCCAGCCCGCATTCACCTGCCCTCGCCCGCATCCAGAGCTTCGCCTTCTCGGGCATCGAAGCCGTCCCGGTTAAGGTCGAGGTTCAGGTGTCCAGCGGCCTTCCGGCGTTTCTCGTCGTAGGACTGGCGGACAAATCTGTCGGGGAAGCCCGCGAACGTGTCCGTGCTGCATTAACAGTCATGGGACTGGCGCTCCCGCCCAAACGCATTCTCGTCAATCTCGTCCCGGCCGATCTTCTCAAGGAAGGCGCGCATTTCGATCTGCCCATCGCACTTGGGTTGCTTTGCGCTATGGGCGTTCTGTCTTTTGAGGCTGTCTCGGCCTATGCCGCCGTTGGCGAACTCTCATTGGATGGGCGGATCAACCCCGTTGCTGGTGTTCTTTCGGCTGCCATCGGCGCCGTTGCGGACAAACTCGGCCTGATCTGTCCGATCGCGCAGGCTCTTGAAGCACGCTGGGGCAATGGGAGCACGGACGTTCTCGGTGCGCCGACGCTTGCCGCTCTCGTCTCCCATTTTCAGGGGCAACAGATCCTGTCTCCGGCACCGCTGCCAAGTGAACAGGTTCTCGAATACGGACCGGATCTGGCGGACGTCAAAGGGATGGCGCTTGGACGGCGCGCTCTGGAAATCGCCGCCGCAGGCGCGCATTCCATGCTCATGAGCGGACCGCCCGGTGCCGGAAAGTCCATGCTCGCCAGCCGTCTGCCCGGTATTCTTCCCAATCTGACACGTGAAGAAGCGCTTGAAACCAGCCGGATTCACAGTGTCTCCGGCATCCTACAGAATGGGAGACTGGTCGTCCGGCCGCCCTATCGTGCGCCGCACCACAGCGCGAGCCTTCCCGCAATCGTCGGAGGCGGCGCGAAGGCCCGGCCCGGCGAAGTCAGTCTTGCCAATAACGGCGTCCTGTTTCTCGACGAGTTGCCGGAATTTTCACGCTCCTGTCTGGAGTCCCTGCGTCAGCCCATCGAAACTGGCAGCATTTCCATCGCCCGCGCGGCCCATCACACGACTTATCCCGCGCGTTTTCAATTCATCGCAGCCATGAACCCCTGTCGCTGCGGCTATCTGGGCGATCTGGAGCGAAGCTGCCGTAAGGCACCGCGTTGTGGCGAGGATTACACGGCCAAGATTTCCGGCCCGATGCTCGACCGTATGGACCTCTGCGTCCAGATCGAGCCGCTCTCTCCGATCGAAATCAGCCGAGCCCCGAAAGGCGAGAACAGCGCCACGGTTCGCGCCCGTGTGGAGACTGCCCGCAAACGTCAGATCGACCGTCAGGGCGTTCCGAACTCACAGGCGTCCCCGGACGACCTCGACATGGACGATGACGCCCGCTCTCTCGCCGAACAGGCTGCCGAAAAGCTGCGCCTGTCCAACCGTGGCATCACGCGCCTGATCCGGGTCTCCCGCACCATTGCCGATCTGGAAGGAACGCAGAGCATCCAGCGCCATCACGTCGCTGAAGCCCTGACGTTCCGCCGCCGCTAAGGTTCAGAACTGAAGGCCATCCAGTCCACGCGCCAGATCGGTCTTCAGGTCCTCAACGTCTTCAAGCCCGATATGGAGGCGGAAGGTTGCGGATGTCGGGCCGCCCTCACCCGTGACGCGCCGGATATGCCCGGTCGTCGGCAGGACGAGGCTTTCATAACCCCCCCACGACGCCCCGATCCCGAACAGGCTGAGTCCGTCGATCATCCGTTCGGTCGCTTCGACGGAAATGCCCGGCTGAAGCTCCACCCCAAACAACCCGCAGGCACCCGTAAAGTCCCGTTTCCAGAACTCATGCCCCGGACAGTCTTCAAGCGCCGGATGCAGAACCCGCGCGACTTCAGGGCGCGCTTTGAGCCACTGCGCGATGTCCAGAGCCGAACGCGCCTGATGCGCCAGCCGCACGCCCATCGTCCGCAGGCCGCGCAGCGTCAGCCAGCAGTCATCTGGCCCCGCGCACTGTCCGAGCTGGATTGCTGCATCACGCAACGTTTTCCAGTGCGCTTCGTCATTGACCGTGACCGACCCCATAATGACGTCCGAATGCCCGGCGGGGTATTTCGTCAGGGCCTGAATCGACACGTCCACACCATGAACGAAGGGCTGAAACACGCCGATCCCCCAGGTGTTGTCCAGCATGAGCAACGCCCCGGCCTCATGCGCCACTTCGGCTAGCATCGGCACGTCCTGCACCTCGAACGTATGGCTGCCCGGGCTTTCGGCAAAGAGAACCTTCGTCTCGGGGCGGATGAGCGCCTCGATTTCGGCGCGTGAGGCCATGGGCGGATAATAGGTTGTCACTACGCCCAGCCGCTGAAGCATTGTCCCTGCAAAACGTCGCGTGGGACCGTAAACCGAATCGGGCAGAAGCAGGTGATCGCCACAGCCGAGAAACGCCAGAAGCGGCATCGTACACGCCGCCAGACCTGAATTGACGACCTGCGTATGCGTTCCGCCTTCGATCAGGCTGAGCATTTCTTCAAGCTGGTGCTGGATCGGCGATCCCATCGCCCCATACACCGCCTTGTGCGCGTGGCTGCGTCCATCTGTCCTGTTCATGGCCTCCAGCGTCGGAAACAGGACCGTCGAACCCCGGCTGACCGGCGCGTTTACGAACTCTCCCGTTTCGGGAAGCTCATGCGAGCGTCCCTCCCGCACCAGCATGGATGCCATCCGGCCCCATCCCGCGCTCACACGCTGCTCCAGATCACTCATGCTCATGCCTCTCCCATAACAACCGGCGCGTCGGGATCGCTCCCCCATTCCGCCCAGGACCCATCATACAAAGCCGCGTCGTCATAGCCCGCGATTGCCAGTGCTGCGACGATCGTTGCAGCCGTCAGACCGGACCCACAGCTTGCAATAACGGCGCGTCCTTCGGCAGCCTCCAGAATATTTTTGAGTTCGGACGGCGGCAGAAAACGACCTTTTTCGTCCACAAGGCGCGTCCAGTCCATGCTCTGCGCGCCCGGCATGTGCCCCCCTCGGACGCCCGGACGGGGCTCCGGCACCGTCGCGGCGAAGCGACCTGTACTTCTTGCGTCCAACACCAGCGCATCAGGCCGTTTCAGCGCCTGACGCACATCGCCCCTGCCAGCCAGAAGACCGTAGCGCGGGCGGGGGCGAAAAACCGCAGGCGTAGCCGTAGTGGGCGCACCGCTTTCAACCGGACCGCCCGCCTTCACCCATTCCTCAAGACCACCATCCAGAATCCGCGCATTTCGATGCCCGAAGAGCCGTGCAAGCCACCATCCGCGACACGCCCCCACGCTTCCACGACCGTCGTAAAAGACGATCGGAGTCTCCTCGCTCACGCCTAGTTCCCCCATCAATCGGGCGAAGCGTGCCGCACCCGGCACTGTATGAGGGAGCGGACTCTCCGGATCGGCAAAGACGTCGATATCGAATCGCCGAGCACCCGGAAGGTGCTGCGCGACAAATGCGGAATCGGGATCGCCCTTCTGCCCCGGCAAAAGCACGCTGGCATCAAGGGGAATGAACCGGCCGACCTCGAGGATCAGGGTCGCGGCATCAACAAGTGGCGAGATCGTCATGACCACACCATAGGTCGAGGGATGCGCCCGGCGCCAGAGCGTGCCAATGTGTCGTTCCATGAGCACGCAGCCCACACCGTCATGCCATCCGTGTCGTCCGTCTCTTTCCAGACAGGAGCGCATCCTCGCATGACGACCGAACGGATTATCCTTGGCTTGGTACTGGCGGGAATCGCCTATGGATGCGGCATTATCCTATGGCCGTTTCTCTCGGCCATTCTGTGGGCGGCAATTCTAGCCTTTACGACATGGCCGATCTATCGGCGTATGCGCCGCCATGTCCGCCCCGTTCTGGCAGCCCTTGCCATGATGGCCCTGAGCGCATTGTTCATTCTGGTCCCGATGACAGTGCTGACAAGCGCGGGCATCAACGACATTCCCGGCACTATCTCGGAAATCGACACCCTGATCCTGCATGTCACCAGCGCGAACCCGCCCCCGGAATGGATCAACCGCATCCCCATGGCAGGCCCGCATCTCGTCAATGCCTGGCATCATTTCAGCCATGATGTCGGCGCTTTTGCGACCGAAGTCCTGCGCCCTTATGCCGGGCAGATCGCGCATCTCACTCTGACAGTTCTGCTGCGGCTGGCAAGCGGCCTCGCCGAGCTGGTCATGGCGCTGTTCGTCGCATTCTTCCTGTGGTTGAACGGCGATACGCTCGGCAACACCATCGCGGCCCTGATTGACCGTATCGCTGGCCCGCAGACCACGCCACGGCTCATCAACATCATTGGCCGCACCGTGCGCGGGACGGTCTATGGCATCCTCGGCACAGCGCTGATTCAAGGGGTCCTGACAGGAATTGGTCTGATGCTGGCAGGAGTGCCGTCCCCGGTTCTGCTGGCGGGCATCACCGCTTTCGTTGCGGTGTTCCCGATCGGTGCGCCTTTGGTCTGGGTGCCAGCCGCCATCTGGCTGGGCATGACGCATCACGTCGGGCACGGGCTTTTTCTTGCGACTTATGGCGTTCTCATCATCTCCGGCGCCGATCACATCATCCGTCCCGCCTTCATCGCCCGCGGTGCCCAGCTTCCCTACCTGCTGACCGTCCTCGGTGTTCTGGGGGGCATCGTGACCTTTGGCGGCGTCGGTATCTTCCTCGGTCCCGTCCTGCTGGCGGTCGGCTATACCCTGACCAGCGAATTTGCCGCCGGTCCCCATCACCGCGGGCGTAACCCTCTCTATCTGTCGGAGCCTCCGAAATGACGGCATTTCCTCAATCCGGAGCCTCTTTCAAGATCCTGAGCTGGAACCTCTATCGCTGGGAAGGCGCCTCGCTTGAGGACGTTCTGACCGTCATCCGCGCGGAAAATCCGGACATCGTCGTGATGCAGGAAGCGCAGGAGGCCGTGGACGAACTCCCCGAAATCCTTGGCGGCTATTACGACCGGATTCCGCTTCCCGGCCGTCCACATGGCACGGCCTGCTGGAGCCGCCTGCCTTTCACCCGTCCGCCGTCATTCTGCCGCCTGCCGCGCGGTCTGCTGGTCAAACGTACGGCACAGCTTATTGATTTCGGCAGCTTTTCGCTCGCCAACGTCCATCTGTCTCACGGCCAACTGCTCAACCGGCGGCAGCTTCGCAGCATCAGCACCAATATGCGACACCGCGCTGTCATCATGGGCGATTTCAATCTGGTCGGCCCTGTCCTGCTTCCCGGATTTCTCGATGTCGGTCCGCAGGAAAAGACGCATCGGATGCTGAACCATCTTCCCCTACGGCTGGACCGATGCCTCGTGCGTGGGCTGGCGCGGATGGAAGCTCGCGCTCTGCCACGCTTCGGCTCGGATCATCGACCCATCTGCGTTACGCTCAGGCTGGGCGCCTGACACCTCTCAAAGATAGGGCAGCAGAAGCCTGACGGCGTTATTGCGCATCCGGATCAGGAACGTCTTGCTGTCCAGATCATGATGGGTCAGCCGGTTTCGGCGATGCGTTTCCATGAAAGTGGCCAGTTCTTTCGCCACGTCCCGGTCATAGATTTCCAGATTGATCTCGAAATTCAGTCGCAGGGAGCGCATGTCGATATTCGCACTTCCGACAAAGCTCCATTCATCATCCACGACCATCAGCTTGGAATGATTGAACGGTGGGTCCGCCATCCAGATGCGGCAGCCCGCATCCAGAAACTGCCGCAGATTGGCGTCCCGCGCGTGATCGATCAGGGCGTGATTGCTGCTTTTGGGCACGACAATATCAATCACCACGCCCCGAAGGGCCGCGAGAACAAGTTCTGTCGAGAAGCGGTCATCCGTCAGGAAATAGGGCGTCATTACCCAGATATGGCTCCGCGCCAGTGAGAAAGCCTGCAACATCCCATATTCGATCTTTTCCAAATCCGTATCCGGACCTGAGGTGACGATCCGCATCGGCACATCACCCACCGGCTGCGGCTCAGGCAGATAACGCTCGCCCTGAAGTTCTTCGCCTGTGGTGAACGACCAGTCCCATGCGAACGCGACTGCAAGCTGATGCACGATCGGCCCTTGCAGACGGAAATGCGTATCCGCCACCGGCAGTTTCGTCCGCAGGCGGAGCATGTTCTCCTCGCCGATGTTCAGGCCGCCCATGAAGCCGATAGTGCCGTCCACTACGAGAATCTTGCGATGGTTGCGCAGGTTGATGAACGGCATGCGCCACGGCCAGACCGAGTGCATGAAGCGCGCGCAGGCCACACCCTCACGTCGCAGGCGACGTTCGATACCGCAGCGGAAATAGCCGCTCCCGATCCCGTCCACCAGAACACGGACTTCCACGCCCCGCCGTTTGGCCCCTACCAATGCCTCCGCGAAACGCTGGCCGACTTTGTCGTCACGAAAAATATAGGAGCACAGAATGATCGACGTCTTCGCCTGCCCGATCGCCTCCAGCATCACGGGATAGGCATTGTCCCCATCATGCAGGCAGGTGATGGAATTGCCCCGCATCAGGGGCCGTTCCGTCAGACGGCCCAGCATTTTTGAAAGTGGCGCCAGAGTTCCGTCCACAGTCTGTCGGTACTGCGCTAGCGGGTCGCGCCCTTCCCACAGATGACGGTTCACCATTTTCTGGGCCCGGCGCCGGACGCGGTTGATGCCGAACATCAGATACAGAACCGTACCCAGAAACGGCGCAATCCAGCAGATGCCGATCCATCCCGTGCAGGACGCCGTGTTCCGCTTGTGAACGAGGGCATGAACCGTCACAAAAAGAGGAAGAGCCCAGCGCAGGATCTGCACGAGAATATGGAAAACGGTCCAGTGCAGCATAAATTTCCCTGTTACGGACGATCCGTGCGGATCATCTTTCGTCATCCTTTCGCAAAGATCGTGGATGCGCCATCCCCTCTCCTTGCGATAGGATCATCTTTCAGCCCGTCATCTGAAAAGGAGAGCGTTCCATGCAGCACCGCCCACAGCTCTTCTACACGACGGCTCCGGCCCCGTGCCCCTACCTGCCCGACCGGACAGAGCGCAAGGTTCTGACCGAACTGGTCGGCCCTGACGCCGTTGCCTTACATAACCGCTTGTCACAGGCCGGGTTCCGCCGCAGCCATGCCATCGCCTATGCGCCCGTCTGTGTCGGCTGCCGCGCCTGCACACCCATGCGCATTCCGGTCGCAACCTTCGCCCCGACCCGGACCCAGAAAAAAATCAGCAATCGCCATAGTGATCTTATCGTCAACATGGTGCCTCCGGTTCCCACGGACGAGCAGTTCCGCCTGTTTGAGATGTATCAGGCTGTCCGCCATCCCGATGGCGACATGGCCCATATGTGCTGGCGCGACTATGTCGAGCTGATCGCCAACACGCCGGTCGAGACGTTTCTGGCCGAGTTCCGTCGCCCCGATGGAACGCTGGTCTGTGTCAGCCTGACCGACTGTCTCTCGGATGGACTGTCCGCCGTCTACACGTTCTATGACGTTAGCGATCTGACCGCATCTTGGGGAACGTTTTCGATCCTGTGGCTGATCGAACAGACTGCCCGGATGGGACTGGAGCACCTGTATCTGGGCTATTACGTCCCCGGCAGCCCAAAGATGGCTTATAAAGCCGCCTTCGGGCCTGCCGAAGTTTTTCGGGACGGGCACTGGAGCCTGCTGGCCGGGACACTCCCGGCCTAACTGCCCTTAGCCCTTACGCAGCATCCATTGCGGGGCCGCGCGGCCCACGGCTCCCCGGCGGCCTTCAAGTGGCGTCAGATCGGCCGTTGCACGAACACGCTGCCCTTCCTGCCACAACAGCCCCTCGGACAGGGTCAGGGTCCGCATGTCCCGCAATGTGCTGTCGCCCAGTTTCTGGAACGCGACACCGGCACCCCGAGTCATTTCCGGCACCTGTTCCAGCGGGAAAATCAGTGCCCGCTTGTTCTGCCCCAGAGTCAGGACATGCGTACCGCTCACCGGAATACAGTCAAACACCTCATCCCCGTCCTTGACGTTGAAGACCTGCTTGCCCGTCCGCTTTTCCGCCACGAGCCCAGCTTCGGACACGATCATCCCGCGTCCCGATGCAGAGGCGATCAGGCGACGTCCCTCGTCTGAAACCGGGAAAAGGGTCACAACCCGGTCTTCCTGTGGCACCTCCACGACGGTCCGGAACGGCTGTCCGAACCCGCGCCCGCGCGGCAGGTCAGCCGCCTTGATGGTATAGGCCTTGCCACTGCTGGAGATCAGGCACAGACGGTCTGTGCTCTGGCATTCCACCGACAGCCAGCCTTCATCGCCTTCCTTGAAGCGATGTCCCTGCGGATCGAGGCCGTGGCCTTTCATCGCCCTGATCCATCCCTCGCGGGACAGCAGAACCGTGAGCGGTTCACGGTCGATTTCCAATGCTGCGGAAATATCAATGGGTTCCGGTGCCGCCGCAATAAGCGTGCGCCGGTCCCCAAGCGGGCCGGAGCCGAACTTCTTGATGGTGCCATCCAGATCCTTACAGATCCGCGTCCAGCGCCGACGCTCCGAACCCAGCAGCGTTTCAAGCGCCTTCTGCTCGTCAGCAAGCTTGTCCCGCTCGCGCCGGATTTCCATTTCCTCCAGCCGACGCAGAGAGCGCAGGCGCATGTTCAGCACGGCTTCAGCCTGAATATCCGTCAGGCTGAACGTCTCCATCAGGCTGGCTTTGGGTTCGTCTTCCTCGCGGATAATGCGGATGACCTCGTCGAGGTTCAGATAAACCGCGAGGAAACCTTCAAGGATCTCCAGCCGTCGCAGTACCGCTGCCAGACGATGATTCGACCGCCGCACCAGCACTTCGTGCACATGGTCCAGCCATGCCCGCAGAACCTCTTTCAGAGACAACACACCCGGAACGCGATCCCCGCCCAGAACATTCATGTTCAGGCTGAAACGGTTCTCAAGCGCCGTATTGCGGAACAGCGTCTCCATCAGGACTTCAGGCTCGACGCCCTTGGTCTTGGGCTCCAGCACAAGGCGGATATCGGTCGTGCTCTCGTCCCGCACATCGCCCAGAAGCGGCAGTTTGCGCTGCTCCATCAGGTCCGCGATCTGCTCGATCAGGCGCGATTTCTGCACCTGATAGGGGATCTCGGTGACGATGATCATCCAGGTGCCAAACCGGCCCTGTTCAACTTCCCAGCGCGCGCGCGTTCTGAAGCTGCCACGACCCGTTTCGTAAGAGCGGATAATGGAATCGCGCTCTTCCACCAGAATGCCGCCCGTGGGGAAATCCGGCCCCGGAATCAGATCCACCAGTTCGGCGATCGTCACATCCGGGTTTTCGATCAGGAGTTTGGCGGCCCGGCAGATTTCGGCGGCATTATGCGGCGGAATGCTCGTCGCCATGCCCACGGCAATGCCTGCCGCGCCATTGGCCAGCAGGTTCGGGAACATTCCCGGCAGTACGATCGGTTCGTGATCTTCGTTATCGTAGGTCGCACGGAAATCGACCGCATCGTCCTGAATACCGTCCAAAAGCGCCTGCGCAACTTCCGTCAGGCGGCTTTCGGTATATCGCATGGCTGCCGCGCCATCGCCGTCGATGGAGCCGAAGTTGCCCTGCCCCTCGACCAGCGGATAACGGACCGCAAAATCCTGTGCCAGACGCACCAGCGCCTCATAAACGGACGCGTCGCCATGCGGATGGAATTTACCGATCACGTCACCGACGACACGTGCACACTTTTTAAACCCTGATGTGGGATCAAGGCGTAACTGCTGCATCGCATAAAGGAGGCGGCGGTGGACCGGCTTCAGGCCATCACGCACGTCCGGAAGGGAACGCGACATGATTGTCGACATCGCATACGCAATATATCGCTCGCTCAGAGCCTCAGCGAGCTTGGTATCCTCGATATGACCAGCCAGATCCGTTCCCATAGCGCTCCCCTTTTTCGAGCAGGACTTAGACACTGGCGTGCCCTTCTGTCCAGCGCCCTCCTTGTCGGCACGGCCGCCTGTTCACCATACCGTCCGATCCAGAAAGCCGAGATGTCTCTCGCGCTGGCAGGCTTTACAGCGCACCCGGCCGACACAACGGCACGCTGGGCCATGATGAACCTCCTGCCCCCCGACACACTGGCCTATCGCATGCAAAACGGGCAACCGGTCCTGCTTTATGCCGATCCTATCGCCTGTGGCTGCGTCTATATGGGCGACAAGACTGCCTACGCTGCCTACAGGGCCAGTCATCCGGTCGATCTTGCACAGGAACAGCGCATGACTGCCGAAATTAATCAGCATCCCGGCTGGGACTGGTCCGTCTGGGCGAGTACGGCCGACGTGGATGTTGTCAGCGGCCTGCGTCCCGGCCCCAGTCACGTCTTTTACTGAGTGGGGTCCATCGTCTGATCCGGGGGAACGACCTGAAGCCGCTGCACATAATCAACCAGCCGCTCCCGTGCTGCTGGCAGGGGCTGGTGCCGCACACCGAAGACCCAACGCGACAGGAAATGTCCTGTCAGCGCAAGGCCATTTTTCCAGTCTTCAGGCGTCCCGTCGTCTGCTTCATTCATCATCAACGCGGGCAACGGCAACAGACGGTCCCGCCACTCTCCCGCGCCGTTCTGACTCACGGCATGGCCGGAACGGGGAGACACATATACCAGATCTTCCCGCGCGCCCGTCACAGCACAGTCCGAAAGATCAAGCCCATAGCCCAGTCCGGCCAGAAGCTGGCTTTCCCAACGCAGATAGGCGCCCATCGGGGCCGGATCCGGAGCCACACTGATCAGCGTCAGAAGTCGCACCAGCCGCATGAACAGTTCCGGATGCGCCTCACCCTGCGGCAGTGCTCCATCCACCAGAGCACACGCACTGCTCACCATCTCAAGCTGGAGCGGCGCATCCAGAATACGCCCTGCTACGCACTGCACGGGCTCGGCTGTCAGTGTACCGAGCTGGTCCGCCAGTCGCGCCCTCCAGCGCGCCATAACCAGATTGCCCGTCTGCCACAGGGATGCCTGCCGACGTGACGCCCCGCCCCGCACCATTCCGTGCGAAACACCCTGCTCCTCGCTAAACAGATGGACCAGCGCACTGCCCTCGCCATAAGGCCGAACCGACAGAACCAGAGCTGCCGCTTCCCATTCCATCCCTAATCCCTCCGCACTGGCCAAAAACAAAAAGGCCCCCGCACGCCAGAGCGCACGGGGGCCTTTTTACAGACTTTCACGTCCGATCTGAACCAGACAGACCCGGCTCAGGGCAGAAACGGAAAATCTTACTTGGTGCCAGCGGCTGCAGCGACTTCAGCAGCGAAGTCGCTCTCTTCCTTCTCGATGCCTTCACCGAGCTGGAAGCGCTCGAAACCAGCCAGCTTTGCGCCAGCCTTCTCGACAACCTTGGACACGCGGCTTTCGCCGTCCAGAACCCACACCTGCTCCAGAAGAACGACTTCTTCATAGAACTTGCGGATACGGCCTTCGACCATCTTCTCAATAATGGCTTCCGGCTTGCCGGACTCACGAGCCTGCTCGATCAGAACAGCGCGCTCACGCTCCAGGGACTCCGGATCGACGCTGGCAACATCCAGTGCAGCCGGACGGGTTGCTGCAACATGCATGCCAATCTGGCGACCCAGCGTCAGCAGCGCGTCGGACTCGGACGGAGCCTCGAGAGCGGCGAGAACGCCGATCTTGCCGATACCCGGACGCAGGGCGCTGTGAACGTAGCTGGCAACAACGCCGGACTCGACCGACAGGACCTTGGCGCGACGGATGGCCATGTTCTCGCCAATCGTTGCGATCAGGTGCGTCAGTTCGTCAGCAACCGTACGGCCGGACGGAACCTTGGCAGCCTTGATGGTGTCCAGATCGTCACCGACTTCGAGAGCAACATGAGCAACCTGCTCGACGAATGCCTGGAAGGCTTCGTTACGGCCCACGAAGTCCGTCTCGGCGTTGACTTCGACCATAGCGGCGCGGTTCTTGCCAGACACAACGCCGACCAGACCTTCAGCCGTCGTACGGCCGGACTTCTTTGCAGCCTGGGACAGACCCTTCGTGCGCAGCCAGTCGATGGCGGCGTCCATGTCGCCTGCAGCTTCCGTCAGGGCCTTCTTGCAATCCATCATGCCTGCGCCAGTGGCTTCGCGCAGTTCGCGAACCAGGGCTGCTGTGATTTCTGCCATTTATCTCATCCCTCAAAAAAGATCATGCGGCCGGACGAACTCGCCCGACCGCATGCCATGTTTCAGTTGCCGTTTTCCATGACCGGACCCCGGCAGTCTGTTCAGCCTGCGGAAGCGGGAGCTTCTGCGCCTTCAGCAGCGGCGGCTTCCAGAACAGCCGTCTCAGCCGGCAGTTCTTCGGCAGCACCGATGTCCTGACCCGAAGCAGCCAGCTCGGCGGAAATACCGTCGAGAACCGCACCGGAAACCAGATCGCAATACAGGGTGATGGCGCGGATGGCGTCATCGTTGCCCGGGATCGGATAGGTCACGCCAGCAGGGTTGGAGTTGCTGTCCAGAACGCCGATGACCGGAATGCCAAGCTTCGTGGCTTCTTCGATCGCCAGCTTTTCCTTGTTCGTGTCGATCACGAACAGCAGGTCGGGCAGGCCACCCATTTCCTTGATGCCGCCGAGGGAACGCTCGAGCTTCTCGCGGTCACGCGTGATGTCGAGAACTTCCTTCTTCGTCAGGCCAGCCGTGCCGCCAGCCAGCATTTCGTCGATCTGGCGCAGACGCTTGATGGAGCCCGTGATGGTCTTCCAGTTGGTCAGCATGCCGCCGAGCCAGCGGTGGTTGACGTAGTACTGGCCGCAACGCTGTGCAGCTTCAGCAACATGGTCAGCCGCAGCGCGCTTGGTGCCAACGAACAGAACGCGGCCACCATTGGCAACGGTGTCACGGACAACCTTCAGGGCGCGGTCCAGCATCGGAACCGTCTGCTGCAGGTCGATGATGTGAACCTGGTTGCGCACACCGAACAGGTACGGCGCCATGGCCGGGTTCCAGCGACGGGTGTGGTGACCGAAATGAACGCCGGCTTCGAGCAGCTGGCGCATGGTGAAATCAGGCATTGCCATGATTCAGAATTCCTTGCGTCTGGTTGAACCTCCGCATGGCAACGTCCCCTTAAAGGACACCAGAAAACCCGAGAGCCATGCGTGCGGATTGCTCCCGTCAGGACAGATCCCGACAAAGAACGGTCGCGATATGGCGGAAAATCCCTGCGGACGCAAGGTCTGTCCGCAGGATTTCACACAATATCCACACGCAGGATCAGACCTGCTGCGCTTTTTCCACGCCGCGAATTGTCCGCAGCCGCTCCGCCAGACGGGGGGTCACGCGATACAGCCCCGGAATGGAGATTTCCACGTCCTGCGTTTCCTCGACGGACGGCAGGAGCTTCACCCGACCAAATCCACCCTGAACTTCTTCCAGAAGCGCCGTGAGTTCGGACAGAGCACTTTCCTGCTTCAACCAGACTCGAATTTCTGACCGCTCTGCCGCCGCCGCGGCCTCAAGATCAATGACGCTCTGAGCCGTAATCCGCAGCGCATCCCCGTCAATCTTGAGTTCGGCATTCACCAGAATGGCCTGGCCGGCCACCAGCAGATCCCGGCAGGAAATCAGCGTTTCCGAGAAGAGCGTGACCTCGCATCCTCCGCCGCTATCGGACAGATTGACCCACGCCATCTTTTTGCCGGTCCGGGTCGGTCGTTCCTTCCGATCGACGACACAGCCTGCAATCTTGACGCGCGTAGTGCCTGTTTTTGCAGCATTTTCCAGAGCGTTAGAGGGTGTGACCCCAAGCCTTCGCAACACGCTGCGATAGGCATCGAGCGGATGGGCGCTCATGTGAAAACCAATAGACGAAGCCTCAAGCGAAAGACGCTCGAAATCCGGCCACGGCCGCCCCTCGTTCAGGCGCAGGATTTCACGTTCCTGCCCAGCGCCACCAAACAGGCCCGTCTGACCTACTTTTTCTTCCTGAGCACGCGCCTGAGCCCGTCGCAGGAGAATGTCAGCGCTGGCAAAAACAATGTGCCTCTCTTTAAGAAGACTGTCGAAAGCTCCAGCTTTTGCAAGACTTTCGATCTGGATCTTGTTCAGGCTCTTCGGATCACAGCGTTCCGAGAAATCCGTCAGATCCTGAAACGGACGATCCCCGCGCGAAGCAACGACACTTTCCATCGCCACGGCTCCTACACGCTTGATCGCGGAAAGCGCATAGCGAATACCCTGTTGTCCGTCCTCCATCATCTCGATGGAAAAATCTGCCATAGATTTATTGATATCAACGGGCAACACGGGAATTTTCATCCGGCGCGCTTCCTGACACAATGCTGCCAGCTTGTCAGTTTTTTCCCGTGCCAGAGACATGCAGCCGGCAAGGAACGCCACAGGATGGTTCGCTTTCATCCAGGCCGTCTGATAGGACACCAGCGCATAGGCAGCCGCATGCGACTTGTTGAAGCCGTAATCGGCAAAACGAGCCATAAGATCAAAGACTTCGACTGCCTTATCCTGCGGAATACCGCGGGCTGTGGCACCTTCCGTGAAAATCGCGCGCTGTTTTTCCATTTCAGAGGCAATCTTCTTGCCCATCGCGCGCCGCAGCAGATCAGCGCCACCCAGACTGTAGCCCGCCATCTTCTGCGCGATCTGCATGACCTGTTCCTGATAAACCATGATGCCATAGGTCTCTTCAAGAATGTCGCGGATTTCCTCGTGCGGAGGCTCCCAATGCTCGCCGTGCTTGCGTCGGCAGTAATCCGGAATATTGGCCATTGGTCCCGGACGGTACAGCGAGACGCCCGCAATCAGATCTTCGAGCCTGCTGGCCGCCATCTGCTTGAGCATGTCGCGCATGCCGGCGCCTTCGAACTGGAACACACCGGCGGTATCGCCCTTGGCCAGCATCTCGAAGGTTTTGGCATCATCCAGCGGAATCCGTGAGAGATCGACTGTAATACCCTGTTCTTTAAGGAAATCCAGACCACGCTTAAGGATCGTAAGCGTGGTCAGGCCGAGGAAGTCGAACTTCACCAGACCGGCCTGCTCGACATACTTCATATTGTACTGCGTCACGAGCATGTCGCTCTTCGGGTCGCGATACAGTGGGACGAGTTCCACCAGTTCCCGATCACCAATCACCACACCTGCAGCATGGGTGGAGGCGTGACGGTACAGCCCTTCGAGCTGCAACGCGATTTCCATCAGGCGTTTGAGCGACTCATCACTGTCGCGCATTTCCTGAAGCCGCGGCTCTCCGTCAATCGCGTCCGAAAGCGATACAGGCTTGGCCGGATTGTTCGGGATCAGTTCGGCAACACGATTGACCATGCCATAAGGCAGCCCCAACACACGGCCCACGTCCCGCACCGCTGCCTTGGCTTGGAGTTTTCCGAAGGTGATGATCTGCGCCACCCGGCTTCCGCCGTATTCCTCGCGCACATAACGGATCACCTCATCGCGACGGTCCTGACAGAAGTCGATATCGAAATCCGGCATGGACACACGCTCGGGGTTTAGAAACCTCTCAAACAGCAATCCAAACGGAATGGGATCAATATCCGTAATCGTCAGCGCATAGGCCACAAGCGACCCTGCGCCTGACCCACGCCCCGGGCCGACCGGAATGTCGTGCGCTTTCGCCCACTGAATAAAGTCGGCAACGATCAGGAAGTAACCGGGGAAACCCATTCCCGCGATAATATCGAGTTCAACCTGCAGACGTTCGGAGTAAAGCTTACGTTTTTCCTCGTCCGCATTGACCGCTTCCAGGCGCTTTTCCAGCCCTTCCCAAGCCATGGCGCGCAGGGTCTCTTCTTCCGTCGAGCCTTCCCGGACCTTCGGGCAGATTGGCAGAAGCGGTTTGCGCGTACAGGCTGCCACGGCACATTTTTGCGCAATAATCAGCGTGTTGTCGCAGGCCTCTGGCAAATCATGAAAAACAGCCCGCATTTCCGCAGGGGTTTTGAACCACGCCTGCGGAGAGACATGCCAGCGATCGTCTTCTGCAATGGTCCGTCCCTGCGCGATGCACAAAAGCGCATCATGGGCCTCGTGCATTTCAGGCTTGGGGAAGAAGCACTCATTGGTCGCCACCAGAGGAATGTTCATCTCGTCCGCCATCGGGATGAGAACGCTCTCGACCTCCTGCTCCCCAGCCTCTCCAAGTCGGTTCAGTTCGACTGCGATATTCCCCCGGAAAGCCTCTTCCAACCGTGTCAAAAGTGCTTTTGCCTCAGACTTCTGCTCTTCCAAGATCAGCCTGTTGATCGGGCCGCGATTGCCGCCCGTCAGCAGAAACAGCCCTGCCGCATGCTGGCAGAGAAATTCTATCGCGATTGAGGGATCAGCAGGATCGCCGTTCAGAAACCCTTCGGAAGACAGTATCTGAAGATTTGCGAGACCTTCTTCGTTCCGCGCCAGAATAACCAGAGGCTCGGAAGCCGCTCCCGGTTTGGTCGAGCGGGGTGGAAGCGAAATCTGGCAGCCCACGATCGGCTGCACACCGTTGCTTCGACAGTAGAGCGAGAACTCAAGCGCTCCGAAGAGATTGCCGCTATCCGTAAGGGCCACGGCGGGCATGGCATTTTTAGCGGCCAGACTCACGAGGTCCGGAATCCGGATTGCGCCCTGGCTCAGGGAATAGGCAGAGTGATTTCTGAGATGAACAAAATCGGCATGAGACATGCCGCAAGTCTATCAGGGACGGACATCGGATGCAGGGGTTTTTGAGACCTGTCGCTCCAATTCAGCGCCCTACAGCGAAACCAGTCTCCCATCCCGCAATGTCACGGTCCGGTCCATTCGTGAGGCCAGTTCGTCGTTATGCGTGGCAATCAGCGCTGCTGCGCCCTCTTCCCGCACAACGCGCAGAAGCTCTCCGAACACATGATCCGCCGTGCCGATATCCAGATTGCCCGTCGGCTCGTCTGCCAGAAGCAGTTTGGGTTGATTGGCCAGCGCACGCGCAATCGCAGTCCGCTGCTGCTCCCCTCCGGACAGACGACCGGGCAGAGATTCAAGGCGATGAGAGAGTCCAAAACGGCCGAGCAAATCCTTGGCGCGTGCGCGAGCCTGCTTCGGAGAAACGCCAGCAATGAGCTGCGGCAGCATGACGTTTTCGCAGGCCGTGAACTCACTCAGAAGATGATGAAACTGGTACACAAACCCGATCTGATCCCGCCGGATCGCCGTGCGTAGTGTATCGCTCAATCCACTTGCCGGGCGATTGGCCACAAAAACTGTCCCTTCGGACGGGGCTTCCAGAAGACCTGCAAGATGCAGAAGAGTAGACTTTCCAGTGCCGCTCGGTGCAACGAGAGCCACGATTTCGCCAGCCCGAAGCTCGAATTCGGCACCGCTCAGGATTTCAAGCGTCTCTTCGCCCGACCGGAAACGGCGTTTCAGTCCCTCAAGACGCAGGGCACTTGCCCCGACTGAACGGTCATTCATGACGCAGGGCCTCGATCGGATCGGTTCTGGCCGCGCGCCAGGATGGATAAAGCGTCGCCAGAAGCGAAAGCGCCAGAGACATTCCGATCACTTCCCACACCTGAAACCACACCAGTTTCGCGGGCAGACGCTCCAAAAAATAGACTTCCGGGTTGAACAGATTGGTTCCCGTCAGAGACTGAAGCCACTGTCTAATCCGCTCAATGTTCAGCGCAAAAGCAATCCCCAGCGCGGACCCAGTTACGGTTCCGACAATTCCGACAGATGCGCCGCACATGAGGAAAATCCGCATGATCGCGCCCCGGCTCGCACCAAGCGTCCGCAGCACCGCGATATCGCGCGTCTTATCCTTGACCATCATGATCAGCGACGAAATCACATTGAACGCCGCAACAAGAATGATAAGCGTCAGGATCAGGAACATGACGTTCTGCTCGACCGTGACCGCATCCAGAAAACCATTGGCGCTCTGCGTCCAGTCCAGCACCCTCAAACGCGGATCTTCCAGACGCTCGGCAATCGCCTTGCGCGTCGGCTGGACATTGGACGGATCATCCGTCGAAACCTGAATGAGGGAAACCGCCGAAGACCCCAGCATCAGGAATTTCTGTGCGGCAGGAAGCGGCATCAGGACGATGCTGGAATTATAATCGTTCCAGTTGGCATCGAAAATGGCAGCCACATGATAGGTTTTCACCCGTGGCATCGTTCCGAACGGCGTCGCCTGCCCGTCTGGCGACAGAAGCGTGATCGGAGAGCCGATTGTCAGCCCGGCCCGATCAGCCATCGTCGTTCCGATCGCAACCGCGTCATCGCCCGTGAAATTGTTCAGGCTTCCCGCGATGATCCCGCTACTCAGCGCCGTCCAGTCCCGGAGCGACTGTTGGGACACGCCCTGCATTTCCGCTCCGGACGAGAAACGCCCCGCCTCCACCAGTACGGTTCCCTGCACCATGGGAATGACGGATTTTACACCCGGAACCTGCCGGATGGCGGCCACGTCGTTTTCATAAACTTCGATAGGACGTCCATAGCCATACACGGTTAGATCACCGTGCAGCCCGAGGATGCGTCCCATCAGATCGGCCTTAAAGCCGTTCATCACCGACATGACGATGATGAGAGTCGCCACTCCGAGCGCAATCCCGATCAGGGAGAAAATGGCGATGATCGAAGCGAAACGTTCGCCACGGCGGGCACGGAGATACCGTCCCGCCACCATGCGCTCAAAGCGGCCGAACATCAGGCAGCTCCGATTTTGGCCAGAGCCTCTTCGACCGACAGCTCAAACCGCTCGCCTGTAGCACGCTGCTTGAGCTCGACCTTGCCTTCCTTGGCGCCGCGCGGTCCGACGATGATCTGCCAGGGATGTCCCATCAGATCCGCATCGTTGAACTTCACACCCGCGCGGTCCGAGCGGTCATCATACAACAGGTTCTCAGGATCGGTGCCGTAAATGCTCTCACAAATCGCATCGCAGGCCTCATCACCCTGACGCAGATTCAGGATTGCCGCACGATATGGCGCGACCGATGCGGGCCAGATAATGCCGGCCTCATCATGCGACGCCTCGATGATTGCGCCGACCAGACGCGACACACCAATGCCGTAGGACCCCATCTGCGGATGGAACGACGCCCCGTCAGAGCCGATCACTTCAATACCCATCGATTCCGTGTACTTCGTACCGAAATAGAAGATGTGACCGACTTCGATCCCGCGGCCTTCTCGCTTGCGCTCCTCCGGGATTTTGGCCCATTCGGCCTCATCGTGCTTCTCATCCGTGGCCGCGTAATGATCGGTCACGGTTGAGAAGAATGTGGCGAGACTTTCGTGATCGTCACAATCGACCGGACGACCCAGCCAGTCCTGCTCTTCAAGTGCGGCATCGAAGAAGACGCCGCTTTCACCCGTTGGAGCAAGAACGAGGAATTCGTGGCTCAGATCACCACCGATCGGTCCCGTATCGGCGACCATCGGAACAGCCCGAACACCCAGACGCTGGAAGATACGCAGATAAGACAGCATCATCCGGCGGTAGCTGGCGACGGCATCCTCGTATGTCGCATCAAAGGAATAGGCATCCTTCATGAGGAACTCACGCCCGCGCATCACGCCGAAACGGGGACGCACCTCGTCACGGAACTTCCATTGGATGTGATAAAGCGCCTTGGGTAGATCCTTGTAGGATTTCACGGACGCTCCGAAGATATCCGTGATCATTTCCTCGTTCGTCGGCCCGTACAGCAGATCACGGCCATGACGATCCTGAATCCGGAGCATTTCCGGACCATAAGCGTCATAACGCCCAGAGCGGCGCCACAGATCGGCGGACTGGAGCGTCGGCATCAGGACTTCCTGTGCGCCAATCGCGTCCTGCTCTTCGCGGACGATCTGCTCGATATTGCGCAGAACCCGCAGGCCTGCCGGCAGCCAGGCATAGATGCCCGAAGAGGTCTGGCGCACAAGGCCAGCCCGCAGCATCAGGCGATGAGACGCGATCTGCGCCTCGGCCGGAATTTCCTTCAGCGTTGGCTGAAAGGCTTTCGTCAAACGCATGTGTTACTTCTCTCAGACGCGCAGCAGATGAACATCGACAAGCGGACGCTTCTGAAGCTTGCGCCCCAGAGCACGACGCAGGGCCGTTTTGGCCGCATCCCGGAAGGCTGCATCGTCCTGACGCAGTTCATCGGGGATCTGATCGATAGAGTCGGCAAACTCTTCCTGAATCCGGATGCTTTCGGGATCGTCGGATTCCAGCAGGCCCGGCGCACTGATCTTGGGCTCACCAATGACATAACCTTCGTCATCGACGGCAAAACTCGCCAGCACGATGCCGTTGAACAGCATCTTGCGACGCGCAGCCAGAACACCACCCGTCATGGGCAGCAGACGACCCCCGTCCAAGGCCAGACGGCCCGTCGGCGCCGTATCAACAACCTTCACCTCACCCGGTGAAAGGTTCAGGATATCGCCGTCTTCCAGCAGGATCGGCTCGGAACCCATTTCATGCGCCAGCGCGGCATGAGCCGTCAGGTGACGCCATTCGCCGTGGGTCGGAATGCTGTATTTCGGACGGACAATCCGATAGAGCGTGCGAATGTCTTCGCTGGTGGCATGGCCGGACGTGTGGACCTTGGCGTCCTTGTCCGTCAGGACCGTCACGCCACGGCGCGACAGATTGTCCTGCACGGCCATAACGGCCTGCTCGTTGCCCGGGATCATCCGCGAACTGTAGATCACCGTATCACCCTCACCGAGGGCAATGTTCGGATGCGTGTCAGACGCAATTCGGGACAAGGCCGAGCGCGGCTCGCCCTGACTGCCCGTGATGATCATCAACAGGCTGTCATCATCCACATCCCGCGCGTCCTGCTCGGTCAGGAACGGCGGCAGGTCCTGAAAATAGCCGCATTCACGTGCGGCCGTCTCAAGGTTACGCAGCGAGCGTCCGACGATCATGACCACACGCCCCGACGCCTGAGCCGCCTTAGCGATGCTCTCGACACGTGCCACGTTACTGGCGAAGCACGTCACGGCGATGCGGCCTTCCAGCCCCATAATCAGATCCGTCAGGCCCTTGCGGACGTCTGCTTCGGATTCAGACTTACCGGGCTTGAGCACATTGGTGCTGTCACCGACCATAGCCAGAACGCCTTCGTCGCCCAGCTTGCCGAACGTCTCAAGATCCGTCACCGGGCCAACAAGCGGGTTCTCGTCCAGCTTCCAGTCACCCGTATGAACGATCAGGCCATGC
Source organism: Gluconobacter sp. Dm-44 (assembly GCF_018256175.1). NCBI lineage: Bacteria > Pseudomonadati > Pseudomonadota > Alphaproteobacteria > Acetobacterales > Acetobacteraceae > Gluconobacter > Gluconobacter sp. Dm-44. The sequence goes on along the minus strand of NZ_JAERLZ010000003.1, from coordinate 162,002 downwards.
GGCGTCCGCAGTGCCACAGCCTGAGCCTCGGCGACGGAATGCGTGACGGACACAAACTGAAGATCGAACGGTCCAACTTCAAAACGCGAAGCCGGACGAATGACATGGATCTTCACCTGATTGTTCAGATGCGCTTCCTGCAATTTGCGCCGCAGAACAGCCGCCGCAAACGGCGTTGCATAAACCGGGCAGCGCAGATACGGCCACAGATGCGCCACGGCACCCAGATGGTCTTCATGCGCGTGCGTAATCACCAGACCGCACAGGTCCCGAGCGCGATCCGCGATGAAGGTCGGGTCCGGCATTAGCACTTCGGCTTCGGGTGTGTCGTTGCCCGAAAATCCGATGCCGCAATCGATGGCAAGCCAGGTGTCGCGACCATTCTTTGTCAGGCAGTAGAGATTGAAATTCATGCCGATCTCGCCCGTCCCGCCCAAGGGCAGGAAAGACAAACCGTCCGGTTTTTCCGTCATGATGGTTCCTTGCAGATACGATATAAAATTAAAACGTGAGTCATTGCCCAACGCCCTGCGGGCGCTCAGGGGAATAAGAAAGCGGCGGACCCGTGTTGCGGTCCGCCAGAAGGCGCAGGCCATCCAGCGTCAGATCGGGCGCCAGCACATCAAAAAGTGGCGTTCCCTCAGAGAACAGTGGAGCCAGACCGCCTGTTGCGATCACTGTTGGCTTTGCGTCCATTTCATCGGAAATACGACGGATCAGTCCCTCGACGAGGCCGACATAGCCCCAGAACAGACCGGAGCGCATCGCAACACTCGTATTGCGGCCAATCGCCGTGGAAGGACGGCCAATGCTCATGCGGGGCAATCGTGCGGCGGCCCGGTGTAGCGCGTCGATCGACAGGTTCACACCCGGAGCAATCGCCCCCCCACAGAACTGACCCGCCGTGTTGACCACATCGAATGTCGTCGCGGTACCGAAATCAACAACGATCAGGGGTGTGCCATAAAATTCACGGCCTGCCAGACCATTCAGACGCCGGTCCGCACCCAGTTCGTTCGGATTGTCCACAAGAACATCAATGCCCCAGTCCAGCCTTGCATTGGCGACAAGAGGCACGACATCCAGCCATTCACGACAGAAACGGCGCAGTTCATACAGCGCAACAGGAACCACGGTCCCGATAATGGCGCGACTGATCTTTGTCGCATCCAGACCGCGCCGGTCAAAAAGCGTCAGAAGCCAGGCAGCATATTCATCCGCCGTCCGTGCTTCGTTCGTCGAGATTCGCCATTGCCCGAGCCACGACTCTCCGTCGTGTACAGCGAACACGATGTTGGTGTTTCCAGCATCAATGACGAGAAGCACGTTGCGGTCCGGTCCTTCAGTCCAGCAGGATATCGCCGGTTACAACCGGAATGGTTTCACCGTTGGGAAGGGTGAGCAGCAGGCGTCCCTGCGCGTCGAGCCCTGAAAACGAACCTGTAATATAGGTTTCACAACCCTGAACCGCAAGCCGCGACCCAACGGGGTGTGCGCGGGCCAGCCAGGCAGCCCGGACCGGTGCAAAGCCCTGCACCGCCAGAATGTTGGTCCAACGCTCGATCTGCGCGACCAGAATTTCGCCAAATGCCTTTGCGGATGGGGCAGCCGTTTTTTCGGAAAGCGCGGCGAGACGGCGACCGGGGATCTCGGGAGCCTGCGTCAGATTGGCGCCGATTCCCACGACAACCCACGGCCTGCCCTGTGGTCCGCCCGTCTCGATCAGGACACCAGCCATCTTCCGGCCATCCAACAGCAGATCATTGGGCCACTTCACCATGAAAGGCGTCGGCCCCACAGCGGCAGGACAGAAATGCGCGGCCGTCTCGTAAAGAGCCACTGCAGTGAGGAATGGAAGAGCTTCTATGAACGGCATAGGCTCAGCAGGCCGGAACAGGAGAGAGATCGCAAGGTTTCCCCCCGGATCAGCCCAAGTTCGTCCGCGCGTACCACGGCCTGATGTCTGGGAAAAAGCTTGAATAGCCAGATATTCGGGCTCACCAGCCTCAGCTCTGATTTTGCACAGATCGGAAGTGGAGCCGAGCGTTTCATGGTATTCGAAACGCCAGTTCATGGCTGCATTGTATTCATAATGGTGGGCGATGACGGGATTGAACCGCCGACCCTCTCGGTGTAAACGAGACGCTCTACCGCTGAGCTAATCGCCCTCAGAATGTTTGTGAGGTCTATATACACGGTTCCGGATGGCGGTAAAGCCACCCGGAACCGTTTTGTGAGCTTTCTCAGCTCACGGCGTCCTTCAGACCCTTGCCCGGCTTGAAGCGGACAGAGGTGGATGCCGGAATGTCGATCTCTTCGCCCGTACGCGGGTTACGGCCCTTGGCGGCCTTACGCGTTGCGGTCACGAAGCTGCCGAAGCCGACGAGACGGACTTCCTGCTTCTTGGCAAGCGTCGCTTCGATCGTGCTGAACACCGCATCGACAACTTCGCTGGCCTTTGCCTTCGGAAGATCGGCAGCGTCTGCAACGGCGGCGATCAGTTCCTGCTTGTTGAGGGGCTTCTCCATGATGTGCCTTTCTGGTGTTAGAGCGCCTGAGCCGGGCTCAAATGAGTCCCTTCTGGCTCAGGCGCCTTGTTCGATCTGCGGCCGCACTATGAAGCGGATTTTTCCGGCGTCAACTGCCAGAATCGCAGAAGATCGTCCGTGTTAGTGGGGAAGTGCCTGCGGAGCCGCTTTATCCACCGTTATTTCACTGATGGGATCAACATTTTCATCCCATTCAATGGCTTCCGGCATACGAGTCAGCGCAATCTTGAGCACTTCGTCCACATGGCTCACGGGAATGATCTTGAGTGCGTGACGGACATTGTCCGGCACTTCCGCCAGATCCTTCTCGTTATCCGCGGGAATCAGGACCGTCTTGATCCCTGCCCGCAGGGCGGCCAGCAGCTTCTCCTTGAGCCCGCCGATCTCCAGAACCCTGCCCCTGAGGGTGATCTCACCCGTCATGGCCACATCCCTGCGGATGGGAATCTGCGTCATGATGCTCACCAGAGACGTCGCAAGCGCAATACCAGCGGACGGACCGTCCTTGGGCGTTGCCCCTTCTGGAAGATGGATATGGATATCCCTCTTCTCGAACAGGGGCGGCCGGATTCCGAATTCCTGAGCCCGCGAACGGACATAGGAGAGCGCAGCAGAAATACTTTCCTGCATAACTTCGCCAAGCTTGCCGGTCTGCTTGACGTTCCCCTTGCCGGGAACCATCACGCTTTCGATCGTCAGGATCTCGCCGCCAACCTGCGTCCAGGCCAGACCTGTCACGACGCCAACCATATCCTCCGTCTCAGTCTCACCGTGACGGAAACGACGGACACCCGCATATTTCTCAAGGTTTTTTGGCGTGATCTCGACATGCTTGACGCCGGTCGTGATGATTTCCTTGACCGTCTTGCGCGCCAGCTTGGCAAGTTCGCGCTCAAGATTTCGCACACCGGCTTCCCGGGTATAAGCCCGGATCAGTTCGCGGATCGTATCATCCGTGACCGTCCATTCATCTGGCTTGAGATTATGCGCCTCAGCCTGCTTGCCCAGAAGATGACGGCGCGCGATCTGCACTTTCTCATCTTCGGTATAGCCAGAGAGGTTAATGATCTCCATGCGATCCAGCAGCGGCTGGGGCATGTTCAGACTGTTGGCCGTCGTGACGAACATCACGTCCGACAGATCATAATCCACTTCAAGATAATGATCGGCAAACGTAGCGTTCTGTTCCGGATCCAGCACCTCAAGCAGCGCCGAAGACGGATCACCGCGCCAGTCAGCGCCCAGCTTGTCGATTTCATCAAGCAGAAAGAGCGGATTGGACGTCCGGGCCTTCTTCATGCCCTGAATGATCTTGCCTGGCATGGAGCCGATATATGTCCGCCGGTGGCCACGGATTTCGGATTCATCCCGAACGCCACCCAGTGACATACGGATGTAGTTCCGGCCGGTTGCTTTGGCGATGGAACGCGCCAGAGAGGTCTTGCCCACACCTGGAGGTCCGACAAGGCACAGGATCGGTCCTTTGAGCTTCTGCGAACGCGTCTGCACAGCCAGATATTCGAGAATACGTTCCTTGACCTTTTCCAGACCGTAATGCTCACCTTCGAGCACGTCTTCAGCATGCTGGAACTCGCGCGTGATCTTCGAGCGCTTCTTCCAGGGAATGCCCAGCAGCCAGTCCAGATAGTTGCGGACCACCGTGCTCTCGGCCGACATCGGGCTCATGCCACGCAGCTTCTTCAGCTCGGCATGAGCCTTTTCCTTGGCCTCCCGGCTCAGGCGGGTCTTGTTGATCTTCTCTTCAAGCTCGGAGTTTTCGTCCTTGCCATCCTCGCCCTCGCCGAGTTCCTTCTGGATCGCCTTAAGCTGCTCGTTCAGGTAATATTCGCGCTGGGTCTTTTCCATCTGCCGCTTCACGCGGTTGCGGATGCGCTTCTCGACCTGAAGAACGCCAATTTCCGTTTCGATATGAGCAAAAACCTGTTCCAGACGACGAGCGGGAGACGCCGTTTCCAGAATATCCTGCTTTTCGGAAATCTTGAGGTTCAGGTGGCTCGCAATTGTGTCGGCCAGCTTGGAAATCCCCTCGATCTGATTGATCGAGACCATGACTTCCGGCGGAATTTTCTTGTTGAGCTTGATATACTGCTCGAACTGCGAAACCGTTGAACGGCTCAATGCCTCGATCTCGCTTCCCGGAGCCGCATCCACGGCTTCCTCGGGAATTTCCTCGATCTCAGCCTCGAAATGTCCGTCCACATCGAACAGACGCGTGATATGCACACGGCGCGTCCCCTCGACAAGAACCTTGACGGTCCCATCCGGCAGCTTCAGAAGCTGTAGAATGGTCGAGACCGTACCATACCGGTAGATATCATCCACTGACGGATCGTCCAGAGAGACATCCTTTTGCGCTACAAGCAGGATCTGCTTGCTCTCACGCGTCACGGTCTCCAGCGCCTTCACCGACTTTTCACGCCCGACGAACAGCGGCACGATCATGTGAGGGAAGACCACGATATTGCGCAATGGCAGAACGGCCATCACATCGTGACGCACAGGCTCCTCAACGGCTTCCACAACAGCGGGTGCAGCAGCCTTGCGAGGCTTGCGAACGGCTTTCTTGGACACCGTTACGGGAGTTTCGGCAACAACCACGTCATCCGTCTTTTTTGTCCGGCGACGGGTTTTCGGCTTGGTATCGTCAGTCATTCACTTGATCTCCAGAGGGACGATCTTGCGATACCAACCTGCTTTGCAGCGTCGGTATCGCATCTCTTTCATGCCTGTGAGGCATGAATTGGGACAACCTCAGTCAGTTATGTCGAAACCCGAAGGCTCCGGCACAAGAGCCGAAACCATTTTTACGCAGACTGTTCGGCGGGCTCGGACTTACCTTTCCCATAAACATACACGGGCTGAGCCTTGCTTTCAGCCACTTCGCGGTTGATGACGACTTCCTCCACCCCTTCAAGGCCGGGAAGATCGAACATCGTGCCAAGCAGGATGTTTTCCAAGATTGAGCGCAGTCCACGCGCACCGGTTTTACGCTCAATGGCACGCTTGGCGATGGCAGCCAGTGCGTCTTCCGTGAAGGTCAGCTTGACGCCTTCCATCTCGAACAGACGGCCATACTGCTTCACCAGAGCATTTTTAGGCTTGCTCAGGATCTGGATCAGCGCGGCTTCATCCAGATCATTCAGCGCAGCAATGACCGGCAGACGGCCGATAAATTCGGGAATAAGGCCGAACTTCAGCAGATCTTCCGGCTCGACGCTCTGAAGGATGGCTCCCAGGCGTCGCTCGTCTTCGGAACGGACATCCGCGCCAAACCCGATCCCCGAACCCTTACCGCGGGCCGAGATGATCTTGTCCAGACCGGAGAACGCTCCACCACAGATGAAGAGCATATTGGTCGTATCGACCTGCAGGAACTCCTGCTGCGGATGCTTGCGACCACCCTGCGGCGGCACGGAAGCGACTGTGCCTTCCATGAGCTTCAGAAGCGCCTGCTGCACGCCCTCGCCCGACACGTCACGCGTGATGGAAGGATTGTCGGACTTGCGGGAAATCTTGTCGATTTCGTCGATATAGACGATGCCACGCTGCGCCCTGTCCACATTGTAATCGGCGGACTGGAGCAGTTTGAGAATGATGTTTTCCACGTCCTCACCGACATAACCGGCTTCGGTCAAGGTCGTGGCGTCGGCCATCGTGAAAGGAACGTCGAGAATACGGGCCAGAGTCTGGGCGAGCAGCGTTTTGCCCGAACCCGTCGGGCCAATCAGCAGGATGTTCGATTTCGCAATCTCGACATCGGTGCTTTTGGCGGCATGGGCGAGGCGCTTGTAGTGGTTGTGAACAGCCACGGAGAGCGCGCGCTTGGCCTCGAACTGACCAATCACATAATCGTCAAGAACCTTGCAGATTTCCTTGGGCGTCGGAACGCCGTCACGCGACTTCACGAGATGGGTCTTGTGCTCTTCACGGATGATATCCATGCACAGCTCGACACATTCATCGCAGATGAAGACCGTGGGACCCGCGATCAGCTTACGGACTTCGTGCTGGGATTTCCCACAGAACGAGCAATACAGGGTGTTCTTGGAATCGCCGGATTTGTTGCTCACTGCTGCTTCCTTTCCCTTACGCACGACATGGCCGCATTCACGCAGCAGACATGCGAAAGAACTTTAACTTTAGGCCGAGGTCAAAGCCTTCGGCAACCCCGGAGCCTGAAAGCCCCAAGACACGAAAAGCGGCACATCGGAATGCCGCTTTTCAGTTCCAAGAGGAGAACTGCTCCCCGTACTGGAAACGCCTTAGCTCGGGTCTGCGGTCGTCTCATGCGGATTACGCTCAACGACCTTGTCGATCAGGCCGAACTCACGGGCTTCATGCGCCGAAAGATAGCTGTCACGTTCGAGCTTCTGCTCGATCTGCTCCAGTGTCTGACCGGTATGCTCGCGATAAATCTCGTTCAGCCGCTGACGGATGATGAGAATTTCGCGGGCCTGGATCTCGATGTCCGAAGCCTGTCCCTGCGCACCGCCAGACGGCTGGTGGACCATCACGCGCGCATTCGGAAGGGCGTAACGATGCCCCTTCTCGCCACCTGCGAGCAGCAGTGACCCCATGGAGGCGGCCTGACCGATGCAGACCGTACTGACCGGGCAGCGGATGTACTGCATGGTGTCATAGATCGCGAGACCGGCGGAAACGACGCCGCCCGGGCTGTTGATATAAAACGAGATTTCCTTGGTAGGATTGACGCTCTCAAGATAGAGAAGCTGCGCGCAGATCAGGGAGGAAACCTGATCGTAAACGGGTCCGGTCAGGAAAATGATGCGCTCCTGAAGGAGACGCGAAAAGATGTCGAAAGCGCGCTCTCCGCGGGCAGTCTGCTCGACCACCATCGGCACCAGAGAGTTGCTCAACACCTCGAGGGGATCACGATCCCGAATGGCCATGCTGTCTGTTCCTCAATGCCCGATGGGCTTTCTTCTACTCCCTAACATGGACCCGACATGGCGTTCCGTCAAAGGGAGCAGGCAGGAAAAAACGGGCACCCCGAAGAGTGCCCGCTGGTTCCCACGCCGAAAGATCAGAGTTCGGCGGGCGGGATTTCTGCCAGTTCTTCCGGCGTCACGTCCTTGTCGGTGACGTCGGCCAGTTCGATCAGGTAATCGACGACCTTGTTTTCCAGAATCGGGCCACGGAGCCCTTCAACGGCCTGCGGGTTCTTGGAGAAGAACTCGAAAACCATCTGTTCCTGACCCGGATAACGCTGGGCTTCCTGCTGCATCGCACCCAGAAGCTCTTCACGGGAAACCTGGATTTCCTGCTTGCGGCCGATTTCAGCCAGCAGCAGACCCAGCTTCACGCGACGCTCGGCAATACGACGGTAGTCGGCCTTGAGGGTCTCTTCGTCCTTGCCAGCATCTTCCTCGTCCAGACGACCGGCCTTGCGGTCTTCCTCGACGCGGGCCCAGATCTGGTTGAACTCGGCGTCAACCATGCTGGACGGTGCTTCGAAGTCCGTCTTCTCGGACAGGGCATCCAGAAGATCGCGCTTGATGCGCAGACGCGAGAGCTGCTGGTATTCGCCTTCAGCCTGCTCGGTGATGATCTTGCGGATCTGTTCGAGGTTCTCGAAACCGATCGTCTTGGCAAGCTCGTCGTCGATGGCCGGATCAACGGCCTTCTTCAGGGACTTCGCCTTGATGTCGAAGGTCACGGCCTTGCCGGCCAGTTCTTCGGCCTGATAGTCGGCGGGGAACGTCACGTTGATGACGCGCTCTTCGCCAGCCTTCATGCCTTCCATCTGCTCGGCGAAGCCGGGGATGAAGCCTTCGCCACCGATTTCGACATTCACGTCGTCAGCCGTGCCGCCGTCGAACGGCGTGCCGTCCAGCTTGCCCACAAAGTCAACACAGACGACATCGCCCTGAGCGGCTGCGCGGTCTTCTTCGATCGTCTCGAACTTGCGGCTGCGACGGGCAACGTCGTTCAGGGCCTTCTCAACGGTCTCTTCGCTGACCTTGGCGCCAAGGCGCGTCAGCTTCAGGCCGGACAGGTCGGGAACTTCGATTTCCGGGAGAACTTCGGTCTCAACCTTGAATTCGAGATCCTTGCCGTCTTCGATGGCGGAAACCACTTCGACCTTCGGCTGCATCGCCGGGCGGACGTTCTGCTCTGCGAACAGCTTGGTCGTGGCATCGTTAATGACTTCTTCCAGCAGTTCCGCATTCACGGAATCGCTGTAACGCTGCTTGACGAGGGAGGCCGGCACCTTGCCCGGACGGAAGCCCGGAAGTTTGATCGTCTTGGCGACTTCAGCGAGTCGTGCATCGCGACGGGCCTGCAGGTCAGCAGACGGGACAACGACGGTGAAGGCGCGCTTAAGTCCTTCGTTGAGCGTGGGCGTAACCTGCATGAGCCAGGCGATCCTCTCGGTCGGTAGGTTGGTCAAATCTCTTTCTCGGGAAGCCGGGTTGGTGCGGGCGGAGGGACTTGAACCCCCACGACTTGCGCCACCAGAACCTAAATCTGGCGTGTCTACCAATTTCACCACGCCCGCAGCGCTCGGCTTCCTGGCTCGTGTTACCGAACCTCGGAAGCGCGGCCTTTAGCGCATGAAACGCGACTTCACAACAGGGGGCCGACCCCCTTTTTGCGTCCAGCCTCCTGCGCAAGGCGTGCGGCGGTGGCACGGGCCGTACCAAGAGGCAGGTCCAGATCTTCCGCCACAGGCCAGCCGCCATGGGCTTTCCCGGCCTCAATTCCGGCTTCTCCATGCAGCCAGACGCCTGCACAACAGCCTTCCCAGACGTCCATTCCCGCAGCGAGCAATGCAGCGATCACACCCGTCAGCGTATCTCCCGACCCTGCGGTCGCAAGGGCGGAAGACGCATGATTATTGATGGCAATCCGTCCGTCAGGGGCCGCGATAATGGTATCCGGCCCTTTCATGACAACGACGGTATCAAGGCGTTTTGCCGCCGCACGCGCCGCATCGAGGCGACTTCCTTCGACAGGCCCGAACAGTTTGCGAAACTCGCCGATATGAGGTGTGATGGCCGCAACGCCTTCCAGACGAGACAGATCCTGAGCGCCCCAAGCCAGCGCCCCGGCATCGGCGATCACCGTACGACCGGCCTCCAGAAGTTGCGGCAAGCTTGCTGCCACTTCATTTTCGGTCAGGCCGGGTCCGCAGATCCACACTTTGCGCCGAGCATCTTCCAGCAGTTCGGCAAGCGGTTCCGCGTCCACAACCAGACCGGAGTCACCGAGTCGGTAGGCTGGCGCGCCCTCGCCCGCTGAAATCCGGACCAACCCCGCGCCGCTTCGTCGGGCCGCTGCCGCTGCAAGACGGGTCGCGCCCGGCATCTGGGCCCCACCACACAGACTGACGACCCCGCGGCGATATTTGTAATCGCCCTCACCCGAGACCGGCAGGCTCCACAGGCCAGGCTCGTTATGTTGCACGGTCGGTTCAATTCCGTCCCAGGCAAACTCAGGCATCCCGATATCGGCACAGATCACCTCGCCACACAGCCCAGCGCCCGGTTGCAGGACGTGGCCGGGACGCGGGCGGACGAAAGTCACGGTGATGAGGCAGTCGCGCGCCCGACCCAGAATTTCACCCGACGCACCCGAAACGCCGCTGGGCATATCGATCGCCACGACCTGACGGGCGGCGGCCAGTACGGAGGCGACCTCGTCCGAAACCGGTCGCTTCAGTCCGGAACCGAAGACCGCATCCACCACCAGATCCGCCCGCTCCATTTCTTCAACCGAAAATGGAACCGTAAGGCCCGTCCATCGCGCAGCCATTTCCGCCGCCGGTGTTTCTGCCTTGAGGCAGGAGAGCACAGCCACACGGACCGGCCAGCCCTGACGCGCAAGATGGCGCGCAACCACATAACCATCACCGCCATTATTGCCCGGCCCGCAGGCGACGGTGACATGACAGGGCGAAAAACGGCTCTGGATCACTCGGGCAACAGCCCATCCGGCATTTTCCATCAGAAGCGTCGCGGGCAGAATGGTGGCCGCCGCCCGATCCATCCGGTCACTTTCGTCTGGAAGAAGCAGTGCAAAAGGATGTCGGGACATATCGGGGCAATCTCCTGCCGAACTCAGAACGCAAAGACCGAACCATATTTTACGGCGCGTGGTTTACGATGACACTGTTGCAATCACTCTGGCGCAAAGAGGGCTGCGTCGGGTATTCAGGGGAAACGTATTTCGGGAATGATCTTTCCCTCTCTTTCAATTTTCAACCCTGACGAGAATCAATGACAGGATCGATTATCTGGAGCCTAGTGCTCGCAATTCATGTGCTGTGCATGACTTACTGGGTTGGCGGGTCGATCTATTCGACCCTGGTTGTCCGCTCCACAGTCGGACTGCTTGATCCCGGCCCGCGCAATTCAGTTCTGCTTCAGGGCTATACACGCTTTTTCCGAGGGCTTTATCAGGTGGTGCCCTTTTCCCTGCTGAGCGGCTGGGGGCTGGTTTTTCATGAAGGTGGCTTTGGCGCCGTGGCCTGGCCCGTCAATGCAATGCAGCTTCTGGGGCTGGTCATGGCAGTGGTGTTCATCCTGACCGTTCAAGGGCCATTCCGTCGGGCACGCCGGGCCATGCGCCCCCAGCAGGCCCTGTTCGACACGCTGCGCAGCCGAACCGCGATCATGGCGGGACTGGGTGTTCTGACCATCCTTGTCGCAGCAATGGCACGCGGCATCTGAAATCGTATGCGATACGGCGCTTTTGTGGCCGTATCGCTTGCCATTTCTGCCATTTATCGATAACGCACCAGATTATAGCTGCGGGTCACTAGCCCCGCCCTCAACTCCGGCCCGCACCTGTTGGGGTGCGCACCGTCAACGAGAGTCTCGAGAGTCATTTGAGCGCGAAAACGACCTCCGGTCCTTCCAAATCCCGTACGACTGCCACGCCCAAACGTGGTCGCCCTCCCGCTTCGCGCAGTGCCGCAGCCGAGGTTTCCCCGACGCCTGCCGATGACGGCGATACGTCTGCGACACCGGAAGCCCCTGCTGCCAAGGCCCCGCGAGTCCGACGCTCAAAAACCGCAGCTCCTGCAACCCCGGATAAGACGGAGGCTGCAAAGCCCGTCACGCGTCGCGCCCGCAAGGTGACATCTCCGGCTGTTGAGACTGTAACCGAGGCCGAAGCTCCTGTTGCCAAATCTGCCGTTCGCCGCAAGAAGACTGCTGCTGAACCTGAGGCAATCAGTGAAACAGCCCCTGCCCCCCGCCGTAAGCGTTCCGCGAAAGTGGCGGATGAGACGGTAGCTGAGCCAGCGCCCAAACGTCGTGGTCGCCCGCGCAAAGTCATTCCTGTCGAGCAGCCTGAACTTAAAGTCGTGGCGGAAGAAACTCCGAAGCCTGTCGAAGCTCCTCGTCGCCGCGGTCGGCCCCGCAAAACAGACGTAGTCGCCACGGCAGCTCCCGTAGAAAAACCTGACGCCGAAAAGACAGAGAAGAAAGCCCGTACGACCCGTCGCAAAGCCTCTGCTCCGGTTGAAGAAATCGCCGCGCCCGTCGTCGAAGAAAAGGCCGCCGAACCGACCAAGAGCGAAAAAACTCCGGTCCGGCGTCGTCGCACCAAGTCTGTTGTTGCAGAGGCCACCGTCGCCGCTGAAGACAGTGTCGAACTCCCCGCCGTCGCTGAGACTGTCATGATCGCCGAGGCTTCTTCCGAAAAGCCCCGCTTTGCCGATCTGGGTCTTGGCGAGCCGATCATGCGCGCCATTGAGGAACTGGGGTACGAGCACCCCACCCCCATTCAGGCACAGGCTATTCCCGAAGTCCTGAAAGGCCATGACGTTCTGGGCGTCGCGCAGACCGGCACCGGCAAGACCGCTTCTTTCACGCTGCCGATGCTTCAGAAGCTCTCCGGATCGCGTGCCCGCGCCCGGATGCCGCGTTCGCTGATCCTTGAGCCTACGCGTGAACTGGCTTTGCAGGTCGCGGAAAACTTCAAGCTCTATGGCAAACATCTGCGTCTGACACATGCGCTGCTGATCGGCGGCGAAAGCATGGCCGAACAGCGCGATGTCCTGAACCGGGGCGTCGACGTACTGATCGCAACACCGGGACGCCTACTCGATCTGTTCGGCCGGGGCGGCCTGCTCCTGACGCAGACCAGCACACTTGTGATCGACGAAGCCGACCGTATGCTGGATATGGGCTTTATCCCCGATATCGAGAAAATCGTCGGGCTGCTGCCACCCCATCGCCAGACATTGTTCTTCTCCGCCACAATGGCTCCGGAAATCCGCCGTCTGGCAGATGCTTTCCTGCGTCACCCGGCTGAAATTACGGTCTCGCGTCAGTCTTCCGTCGCTGCGACCATCGAAGAAGCTCTGGTGATCGTGCCGGAGGACGAAAAGCGTCGCACCCTCAAAAAGCTGCTGCGTCGTGAAAACGTCCAGAGCGCGATCGTGTTCTGCAACCGCAAACGCGATGTGGACATGATCCAGCAGTATCTGACCAAGCACGGCATAGAGGCTGGACATCTGCACGGAGATCTGGCCCAGTCGCTGCGCTTCTCGACGCTTGAGCGTTTTCGTTCCGGGGAACTGAAGTTTCTGATCTGCTCGGATGTGGCGGCTCGCGGTATCGACATCGGCGGCCTGTCACATGTCTTTAACTATGACCTGCCATTCAATGCCGAAGATTACGTCCACCGGATCGGACGCACCGGACGGGCTGGCAAGGAAGGCCACGCTTTCAGTCTGGCATCGCCGCGCGATCGCAGACTCCTTGAGGCGATCGAGACGCTGACGGGTAAGGTCATTGCTCGCCCTGCGCTCGAAGGGATCACAACTGTTGACTGGGCTCCGGAAGACGGCGAACGCCGCCCGACAGAAGCCACTCCTGCGCCGCAGGAATCCTCAGAAGACGGCGAACATCGTGCACGCAAGCGTCGTCGGGGTGGTCGCAAACGCAACCGTGGCGACCGTGAGGAAAACGAGAGCATTCAGCAGGCAACTCCTGTTGCCGTCCCGCCTTCCGTCTCCGTGATCGAAGCTCCTGTGAGCCATCGCTCGGTTGAGCTGGCGCCCGCATTCGAAAACGATGGCCCGAAGACCGGCTTTGGTGGAGATACACCCGCCTTCATGCTGGTTCCGCGCCGTCGGAAAATCATGGTGTCCGGTGACACCGATCTCGCTGCTCCTGTTCAGCATGATGGGCGCCATTACGGTAATGAATGAAACCTTAACCGGAGTTGCAGAACTCCGGATTGAAGGACTGGGTGCGGCAGGCGACGGCGTTGCGCATCTTGATGGCCAGAGCGTCTTCATCCCGGGTACCTTGCCCGGAGAAGAGGTTCGGGTCCGCCTTGCTTCCGGCCACCCTGAACTGATTGATATCGTTCATCCATCTCCTGAGCGCGTAACGCCGCCCTGCGACCTGTTTGGTGAATGCGGCGGCTGTGCATTGCAGCACCTTTCCCTCCCGGCCCTGCTGGAGTGGAAATCGCAGCGCGTCCTCCATGCCCTGACAGCCGCAGGTTTCACCGATCTGCCGCCTGCACGGATGTTCCAGACTGCGCCTAAAACACGGCGACGGATGGATTTTGCTGTCCAACGCGTGCCGGGTGGCGTGATTATCGGGCTGCATCGCCGCAACGGTGACCCTGTGGACATGACGGAATGTCACGTCCTGCACCCTGCGATTTTCGAGCTTCTGACGCCATTGCGTGAAGTTCTTGGAAGTCTGGGAGCCCTGACGAGCCGGGGAAGTCTGATGATCAACCTGCTCGACAGCGGACCAGATCTGACGCTTCAGACCCCTGCCCCACTGACCAGCGCAGACCGCACCAAACTGGCGGCCTTCGCACGCGAACATCATCTATCCCGCATTTCCTGGCAGGACCCGAAAGATCAGGGAATCGAGACCGTCGCCCATTCTGGAGCCGTGCGGGAAGAGTTTGGCGGGGTCGCCGTCTCGCCGCCCCCTTCTGCATTTCTTCAAGCAACGGCGGATGCCGAAAAGGCCATTGTCACGGCCGTTCTGGATGGTCTGCCGTCGCTGAACAAAAAAGATGTGACGGTCGAACTGTTTGCCGGTTGTGGCACGCTCACCTTTCCGATGTCGGAAAAAGGACGCGTCATGGCTTATGAAGGCAATCTCGCCGCCGCAAACTGCCTCAAAGCGGCAGCGGGTGGCCGACGCGTAGACGGTTTTCATCGAGATCTGGGGCGCCAGCCACTTCTGCCGCATGATCTGAAATCAACACGGGCTGTTGTGCTCGATCCGCCTTATGCCGGTGCAGGGGCGCAGACTGTGCCTCTGGCAAAATCTGCCGTCCCGGACATCGTCTATGTGAGTTGCAACCCTGCTGCCCTTGAAAAAGACGGCAGAGCGCTTTGGAACGCAGGGTTTTCAGTCATTGGCCTGACGATCGTGGACCAGTTCCTGTGGTCCACGGAAGTCGAAGCGGTTGTTGTGCTGTCGCGGGATGCGAAGCGGATCAAACGTGAAAGCTCTCGCCGCAACCGCAACGACCCTTCTCGTTCGGATTCTTGAACGTAAAGCCGGATTCGAGGTCTTTGACCTCGTAGTCCATGACAGTGCCGGTCAGGAACAGGGTGGCCTTACGATCCACCAGCAGGGTCACACCCTGATCCTCGACCCGCTCATCAGCGGGCTGCGGCTCTGTGACGAAATTCATTTCGTAAGACAGACCCGAGCATCCACGCGTTCCTACACTGATCCGCAGAAGCTGTCCTTGATGAGAGCCTTCATAAAGAGCTTTCAGACGCTTGGCAGCCTGATCAGAAACGCTCATGAGCGCAGGCAGAGGACGGCGCGTTGCAACATCGGACATGATGGTTTTCCCCGGATCAGAACATGTTAAGGGCAAGACGGGCATCATCGCTCATACGACTCATGTCCCACGGCGGATCCCAGACGATTTCGATCGTCGCCTGACTGACGCCCGGCACATGAGAGACGGCATCACGCACCATCTCGGGCAGTTCCTGCGCGCTGGGGCAATTGGGCGCCGTCAGCGTCATCTCCATATGGACGCGGCCGTCGTCATGCAGGTCGATGGCGTAGATCAGGCCGAGTTCATAGACATTCACCGGAATTTCCGGGTCATAAACCGTGGCAATAGCGGCAATGACCGCGTCCTGATCAGGCGCAGTTCCGGTATCCGGAACGCAGGCTGTGTCTTCAGTGGTGGGGATATCGGTCATGGCTTCACTCATGTGAGCATCATCCGGGCCCGTTCAAGACCCTCGATAAACGTGTCGATTTCATCGGTCGTGGTATAGATGCCAAAGCTGGCGCGCGCTGTTGCCTGCACGCCCAGACGACGAACCAGCGGCTCCGCGCAATGCTGTCCCGCACGGATGGCAATCCCGAGTTGATCGAGCAGCGTCGCCAGATCATGCGGGTGCGCGCCATCCATAATGAAGGAAATCACGCCACCACGCTCCGCAGGTTCACCCAGAACATGCAGACTGTTGATTGCGCGCATTTTTTCCAATGCGTAGCGGGTAAGTTCCGCTTCATGACGGGAGATCACCTCATAGCCGATCTCTTCCACGAAGCGCACGGCAGCCCCGAGGCCGATTGTTTCCAGAATGGCCGGTGTTCCGGCTTCGAACTTGTGCGGAACATGCGCCCAGGTCGCGCGCTCGAACGAGACGTTCTCGATCATGTCACCGCCGCCCATGAACGGCGGCATAGCGTCCAAAAGCTCCATCTTGCCCCAGAGCACACCGATGCCTGTGGGGCCATAGAGCTTGTGCCCGGTAAACGTGAAGAAATCCGCGCCAAGATCCTGCACATCAATCCTGCGATGCACGACGGACTGCGACCCATCCAGCAGGATGCGCGCGCCATAAGCGTGGGCAATTTCGGTCAGCTTGCGGGCCGGGGTAATCGTTCCGAGCACATTGGACATATGCGTGACGGCCACAAGCGCCACCTTGCCATCCGACAGAAGCGCTTCATAGGCGTCCAGATCAATATCGCCGGCGTCATTGATGGGCGCGACACGCAGGTCAATCCCCGTCCGGTCCCTCAGCATGAGCCAGGGCACGATATTGGCGTGATGTTCCAGTTCGGAAATCAGAACCGCCTGCCCCGGTTTCAGCAGACTGCCGAAACTATGAGCCACGAGGTTGATGGCCTCGGTGCTGTTGCGGGTGAAGACAATTTCACGATGATCGGGCGCATTGAGAAGGCGGGCAACGTCATGACGGGCGCGCTCATAGGCTTCCGTCGTGCGCTCGCTCATCCAGTGCAGGCCGCGATGGATATTGGCATATTGATGATACGCCGCATCCCGCATGGCCTCGATCACGGCATCCGGCTTCTGGGACGAGGCTGCGCTGTCGAGAAAAACCAGCGGGCGACCATGAACGGTTTCGTTCAGGATCGGAAAATGAGCGCGGATTTCAGGCGTCGTTTTTCCGGGCGGGATGCTGCTGCCGGTCATGACGCCATGCTCCGCACCAACAGATCACGCAGGGCCTCATCGGCGACGAGATCCAGTGCATCGATCAGGAACGCCCGCACGAGAATAGCGCGCGCCTGCGCTTCGGGAACGCCGCGAGAGCGCAGATAGAAAAGCTGTTCGTCATCAAGAGCGCCTACGGTCGCGCCGTGGCTGCACTTGACGTCGTCGGCATAGATTTCCAGCTCGGGCTTGCTGTTGATCTGCGCTTTTTCAGACAGCAGCAGCGCCTGATTCATCTGGTAGCCATCGGTTTTCTGGGCCACGCGGTCCACGAGGATCTTGCCCTGAAAAACACCCTGCCCGGCGTCTGACAGAACCGTCTTGACGGTCTGGCGCGAACTGCCATCAGGAGCCGCATGGTGAATCATTGAAGTTAGGTCGTTTAGGCGCTGGCCGTCCACGATCTGCACCCCATTCACATGAACCATGGCATGTGGCGCATTCAGCGTCACAACAGCTTCGTGTCGGGCAAGGCTCCCGCCCTGATTCAGGGTGAAGCTGTCATACTCGCCCTTCTCCGACACGTCCGCGGACACGATGGCAAGATGCGTACCGCTCAGGCTCTCGCGCTGCAATTTGATGTGACGCAACGTCGCGCCTTTGCCCACGACGATATCGAAACGCGGATTGGCGATATACCGCCCTTCGCCTGCATTGACATCGTACAGTGTGAGTGATGCGCCATCTTCCAGCACGATACGATGCTGAAGATGCGTCGAAACAGTATCGCCGCTGGACAGACTGATAAGGGTCAGTAGTCCTGCGTCCGTTCCTGCCGGAATGTGAAGATCAAGTCCCTTTTCGCCAAGCGCCATATTCAGCGTCGCGGAAAAGACACCCTTGAGCGGGGAAACATGGTCCGAAGCCTGCTGGTCAACGTCCAGAGGAGCAGATAGTCCCTCTAAGAACCTACCATTGGCACAAACCATGCGCGCGCCGCTTTCGGGCAGCGGCAAACCGTCAAGGAGCGCGCTGACGGATTCAGACGCCAGAGGAGCAGCCTGTGTCCATGCCGTGTCCGCGATCGCCCGCAGCGGCGTATAGCGCCATGCTTCGACGCGGCGTGTCGGCAGGCCGATTTCGGCAAGAGCGGTCCCGCGTCCAGAGGAACGCTGGATGAACGCCTCCAGCGCCGGAGCGTCTGACGCTATGAAGGACTGTACGCTCACGCTGCCGCCTCGAGAAACTGGGTATAGCCCTGCTTTTCAAGCGTCTTGGCAATATCAGGGCCGCCGCTATGGATGATGCGGCCATGCGCCATGACATGCACACGGTCCGGCACGATATAGTCAAGCAGACGCTGATGATGCGTGATGACCAGAGCGGAAAAATCCGGGCTACGCAGCGAATTCACGCCTTCCGCGACGATGCGCAGGGCGTCGATGTCCAGACCGCTATCCGTTTCGTCGAGGATGGCAAAGGACGGCTGGAGCAGACGCATCTGGAGCACTTCGTTGCGCTTCTTCTCACCACCCGAGAAGCCGACATTGACCGCACGCTTGAGCATGTCGTCGGACATGGACAGGTGTTTGGTCTCGGCACGGACAGCCTTGAGAAAGGCCACGGCATCCAGTTCGGCTTCACCACGCGCCCGGCGAACCGCGTTCACAGCAGTCCGCAGGAAATTCGCGTTGTTCACACCCGGCAGTTCAACCGGCGACTGAAACGCCAGAAACAGGCCCAGAGCAGCCCGTTCTTCGGGTTCAATGGCCAGTAGATCCTGCCCCTTGAACGTGGCCGACCCACCCGTGACTTCGTAGTCGTCACGACCGGCGAGCACATAAGACAGCGTGGATTTACCCGAGCCGTTCGGCCCCATGATGGCGTGGACTTCACCCTTGGGGACTTCGAGATCGAGCCCCTTGAGGATATCCTTGGGCGTGCCGTCGGCGTCGATGCGGGCCTGAAGACCCTGAATTTTCAGAAAATCGCTCATATTAACCCACACTTCCTTCGAGGCTGATCTGCAGAAGCTTCTGCGCCTCGACCGCGAATTCCATCGGCAGCTCTTTGAGCACTTCGCGGCAGAAACCATTGACGATCAGACCAACCGCATCTTCTTCCGAAAGGCCGCGCGAACGGCAGTAGAAGAGCTGGTCCTCAGAGATTTTCGACGTGGTCGCTTCATGCTCCACGCGCGCCGTCATATTGCGGCTTTCGATATAGGGTACTGTATGCGCGCCGCACTGATCGCCGATCAGCAGGCTGTCGCACTGCGTGAAATTGCGCGCATTGCGGGCTTTCGGCTGCATACGCACCAAACCACGATAGGTGCTGTCTGACTGACCGGCCGAGATCGTTTTGGCGATGATCGTCGAGCGCGTGTTCGGCGCCAGATGAATCATTTTTGTGCCGGTATCGGCCTGCTGGTGGTTGTTCGTCACCGCAACCGAGTAGAACTCACCGACAGATCCCTCACCCGCCAGCACGCAGGACGGATATTTCCATGTGATCGCAGACCCGGTTTCGACCTGCGTCCAAGAAATCTTGGACCGTGCGCCACGGCAGATGCCACGCTTGGTGACGAAGTTGTAGATGCCACCCCGGCCTTCATCATCGCCCGGATACCAGTTCTGGACGGTGGAATACTTGATCGAGGCGTCTTCCATCGCAATCAGTTCGACCACCGCCGCATGAAGCTGGTTCTCATCACGCTGCGGCGCCGTGCAGCCTTCCAGATAGGAGACGGTGGCGCGATCTTCCGCGATGATGAGTGTGCGTTCGAACTGTCCCGTATTGCGCGCATTGATGCGGAAATAGGTGGAGAGTTCCATCGGGCAACGAACGCCCTCAGGGATATAGACGAACGAGCCATCGGTAAAGACAGCGGAGTTCAACGCCCCGAAGAAGTTATCGGACACCGGTACAACCGTACCCAGATATTTCCGGACCAGTTCGGGATGTTCGCGAATGGCCTCGGAGATCGGGCAGAAAATGACGCCGGCTTCCGCAAGGGTCTTGCGAAACGTCGTTGCGACGGACACGCTGTCGAAAACGGCATCCACGGCAACAGGCAGGCGCGCTTCTTCAGCACCTTCCACACCGGCCAGAAGAGCCTGTTCGTGCAGGGGAATACCCAGCTTGGCGTAGGTCTTGAGAAGTTCGGGATCGACTTCATCAAGACTTTTGGGGCCGGGTTTCTTCTTCGGCTGGGCGAAGTAATGCGCGTCCTGATAATCGATCGGCGGATGATGGATATGAGCCCATTTCGGCTCTTCCATTTCCAGCCACGCGCGAAAAGCCTTCAGACGCCAGTCCAGCATCCATTGCGGCTCGCCTTTGCGCTCGGAGATCAGGCGGACCGTTTCCTCATTGAGACCCTTGGGCGCGATATCCATTTCGATATCGGTCTCGAAGCCCCATTCGTAGCTGGATTTCGCGAGCTTTTCGACTGTCTCGCGGGTTTCCGTCACGGCTGGCATGGTGTGTTGTCCTTAACTGACCGCTTCGGTCACGGAGGGGGCCTCCGCTCCAACGGTGGCGACAGGGGCCAACGCCGGGCCGCGCCTTGTCAGGCGCTCCGCATGTCGGCCCATATCCGCCAGTGTAATGCTGTTGAGTGTGTTGAGGATGGCATCGTTCACGACATCCCACTGGCCCGACAGGCCACACAGTGAGCTATGTTCGCATTCGCGTCCGTCACAGCAGGCGGTAATGGCGATGGGTCCGTCCACGGCTGCGATAACGGCGGCGACGGTCACCTTTTCAAGCTCGCCCGCGAGGCGATAGCCACCCCGTGCGCCGCGATGGGACAGGACCAGACCGCTGGAGGCCAGCCCCTTGAGGAGCTTGGCCACGGTGGGTTCGGGAACGCCGGTTTCTACTGCAAGGGCTGCGGCTGTTGCCAGTCCTTCATGACGACCGAGATGGACCAGAAGGACAGTGGCGTAATCGGCCAGTTTGGAGAGCCTCAGCATCGCTTGCACACTCGCATCTTGTTCTAATTCAAGACTTGCTAAGTCCTGATTTGTTCCAAATGACCCATACCGACGCAAAGGTCAAGGCTTCTGTGCCCGACCTTTGGCTGACATGGAATGTCACACACCAAAAAACAGTCGGGAAACGCCGTCAAGCGCCGCTCCGGCGAGAAAACCGACCACCGTGCCATTGATACGGATGTAGGCAAGGTCACGCCCGACACGCGACTCCAACCGCATTGCCAGATCATTTCCGTCCCATCCCGCCATAACGGCGGCGATGAATCCGGACAGCTTCTCGCGCAGGCCCGGCAGGATCCGCTGGACGGTACTTTCCACAGCCTGATTGACTTTCAGACGCAAGACATCGTTGGAGCGCAGAGCCGTCGCAAGCTGGACGATCGCCGCATCAATAACCGTGGCGCTCCAGCCATCCTCACGTCCGCTGTCTTCTTCCACCATGCGCCGCAGACGGTCCCACAGTTCCGAACTCCATCCTTTCAGGCTGGTATGGGTCAGGACGGAGGTGATGGTATCGGCCATATCCTTGCGACGGACGGGATCGTGTTCGATCCGGTCGATTTCGCCGCGAACCCATGTCGTAAACCCGTGCCGCAGGTCCGAGTCCATCGGATCGACGCGCTCGAACTCGGCATGCAGCGCCATGAGAACACGACTGGCGACGGAACCCCCAATCGCCCACCCCAGAAAACGACCGCCCTGTTCCCGCACACGCTCCTCAACAAAATGTCGCAGGTCCGACTCACGGGATGTTACAGTGGTCTTGATACGTTCAAGCAGGAAGGACAGGACCTCCTGATGCATCTCACTGTCCACCATGGCACGCATGCCACGGGAGACGAGAGGCGCCATTTCCTCTCCATTGAGCAGGACCGGGAGGGCGCGTGAAATGGCAGCTTTGGCCCGCCCGTCTTCAAGATGGTCGAACATCAGGGGAATGGCGGAGCGCATGCTGTTGACGAGGGTCTGGCGCGTCGCGGCCTCGCTCAGCATATCGGCGATCAGACTAGAAAGATCGATTTTTGACAAAGCGCGTCGAACGTCATCTTCGGTGAAGAACTGTCCTGAAATGAAACGGCCCAGCGCCTGTCCGAGGCGCTCTTTCTGACGCGGCAGAATGGCCGTGTGCGGAATGGGAAGGCCCAGCGGATGGCGAAACAACGCAGTCACGGCAAACCAGTCGGCCAGACCACCAACGACGCCTGCCCTGGAGCCCGCTCTCAGGAGTCCAAATGCCAGACTGCTGTCGCCGATATGACGGGCAGCCGCCAGCGTCGTGCCCGCAGCGAGTGCCCCCATGCCAACGAGCAGTCCCCCGGCCATAAAGCGTGGCGACAGACCTGAAGGGCCGGATTTTCGTGAAACGGGATGAGGCGTGTCCGCGTGCATCCACACACGGATAGCATCATCCGGACGGGCTGTCGCGCTCAGAGCAAGGTTGCGCTTGGCGGCAGGGCGTGAAAAGTATTGCGGCCCGTTTTTCGGTCCATTTTTCTTTTTTCGCAGAAGCGAGACTGCTCCCGATGTCTGACTGCGCCTCCCGGCTCGATCCGTCTCTCCATGACCGTATTGACGCGATGACGTCCCGGCTGCTCCACGAACGCGACGGTCTTGAAGACCTGATTGCGTCTATCGGGCAGGATCTGTCCAACGACGATCCGGAGACGTGCAAGACGCGGCTGACCGAGATCGGAAACGTTGTGCGTGCCCTGCGTGACGAGCACTTCGTCGACCGCGCCGCCCATCTGCGCGCCTATGTCGGCCTTGATGAAGCGGCCCCGCAGGCGCGTCTCGAAGCCGTGGCGAAATCTCTAGTGGATCAGGCTACCGATGCGGTGTCCCTGACCGTGCCGAAGATTGCCGCGGTTTTCACCGCGCATCCGACCTTCGCACTGGCAGACGGGGTGTATGACATCCTGACGCAACGGGCTGAAAATCCCGACATGCCGATCCCGTGCCTCAAAACGCATCGTCGTCCGGGACCGCCCACACTGGCACAGGAACAGGCTCTCGCACTGGCAGCCATTCTGCGGGGCCGTGATGCGCTTGATGACCTCACAACAGCGCTCCTGCGGGAAATGTCCCAGCGCTGGTCGGGAGAAAACAGCCATGTCGATCCCGCCCCTGTCGTTCTGGCAAGCTGGGTCGGTTTCGATACGGATGGACGCAACGATATCGGCTGGTGGGACACTCTTCGTATCCGGCTCGAGCTGAAATCGTCCCAGCTTCATCGTCTGACGGACGGGCTGGAGCGGCTGGGGCTACAGGACAGTGCGCTGGCCATGCGTACCCGCCGGGCCATCGAAGCCGTCAAAACACAGCACGCCGCCTGCCCGACCGGACGGGATGCCGCACCCGAAACGATCCGCGATTTTGCCCAGACGCTGATTTCGCACCGTGACAAAGCGCTTTTGGACGCCGCTGAACTTCTGCCGCTCTTTCAGGATGCCGCCGCCGGTCTTGATGAAGACAGTCTGCTGCATCTACGGACGCTCCGCGCTGGTTTCATGAGCCACGGCCTAGGGATCGCGCGTATCCATACCCGACTGAATGCGGCACAGATCTATAATGTCGCGCGCACAAGACTGGGCCTGACGGATGACCCCGCCCTGCCCTCGCGCCGACGCGTCCTGCTGACGAAAATCGACGAGGCTCTGTCAGACCTGACGCCCCGCGCCGTGGATTTCGGCTCGCTGCTGGTCGAGCCTGCATCCGCCGCACGGTTGATGATGACCATGGCGCAGATCCTCAAGCACATCGATTCAGGATCGCCCATCCGCTTCCTCATCGCCGAGACGGAGAGTGGCTACACGCTGCTGGCGACGCTCTGGCTGGCACGACTGTTCGGAATTAAAGACCATCAGATCGAGATTTCGCCGCTTTTTGAGACGGAAAGCGCGCTGGAAAATGGTGAGACCATTCTGGAAGAAGCGTTCCGCTCAAGCCATTGGCGCGATTATCTGAAGGCTAACGGACGACTGTCGCTCCAGTTTGGATATTCCGATTCGGGACGGTACGTTGGACAGCTTGCCGCCACCAATCTGGTCGAACGCCTACGGATGCGGACCCTGAGCCTGCTGGCAGAGCACGGACTGGAGGATGTTTCCCTCACCCTGTTCGATACGCATGGCGAGAGCATCGGACGTGGCGCGCATCCTTTCAGCCTGCGTCAGCGTCTGGATTATTTCTCCCCGGCCCGCACACGGCTGGCCATGCGTGAAGCCGGAATCGGCTGCCGCGTTGAAACCGCGTTTCAGGGTGGCGACGGCTACACGCTGTTCGGAACGAAGGCGCTTGCGGCATCCACGATTGCCACTCTTGCCGAACATACGGCTGAAATTCCGCAAGATACGAAAGATCCGGTCTATACACGCCCGGACTTCGCAGCGGATTTCTTCTCCACCATTGCGCTCGACATGGGGGCGCTGGTGGATGACCCGGGCTATGCGGCCCTGCTCAGCGCATTCGGGCCGTCACTGATCGACAAGACGGGCTCCCGCCCCTCCGCCCGTCAGTCTGACGCGGCGACCGTGACACGTATCACGCATCCCGGCCAACTTCGGGCCATCCCCAACAATGCGATCCTCCAGCAGCTTGGCTGGTGGGCGAATGTTCTGCACGGGCTGGGCAATGCGGCGCAACGCCATCCCGAGACGTTCGAGCAGTTCGCAACAGAATCATCACGCTTCCGCGAAGCCATGGATTTTGCGCGTCAGGCACTGGCTCATTCCGATCTGGATGTTTTGCGGACAACGATCCATCAACTCGACCCCGGAACCTGGCTGGACCGCGCAGCCGATGCGCGGAGCGACGAAGAACGACAGAGCCTGCTGAGCATTTCACACGGGCTGGAGCTGCTGCGCTTCTGGACGAGCGGCCCGGCAATGTTCCGGCGTATTCAGGCGGACCACATCGCCCTGCGCGCCGCATGGCCCGATGCCCCGCGTATGGCCGCGCGTGAAAAACTACTCCATGCGATCCGTTTCGCCCTCATCGACCGTCTGTGGGGTCTCTCGACGCGCATTCCCTATTTCGGCCCTCGCAACAGCCTGACACGGGAATCGATCACGAACCTCATCCTCTGTCTGGATGTGCCGCGCGCGCTTCATCTTCTGGACGATCTCTTCCCGGTCACCGTTCCCAGCGTTGCCAATCTCGATTTTGCAGAGCCGGGCGATGCGGCGGAAGCTGGCGGCTTTGCACGGGAACATCAGGAGATTTTCGAGCCGCTATCGCACTGTTTTGCGCTGCTGCGCGAAGTCGGGATCGCGATCATGCATGCCAACCGGGCTTTCGGCTGAGGAATGATACGCGGCCGGAACCCTTGTCGGTAACGGCCACGTCCGTTTAGAAGGCTCTCGTAACAAACCCTAACGGAAAGTTCCTCTGCATGCTTCGCAAGGCCCTTCTTCTGGGTGCAGCCATGATGGCTGTGCCTGCTCTGGCCGCAGGTCCCGCCACACCGGCACCCAATGCTGACAGCGTGACGAACGGGACGGTGACGGTCAATGGCGTCACGATCCCCTACCGGGCTGTTGCGGGAACCATTCTGGTTCATGGCGCCGACTATAACGATTCCAACGATGTTCTGGCCAAGCGCGGCACGAAAATTGATGGCGGCAAGGACGACGACAGCAAGAACGCGCCGGTCGCGTCCATGTTCTACACGGCCTATTTCAAGGAAGGCGTACCGTCGGAAAAGCGTCCGATCACGTTCCTCTATAATGGCGGTCCGGGATCAGCATCGGTCTGGGTCCATATGGGCACGTTCGGTCCACGTCGCGTCAATACGCCGGGCGACACCCATCTGCCCGCTGCCCCTTATGCGCTCATTAACAACCCGCAGTCTTTGATGGACGTCTCGGACGTGGTGTTCGTCGATGCACCGGGAACAGGTTTTTCGCGGATCGCCGGAAAAGATGCCGACAAGGAATTTCTGGGTGTTGATGGCGACGGCGAGGCGTTCACGCATTTCATCTCGAAGTTCCTCGCCAAGTATCATCGCTACAACTCGCCCAAATACCTGTTTGGCGAGAGCTACGGCACGATGCGTTCGGCTGTGGTCATCAACGACCTTGAGCAGGACGAGAACATCGACTTCAACGGCGTGATCCTGCTGTCGCAGATCCTGAACTACGACAACAGCGATGACAGCCCGCAGTTCAACGCTGGCATGGACGACCCGTATGTGCTGGCGCTGCCAACCTATGCGGCAACGGCATGGTATCACCACTGCCTGCCCGCCGAACATCCGGACCTGAAGGCGTTCCTGCACGAAGTCGAGCATTTCGCGATGACCGACTACACGCTGGCCCTGCGTCAGGGTGCTGATCTGCCGGAAGACCAGCGTCAGGCGATTGCGGCAAAGCTGCATGACTATACGGGCTTGCCCGTCGATTACATCCTGCGGGCGGATCTGCGCGTCAATGGCGGCGAATTCGACCAGCAACTTCAGGCCAAGACCGGCATGGCGACGGGCCGTCTGGATACACGCTATTCAAGCCCGACGATCGACCCGATGAGCCAGGAAGTGGATTACGATCCGCAGTCCAGCGCCATCAGTTCGGCCTATGTTACGGCCTTCAACGACTATGTCCGCAATACGCTCAAATACGGCACAGACGAGGATTATCGCCTCTATAACAG
The DNA here is from genome assembly GCF_018256175.1 of Gluconobacter sp. Dm-44. Classification (NCBI taxonomy): domain Bacteria; kingdom Pseudomonadati; phylum Pseudomonadota; class Alphaproteobacteria; order Acetobacterales; family Acetobacteraceae; genus Gluconobacter; species Gluconobacter sp. Dm-44. The sequence goes on along the minus strand of NZ_JAERLZ010000003.1, from coordinate 135,400 downwards.
CCAAGGGCACTGGGACAATCACCACCGTCAGCCCGGTCATGGCTACCAGCCCAAGGGCGAGCCAAATGTCATGACCGATCTGGCCATGGCAATGAAGACCAACCCGAACCTGCATGTGATGCTCAACGCGGGCTACTACGATCTCGCAACGCCGTATTTTGAAGGCATTTACGAGATGAAGCACCTGCCGATGGCCAAGAGCCTGCAAAAGAACATTGAATACGCACAGTATCCTTCCGGCCACATGGTTTATGTGGACCCGGCAACGCTCCAGCAATTGCATGACAATGTCGCGGCGTTCATCCGCCGGACCGACAATCTGCACTGATCGCTGACAGAACCGGAAAAAGCGGCGGAGGGGAAACCTTCCGCCGCTTTTTTTATGCGCTACTAAGGCGCAGGAACCGGGAAAGCGATCTCACCCGACAACAGATCAGACACAAAAAACCCCGCCAGATTGCTCTGGCGGGGTTCGATGTTTCAGCCAGGCTGAAGAAATCAGGCGGACTTCGCGATGATTTCGTCGGCCACGTTCCGGGGAACGGCTTCGTAGTGATGGAACTGCATGGTGAAGGACGCACGGCCCTTCGTGGCAGAACGCAGATGCGAGATGTAGCCGAACATTTCCTTCAGCGGCACCTGTGCACGGATCATCACGGTCGAACCGGAGGTTTCCTGGTTCTGGATGATGCCGCGACGACGGTTGAGATCGCCCACAACGTCACCGACATGGTCGTTCGGGGTCGTGACTTCCACGTCCATGATCGGTTCGAGGATCACCGGACCGGCGTTCTTCATACCTTCACGGAAGCAGGCCTTGGCGGCAATTTCGAAGGCCAGAGCCGACGAGTCAACGTCATGGTACTTACCGTCGAGCAGCGTGAACTTGAAGTCCACCGTCGGGAAGCCGGCGAGAACACCCGTGGTGCTTTGCATGCGGATGCCCTTTTCGACAGCCGGGATGTATTCCTTCGGAACTGTACCACCGACGACCTTGTTCTCGAAGATGATCTCATCCGGCTTGTCGGACGGAGCAAATTCGATCTTGACTTCAGCGTACTGACCCGAACCACCAGACTGCTTCTTGTGGGTGTAGGTCTCGACATGCGGCCGCGTGATCGTCTCACGATAAGCCACCTGCGGTGCGCCGATGTTGGCATCAACGCCGTATTCACGACGCAGACGGTCCACGATGATGTCCAGATGAAGCTCACCCATGCCGGACAGGATGGTCTGACCCGTTTCCTGATCGGTCTTGAGGTGCAGGGACGGATCTTCAGCCGTCAGCTTCTGCAGCGCCAGCGTCATCTTCTCGACGCCGTCCTTGGTCTTCGGTTCGACGGAGATGTCGATAACCGGAACCGGGAACTGCATACGTTCCAGAACCACCGGATCGGAAGCATCAGCAAGCGTGTCACCCGTGACGGTGTCCTTGAGACCCACGAATGCGGCGATGTCACCGGCACCGACGGACTTCACTTCCTGACGCTTGTCGGCGTGCATCTGGAACATGCGGCCGACGCGTTCCTTATGACCCTTTGTCGTGTTCAGGATGGTGTCACCGGAGTTCAGAACGCCACGATAGACGCGAACGAAGGTCAGCGTGCCATACTTGTCGGAGATGATCTTGAACGCAAGGCCAGCGAACTTGCCATCCGGATCGACCGGAACGATCGGCAGGAAGTCTTCGTCGACTTCTTCACCTTCCGGCGGAGCAATACGGATGCCTTCGACTTCGTCAGGAGCCGGCAGGTAGTCGATGACCGCGTCGAGCAGGGGCTGAACGCCCTTGTTCTTGAACGCCGTACCGCACATGACGGGACGGAATTCACCGGAAATCGCACCCTTCTTAATGCACTTCTTTAGGGTTGCGACGTCCACGTCACCCTTCTCGAAGTACTCTTCCATGGCTGCGTCGTCGACGGCGAGAGCCGTGTCGAGCAGAACCTGGCGGGCTTCGTCTGCCTTTTCCTTCAGGTCAGCCGGGATCTCTTCGTAGTGGAACTTGGCACCGAGTTCGCCGCCTTCCCACACGATGGCGCGCATCTCGACCAGATCGACCACGCCAACGAAGTTTTCTTCGGCGCCAATCGGGAGCTGCAGCGGAACGGCCACGATGTCCAGCTTCTCTTTCAGCGTGCTGAAAGCGTAGTAGAAGTCGGCGCCGGTACGGTCGAGCTTGTTGATGAAGATGACGCGCGGAACGTTGTAACGGTCAGCAAGGCGCCAGTTCGTTTCGGACTGCGGCTGCACGCCGGCCACGCCTTCGATCACGAAGATCGCGCCATCGAGCACGCGGAGCGAACGGTTGACTTCGATGTTGAAGTCAATGTGGCCCGGGGTGTCGATGATGTTGATGCGGTGGTCGTTCCACTCACACGTCACGGCAGCCGAGGTGATCGTGATGCCACGCTCACGCTCCTGCGCCATGTAGTCGGTGGTGGTGTTGCCTTCGTGGACCTCACCGATCTTGTGAGAGACACCCGTGTAATACAGGATACGCTCGGTCGTCGTGGTCTTACCGGCATCGATGTGCGCGGTAATACCGATGTTGCGAATCTTCGAGAGAGCCGACTTGGCTTCCTGAACGCTTTCGGACACGGAGAACCTCCAAAATACAATGAAAGGTGTTTCAGCCTGAACCGAAACACCTCCGCTGCGGCCCTGTGAAAGGACCGAACCTGATTTATCCCAGTGGCGGCTGAATGACCCAGACCGCCATGGTTTTCAAGAGCAATCTTGTTACCAAACAAAGTTCGGCAAAGATTCCTCAGGCGGTCTGGGCAGCCTTGCGTTCCTGAACGCGCAGGATACGGCGCTTGATGACCTGGGCTTCCGTCGGAAGCTTACGGTTCGGCGTACCCAGCAGGAACGAATCCAGTCCACCGTTGTGCTCAACCGTGCGGATACCGTTGGTGGACAGGCGCATACGCACCGAAGCACCGAGAATATCGGAGATCAGCGTGGTCTCCTGCAGGTTCGGGAGAAAACGACGGCGGGACTTGTTATTGGCGTGGCTGACGTTGTTGCCCGTCAGCACGCCCTTGCCCGTGATCTGGCAACGGCGAGACATGGTGATACTTTCCTCGATGCTGGATGACGCAGGACAGCGAGGCCCGGCGTGTTCCGTAAATCAGGCGCGGCTTATGACGTATGGTTGGGGGCTTCGTCAACCCCCGGAGACGTTCAAGCGGCGTTTTCCCCGGCCTGCGCGGCCCACATTGCGGCATAATGGCCACCTGCGGACAGCAGTTCCGGATGACTTCCCTGCTCTACCACGCGCCCTGCGTCAAGCACGACGATGAGATCGACATCCTGCACGGTGGACAGGCGATGCGCGACAATGATCGTCGTGCGCGCCTGAGAGAGGATCGCCAGTTCCTTCTGGATGGCGACCTCCGTACGAGTGTCAAGCGCACTTGTGGCCTCGTCCAGCAGCAGGATACGCGGGTCTTTGAGGATGACACGGGCAATGGCCACACGCTGCTTCTCGCCCCCTGAGAGCTTCAGCCCACGCTCCCCGACAACAGTCTCATACCCGTCGGGCAGTTCCCGGATGAAGGCGTCGATCTGCGCGCTGCGGGCCGCATTTTCAATCTCTTCGCGGGAGGCCGACAGATCGCCATAGGCAATATTGTCGCCAATGCTGGAATTGAAGAGCACTGTATCCTGCGGGACCGTCCCGATAATGTTCTGAATGTCGGTCGGCGCGATCTCACGCAGGTCGTGCCCATCAATGCAGACCGAGCCCTCCGTGGGATCATAGGCGCGGGTCAGCAGACGCCCGAGCGTAGATTTCCCAGAGCCTGTATGGCCGACAATGGCCAGAGACGTCCCTGCAGGTACGGTGATGGACACATCATGCAGGATCTGCCTTGCGGGGCTGTAGCCGAAAGAGACGTGGCGGAACGCAACCGCTGCCGCTCCGGCTTCCGACAGTTTTCCAGCAAGATGCACAGGGTGTGGAACCTGAAGAATTTCGGACCGGATCGCGAGCAGTTCGAGATAGTTTTCCAGATCAACGCGGGCATTGCGCCAGCCTGCACTGACATAATTCAGGGCACCGACGGATGAATAAAGCCCGCTCAGATAACTGCCGATCAGAACAAACTGGGCCACCGCGAGACGATGCAACACGATATCATGCGCGGCCATAGCCAGAAGCGTGGTGGTCGTCGCGGCTATCAGGAAGCCCCGACTGATCTGGGACAGGCTGACATAACGCTGAAGGCTGATTTCCGCCTTCCGAAGATCCCTGCGGGCTGCATCGTAACGCTCGATCTCGTGGCTTTCATTGGCAAAGCTGCGTACCGTCTCGAAGTTGAGAATGCTGTCCACAAGCTGGTGCTGGGCCTGATTGCTGGCACGGTTCCGCGCCCGGCGGGCCGTCATCCTTAAACGGGTAAAAATATAGGAAACGGTGGAATACAGCCCCAGCGCCACCAGAAGCAGCGCCACATATCGCCAGTCGAAGATTTTCAGGATGACGGTCAACGTCATGATGAGTTCGATGACGTTGGGCAGAACGTTGAACAGCGCCAGTGACAGCAGCGTTCCAACAGCATCGGCCCCACGATCGAGTGTTCGGGTCAGGGAGCCCGTCTGCCGGTCCAGATGGAACCGGACACTCAGATCATGCAGATGTCGCAGCCCGAGGACAGCGACACGACGTTCAAGATCCGTTTCAACCGGCTTGACCAGAAATTCCCGCAATGGGCTCGCCAGCCCGGAAATAATGCGGATGACCGCATACTGGGCGATCAGCCAGACCGGGACGGCCAGAAGGGTTTCGGGACGCGAAAGGCTGCTGACCATGCGACTAAAGAGCCAAGGCGTTGCAACCGCAGTCGCGCTCTCCATCAGAAGAATGAGCAGCGCAAACCCAATGCGCGTCGCGTCCGGCCAGAGCTTCTCCGGTCGGATCAGGGGCCATAAAACACGAAGGGAAAGCGCTTCAGACGTCGAATCGGTTTTTTTGAGCATGGATTGAGTATGTGGAAGTGCTGACGGCGCTTTGCAAATGACTGTCCTGCATGCGACATACTGAACTGTGTCGAATAAATCTTTCTCCCGCACCCTTCAGCCGTTTCTGCGGCATATCGCAGCCTGCAACAGCGCCGTCCTGCCGGGCGGTCGCACTCCGTTCTTTTGTGCTGACTCACAGATCGGCTGGGTCAGCCCGTCCACGGTGCAGGCTCTTGAAACCCTTGGTTTTCGCGCAGGGGAGAAATTCGGCGTCGGTGCCGGAGCAGACCTCTTTCCGCTGTCTCGCACGCTCTGCGAGATGGGCCTCTACGCCTCCCATCACGAGGCCTTCGATGTGCGCGACGACAGTGGCACCGTTCTTGGACAGGTGGATCGGGGTGCCATTCCGCTTCTGGGGCTTGCAGCCGAGGGCGTGCATCTGAACGGGCTGGTCGAGCGCGCAGACGGGCTTTTCCTCTGGGTCGCACGGCGCAGCATGAGCAAGCGCCTCGATCCGGGAAAGCTGGACCATCTGGTGGCGGGGGGCATGAGTGCCGGTCTCGACCCGCAGACGACCGTGATCAAGGAAGCGCAGGAAGAAGCCGGGATCCCTGCCGAACTCGCGGCAAAAGCGCAGGCTGTCGGTCGTATCCACTATGCTCTTGAGCGACCTGAAGGGCTACGACGCGATGTCCTGCATTGTTACGATCTGCTGCTCCCCGAAGGTTTCGTGCCTGTCGCGGAGGACGGAGAAGTGGAAAGCTTCCACCTTCTGCCCATTCAGGAGGTCATGGCACTGGTCCGCGACACCGACGACTTCAAGTTCAACGTCAATCTCGTCCTGATCGACCTCTTCCTGCGCCGCGGCCTTTTCGATCCCGCCGACGCCGCCATTTTACGCCGCGCCCTCTCCGGACAGGCCGCGTGAGAAAAGCAGTCGCGTCCCTGATCCTGACGACGCCTCTGTTGGGCGGATGTATTGTTCCTGTCAGCGTCACACCCAATCTGTGCCGGGAAATCGGTGCGCATGACGGATTGCAGATCCGTCTGGCATTCGGCCTGACCCGCCCTGATGGCAGTGTCATCGAAAGGCAGGACTGGCAGCAGTTTGTGGACAGCGAAATCACACCGCGTTTCCCTGCGGGTTTTACCGTGATCGACGCTCAGGGGCAGTGGTATGATGCCGCTGGTCACAAGGTCATTCAGGAAGGGTCACGAATCGTCTGGATTGTTGCGCCTTCCACAGACCGCAGCCTTCAGGCTCATCTGAGAGCCATTCGTCAGATCTATCAAAAACGTTTCAACCAGCAGGCTGTTGGACTGACCATCCAGTCCGGCTGCTCTTCATTTGAAAGCCTTCCCGTGGAATAGTTCCGCACTACGGAACAGCGTTTCCCGGTCCTTTTGACGCCTTCTTCATCCGGACTTTTCTCGTCAAGGCAGATCGCTCTGCACGGGACGACAGTTCAGGCATGTTTTTCTTCCGGAAGTCCCATGACAGATCTTTCTTCTCCCTCAGCACCCGACACCATCACGATAGAGGCCTCAGACTCCACGGGAACGATCCAGCGGCGCGCACGGGGCTTTCTGGCACTCTTTTTCGTGGCGATAGGGCTTTACACTCTCAAGGGCTTCCTGCCAGCGCTTCTATGGGGCTGCGTGTTCGCAATTTCGATCTGGCCGCTCTACCGCCGCGCTGAACTGCGCTTCGGTCGCAGCGACTGGCTGCCCATGATCTTCACTCTGGCCGTGGCACTGATCTTTCTGGTGCCTGTCTCGCTGGTTGGGGTGAAAGTCGCGGATGAGGCACGAAGCGCGCTGGAATGGATTGATGACGTCCGCAATAACGGCATTCCGATGCCGGAATGGGTGCCTCGTCTGCCCTTTATGGCCACTCAGGCCACCAACTGGTGGCAGAACCACATGACCAGCCCCCAACGCCTCGCCCATCTGCTTCATTCCGTCGATGTCGGACACGGAATGCAGATGACCAGACAGGTGGGCACTCAGCTCGCCCGCCGGGGCACGCTGTTCGCCTTTTCGCTCCTGACACTGTTTTTCCTGCTGAAAGATGGCGACAGTGTCATCCGCAAATGCCTTCTGGGATCACAGCGTCTGTTCGGTGAGCAGGGAGAAAGCCTCGCCAAACAGATGATTTCGTCAGTTCACGGAACACTGGCTGGACTTGTTCTGGTCGGTCTGGGTGAAGGGGCGATCATGGGCATCGTCTATATGTCGACGGGCGCACCCCAGCCCCTGCTGTTTGCAATGGTGACGGCTGTCGCCGCCATGATCCCGTTTCTGGCATGGCCGACGGTCGGGCTGGTGGCGCTGCTCCTGCTGGCAAAAAGCAGCATGATCGGAGCGATCGTCGTAGCCGCCATCGGCTCCGTCGTGATCTTCATCGCGGACCATTTTATCCGCCCCGCCCTGATTGGTGGCAGCACAAAAATGCCGTTCCTGTGGGTTCTGCTGGGAATTCTTGGGGGTGCCGAGACTTGGGGCCTGCTGGGCCTCTTCCTTGGTCCAGCCATCATGTCCGCCCTGCATCTGCTGTGGACGATCTGGACAGAGACAAATCCCCGTAAAGGGATCTATGCAAAAGACACCGAAGGTTAAGGAAGAATTATTACCGCAGGACTGGTCGGGCAGGCGGGATTCGAACCCACGACCCCCAGTCCCCCAGACTGGTGCGCTACCAGGCTGCGCTACTGCCCGTCGTCCTGCGGTGGCGGTGGTTTAGCAGTGTCCCACCCTCACCGCAATGGGGGATTGTGACTAAACTGGCAGAAGATTTCGCAAATTCTGAAGCTCTTCGAGAATTTCGCGCAGTTCCGCCCGCAACAGACTGTTCTCGGCTTCTGTTTTTTCCAGGGTGCTGAACAGAAGCTCGTTCTCGTCACGCAGGGTTATGAGAAGAGCAGAATCGTGAACTTCGGCTTCGGCTTCGGCTTCGGCTTCGGCTTCGGGCGTCTTCTCTTCTTCCGGAATGTCAACAACCTCAGTCACGATGACGTTGTGAGCTTCGGCCGGAAGTTCAGGGAAAATGATTTCGTCGTCAGCTTCGGTTGCTGATGCGATATCCAAGTTCTCATCGCGGACAGCCTCCGTAAGCAGCGATTCTTCCGCAGATGGCTGCTCGTCCTCAGTCGGCTCGGCGATAACGACGGGCATAGAAACCCATTCTGCGGAGTCTGCTGAAATTTCAGGTACTGCTTCCGGAACTACCTCTTCAACAGTCTTCTGACCCGCCCGTGCTTTCTGCGCACGGCGTTCCCGCAGCACGCGCAGAACCCCCTGCCCCTTGTATCCCTGCACATAAAGCAGGTCTGAAATCAGCCGAAGCGTCTCGATATGCTCGGGGCTGTAATAGCGCCGTCCACTTTCCCCACGAAACGGCTTTACACCCGGATAGATGGTTTCCCACGAACGCAGACGGTGCTGGGGAATATGCAGTTCCTCGGCAACCTCGCTGATGGTCCGGTACGCATCCGGAGCCTTCCTGACCTTTTCAGCGCCAACCGGAATATCGTCATTCGGCGGCAGCACGACGGCTTCGGGCATAGACTTATCTGTCATGGGACGATGCCTCGGCAGCGACCGTCTCGGAGCCGTTCATGCGATCCCTCAACAATTGGGAGGGCCTGAACACCAGTACGGCTCTGGGAAGGATGGGGACTTCCACGCCCGTTTTGGGATTGCGTCCAATGCGCTCTCCCTTCTGGCGGACGGAAAAGGTTCCGAACCCGCTCAGCTTCACGGATTCGCCCGCCTCGAGCCGGTTGGAGATCGCATCCAGAAGGCTCTCGAGAATCATGGAGGAATCGTGCCGGGAAAGACCGACACGACTATAGAGATGCTCGACAAGATTCGCGCGCGTGACTGTGCTCATGTCACTTGCGTATCATGACGTTCAGAACAGTCAAAGGAATCAATCATTAACCTGCTCTAAACAGGAAACTGACTACATCCGGACAAGAGCGGATCCCCATGTCAGACCACCGCCCAATGCCTCCATCAGGACCAGATCGCCATTCCGGATCCGTCCATCCCGCACCGCCTCGTTCAGGGCCAGCGGAATGGAGGCCGCAGACGTGTTGGCATGACGGTCCACGGTCACGACGACCCGGTCCGACGGCAGCGCCAGTTTCTTCGCCATACCTTCGATAATCCGCAGATTGGCCTGATGCGGCACCATCCAGTGAATATCCTGACCCGTCAGATTATTGGCCGCCAGCGCTTCATCCACGGCCTGCGAGAGCTTGACCACGGCATGGCGGAAAACCTCACGTCCCTGCATGCGCAGTTTCTGCGTCGCGGACGCACAGCCTGCGGCACCGTCCACATAAAGAATATCGCCCGTCCGGCCATCGGAGTGCAGATGGGTGGAGAGAATGCCCTCCTCGCCGTCACGGCTTGCCTCCAGCAGGACCGCACCCGCGCCATCTCCGAAGAGAACGCAGGTGGAACGGTCCGTCCAATCCAGCAGACGCGAAAAAACTTCGCTCCCAATCACGAGGATTTTCTTCGCCTGACCTGCCTGCATCAACGCACGGGCCGTCGCCAGAGCATAGACAAAACCCGAGCAGGCAGCGCTGAGGTCGAAGCCGAAACCCGTCGTCATGCCGAGCAATGCCTGAACCTGCACAGCCACAGCTGGGAAAACCTGGTCCGGCGTGGCCGTGGCGACCAGAACCGCATCGACTTCGGAAGCGTCAACGCCAGCATAGTCCAGCGCCTGTCGGGCTGCTTCAGCCGCCATGCTGGCCGTGGTTTCGTCACAGGAAGCAATATGCCGCTGGACAATGCCGGTTCGGGTCCTGATCCATTCGTCCGAAGTCTCGATGCCGTATTTCAGCGCAAGATCGTCATTGGTTACGACGTCGCGCGGCAGATAGCCCCCGACACCCGTCAGACGGACACGAATGGGATCGGACATATTTTTTCAGCTCACAGGTTCAGGAACAGCCTTGGTGGACATGGCCTCAGTCGGTTCGGACGTCCCCATGCCCAACTGCTCCAGACGATCACGGATCTTGTCGTTCAGATGGTGCGTGACGGCATCCATGGCAACATCGACGGCTGCGGCAAAGCTCTCGCCATCCGCGCCGCCATGCGATTTCACGACAATGCCATTCAAACCGACGAATAGAGCTCCGTTGTAGCGACGCGGGTCAATCCATTCCCGCATCCGCTCCAGTCCGGGTTTGACCAGCAGATATCCAAGGCGGGTCAGCAGATTGGTTTCAAAAACGCGCCGCAGGAGGCCAAAGGCAAGTTTCAGCGCACCTTCGCCGGTTTTCAGCGCGATGTTGCCGGTAAATCCGTCCGTCACGATCACGTCGGTCGTGCCGGCGGTAATATCATGTCCTTCGACAAAGCCATGAAACTGCGGCGCCAGAGGGCTGGCCCTCAGGCGCTCGGAAGCCTCTCGCAGACGATCATCCCCTTTCAACTCTTCCGAGCCGACATTAAGAAGGCCGATTGTCGGAGACGGCAGGCCGAGCGCGGCCTGTGCAAAAGCTTCGCCCATGATCGCGAATTCAACCAGATTGCGCGCATCGCAGGCAATATTCGCACCCAGATCAAGCATCACGACATCACCACGGGCCGAAGGCTGAACCGCGGCCATGGCAGGCCGGGAAATCCCCGGCAGGGCTTTGACGATGATTTTCGCAAGAGCCAGCATGGCACCGCTATTGCCCGCAGAAACAACGCCGCGAGCTTCGCCTGCCGCTACGGCTTCCATGGCCATACGCATGGACGAGCCCCGAACGCGCAACGCGGACGTCGGCTTCATCTCCATGGGGATGCTGGCGTCTGAGTGACGGATATCACACAGGCTTGCGGCTTTGGGGTGTTTTTCCAGAGCGGCCCTGAGAACAACTTCATCTCCGATCAGGAGGATGCGGGCCTTCGGGTGCCGGTCGGCAGCCAGATCAAGTCCAGCAAGGACGATATCCGGGGCCCTGTCACCACCCATTGCATCGACGGCGAGGGCATAAGGCCCGGAGGCCGCGACGTCACGTTCGGGCGTGACAGGCGCATTGGTCATTGAGACAGTTTCCCGGACAGCATCACAGATGCGGGGCAGTGCTCCTGGGAGGCACGGCCCCGCAGATAGGGATCAGGCGCGGACGGCGGTCTTCAGGCCCTTGCCGCTGTTGCCAGCAGCGACCACTTCACGGCCGTCATAGTGACCGCAATGGCTGCAAACGTGGTGCGGGCGCTTCAGTTCGCCACAGTTCGAGCACTCTGCGTGCGCCTCGACGGTCAGGGCGTCGTGGCTGCGACGCATGCCACGACGGGACGGCGTAGTCTTTCTTTTAGGGACGGCCATGGCTTTTATGCCTCTTTCTGCTTCTGTGTCGGCACCCCTGCTCCGCTCCCCGCGGCATCCGGTGCCCTGTTGTTCGTCGTCTCGTATTTACGTCGAGTTCAGGCGGGCGGCTCTAGCAGAGCCTGAAGAAACCCGCAAGTCAGACGTAGGATTTTATTCTTTCCTGTCCCCGTTCTTCAGCGCGGAAAGTGCTGAAAACGGATTGGGACGGCGTGGACCATCCGGTCCTTCGCCAGACAACTCAGCCCCTTCTTCCCCTTCTGCGGGCGCCACGTCAACCGCATTTTCCAGACCGACGCCGGGTTTACGAGGATAGGGGTCCAGCATCAGGGCAAGCTGTTCCGCTGCAGCCTCGCCGATATCAAGGGCCTTTCCGTCATGCGGAACCTCGTCCGGACCGTCCAGATCAATGGAATCGATATCGAACTCATCTTCCGGCATCTCTTCCGCAGGGATGAATTTTAAAAAGAAGGTTTCGGCCAGAACATCCTTGAAGGGTTCTGAGGTGATAACGCAGACCTGCGTAAGCTTTGCGGCAAGATGCCCTTCCGCCAGAACGCTTCGGTTGGTCGATGGCGTCAGACGGAAACGGCAGGTCAGGGTTTCAATCTCGGGGATACCCAGACGAGCCGCGAGGGCTGCCCGCTCTGCGGGCGTTGCCTCGATCGTCTCGTCCAGTCCCGATCCCAGCCGGTTGAAGAGAATACGTCGGGAAAATTCAGGAGAATGGGACATTCAGGCACTCCAGCCCCCGGATTATGGGGGAAATCGTTGACATGCAGGCGCCATTCGGGCACGCGCTCAGTGGAGCGGTTCTCTTGCACAGGATAGTTTCCGGATCCATGAATAACGCATCTTCCCCGACGCCCCAAAGCAGAACACGCCGCCTTCGCCGTTTCGCGCAGGCTGGAGTGGCATGTGTTCCGCTGATGCTCGGCGGATGCTCGTTCTTTTCCCCGATTCCCGAGCCGCGCGGCTCCCTGATCGAAAAGACCGATTACGCACAGCTCGTACCCGGAACAAGCACCCGCACGGACGTTCTCGATCTGCTGGGCTCACCGACGGCGCACGCGACCTTCGACGACAATACCTGGATCTACGTTTCCATGATCACGTCCCCTACGCCGCTAACATTCCCGAGCGTTAAAAAGCAGGAAGTCGTGGTGCTGAACTTCGATAATGGCGGCATCCTGCGCAAAGTGGACACACTCAACAAGAAGAACGCGATGTATGTCGGCATGGTGGGCGCAAAAACGCCGACGCCAGGCACCAGTTCGTCCATTCTGCAGGAACTGCTGGGCAATGTCGGCCGCTACAACCCGATGAGCGGCATGAGCAGCCAGTTCGGCGGAAGCACCGGACCGATGGGCGGTCAGGGCACCGGCAATGGTGGCGCTGGCAACTCGCTGCCCTAAGTTTCTGGAAACCTGATTATTTCGGGAGGTTGAGCAGAACGCCCAAACCTCCCAACGGGCTGTCCGTCAAGCGGATGGACCCGCCATGGGCGTGAATGATGTCCCGCACAATCGTCAGACCCAGACCTCCGCTTTGCCCATCCTGACTGACACTCGTGCCATTCAGTTCCGAAATGGCAGCCCGGCGGCTGGCGGACAGACCGGGACCATTATCCTCCACAGCAATTTCGATAGTCCGCTCTCCTTCGCGCAGGGAGAACCGCATCGCTCCGCCATGACGGCGGGCATTTTCTGCCAGATTCGTCAGAACGCGGCGCAATGCATCAGGCCGGACCACAGCTTCAACACCTTCCCGACCCTCAACGCCCAGAACCTGCCCTCCCGCACGCAGCGTGGCAGCCGCGACATCATCCAGCATGCCTCTCAGGTCGGTCAGAACGGGCTCCTCGGCCCCTTCTCCACGCGCGAATGACAGATAGCTGCCGATCAGACGTTCCATGTCCTCGATATCCGCGACCATATCCGCCAGATCCGGCTTGAGGCTCTCGGCACGGATCGGGCCGAAGGTCGGGATCATGGCAACTGTCAGGCGCAGTCGGGTCAGGGGCGTTCGCAAATCATGCGAAACACCCGCCAGAACAGCCGTACGTTGCGCCACAAAGCGGTTCACCCTCGCCTGCATGCGATTGAACGCAACAGCAGCCTGTCGCACCTCCCGCGCGCCCTGAGGGCGGATCGGCCCTGCATCCCTTCCCATTCCGAACAATTCGGCAGCACGGCCCAAACGGCGGATGGCGCGCACCTGATTGCGCATGAACAGCCCGGCGATCAGGAACAGGAGAATGGAACTGCTGACGGCCCAGACCACGAACAGCCAGATCGGCCCGATATTCAGGCGTTTCACCGGCACCATCACCACCATCACACCCTGCGGAAGCTGGATCGAGGCACGGACCGTCTGGGGCGCTTCAGACCAGTCCACATCATAGGCTTGACCAAGATTCTGCCGGATCGAGCGGGCAAAATCGTCATCCATTGGGCCAAGCACATGATTGGTGCCGTACCGGGAGAGTTTTTCGGCAGGATGAAATGAAAAACCCAGTTGGGTCCGCGAAGACGCATCCTGCAGGATGAGCTCCTGTTCCGCTGCGGATGATGCGTGCTCGATCATGGCCACGACAAGCGAGATCTCGCCCGTCACGCCGTCTGAGAGGCGGCGGGAGACGACGTTCAGATAGGTTCCGTAAAACAGGCCCAGCGCGATCGCCTGCGTCACCAGCAGGGGAATGAGAACGATCAGCATCGACCGCCCCATGAGGGAGCGCGGCAGAATACGCCTTAACGGACGGTCCAGCTTCTGCCAGGACTCGTCCCGCTCAACCGTTGGATCAGCGTCCCGGTTTGAGAACATAACCTTTGCCCCGCACGGTATGAAGGAAACGGGGTTCCTTGGGATCGACCTCGATCCGCCGACGCAAACGCGTGACCTGAACATCGACGGCGCGTTCGCCAATTTCGTCCATTTCCAGCGCCTTGGCGATGGCTTCACGCGACAGAACCGTTCCCGGCTGACTGGTGAGAACGCCCAGAAGCGCGGATTCTCCTCCCGTCAGATGCACTGCTCCCTGAGGACCGCTAAGCAGGCCGCGTTTGACGTCGAATTCCAGCTCTCCCAGCCGCAGGATGTCGGGAACTTCGTCCACTACCGGCAACGTAGGCACCACACGTCGGAGATGGGCCCGCAGACGGAGCAGAAGCTCACGCGGCTCGAATGGTTTGCCCAGATAGTCGTCCGCACCGGCTTCAAGCCCCCCGATCCGGTCCGCAGGCTCCCCCCGCGCCGTCAGGAGCAGAATGGGAAGTGACAGACCATCTCTGCGCAGACTGTTGGTCAGGGACAGACCGTCCTCGCCTGGCATGGTCACGTCGAGAACGAGTGCATCGGGCTGAATCCGTTGCAGAACGTCGCGGGCCGCCAGAGCATCCAGGGCCGTGCTCACCCGATAACCGTTCTCGGACAGGTAACGCTGAAGCAGCCGCAAAAGGCGCGGATCGTCATCAACGACCAGAATATGCTCGTCGCTCATGGCGCAGAACTCCCAACTGGTCTCTGAAGGGGGGTCAGGACGCGGCGAAACCCTTCCACAGCCGTCATGCCCGCCTCACGATAGGCCCGGGTCATCACTTCGCGGATCATAAGGAACAGTTCGCGTTCAAGAGCCTCCCCGGCTTCCGTCAGGCGCAGGGGACGTCTGCGACGATCATGGCGGTCTTCTTCCTGTACAAGCAGTTTGCGATCCCGAAGATCGCCCAGAGCGCGACCCAGAGACTGTTTGGTAATGCCAAGACTGTTCAAAAGCGCAGTGGGGGTAATCCCCGGATGTGCGGCGGCCAGGAAAAGAATGCGGTGATGTGCCGGCCCCAGTTCTTTCTCGCGCAGAAGACTCTCGCAGTCGGCGTTGAGTGTCCGCCAGGCCAGCATCATGGCCTCATAAGACTGACGGATCCGGTCTTCCCGCAGATAGAGATGCGCCGTCGCGGATGACGGGATGTCCATGGATCGGGCCGTCACCGGAGGGTTTCCTCCACATATCCGAAGCGATCGAAGTCAATGATGCGCTGCGGATAGAGAATGCCGTTCAAATGGTCGTTTTCGTGCTGCAGAACATTGGCATGAAACCCCGTCGCCTCGCCTTCGACGAGCACACCGTCCTGATCCAACCCCGCGTAGCGCACGGCAGCATAGCGCGGCACATCAGCCCGTAGTCCCGGAATCGACAGGCACCCTTCGGTGCAAGTCATCATCTCTTCACCCAGAGGCGTGATTTCGGGATTGATGAGAACGCGGGGCAGCAAGGCCTCCTCGGGAGTCGCCACGCGGCTTGCAGGAACGTGATAGACGAACATCCGCAAGGGCTGATGAACCTGAGGTGCTGCCAGCCCTGCCCCGCGCGCATCGGCCATCGTTTCCATCATGTCTGCGATAAGAGACTGGATTTCCGGGGCTTTCGGGTCGGAAACGGCCCGTGCCACCTGATGCAGGACGGGGTTGCCCATCCGGGCAATCTTGAGCAGGGCCATGAAATCCTCTTTCTTCAGACAGGCGTTGCATCGGATGGAACGCACATGCACGCCGCAGAGTGCGCTTTGCGAAGAATCCATTCAAGCATGGCCGAATGAATTGCGTTCCCCGCAAAAGATGTGTTAAGGGCACCATCCTTAGTTGGATTGCCATATCACGGGTGGCGCTGAAGAGCGGGCCCATAAGGAGTTGACGGCACCGTGCAGGTTCTCGTTCGTGACAACAATGTTGACCAGGCGCTTAAGGCGCTCAAGAAGAAGATGCAGCGCGAAGGCGTGTTTCGTGAAATGAAGCTGCGTCGCCACTTCGAAAAGCCCTCCGAGAAGCGCGCCCGCGAAGCAGCTGAAGCTGTTCGTCGCGCCCGCAAGATGGAGCGTAAGCGTCTGGAGCGTGAAGGCTTCTAAGCCTTCCCGTCCTCCGAACGGAAAAAAAGCCGCCTCCTTCGGGAGCGCGGCTTTTTTTATGCCTAAAATTCTCCTGCTCCCCTGCCCGCCATCTGCGGACAGGGGAGACGCACAGCTTACTGCGCGTCCATCAGGCGGTGACTGAGATAGATGGCTTCCAGAGCCCGCT
Organism: Gluconobacter sp. Dm-44; assembly: GCF_018256175.1. Taxonomy (NCBI): domain Bacteria; kingdom Pseudomonadati; phylum Pseudomonadota; class Alphaproteobacteria; order Acetobacterales; family Acetobacteraceae; genus Gluconobacter; species Gluconobacter sp. Dm-44. Next base: position 119,025 of record NZ_JAERLZ010000003.1, on the reverse strand, counting down.
CATGCGCGACTTCCGCCGCATTGACCGTACCCGCATGGCCGCCTTCCACGTCTTCATAATACAGGAAGGGCAACTTAAGGCTTTCCAGCCGCGCCGCGAAACGACGCGCATGGATCGGACCGACCCGGTCATCACGCGTTGAGGTGAAAATAAACGGCTCCGGATAGGACACGCCCGTCTTCAGGTTCTGCAAAGGCGACATCTTCTCCCAGAAAGCGCGCGGCCCCGGCTCCGAGACGCTGCCATACTCGGCCGCCCAAGACGCCCCGGCCGCCATCTGCTCGTAATTCATCATATCCAGAAGCGGCACGCCGATGATGGCGGCATTCCACAGCTCCGGATGCTGGGTGAACTCCACCCCCGCCAGCAGACCACCATTGGACCGCCCCCGCAGCCCCAGATGCCGTGGCGATGTGATATGGCGCGCCGTCAGATCCCGGGCAACGGCTGCAAAGTCGTCATAAGCCTTCTGCCGCCCTTCCCGACGCGCGACATCATGCCATGCCGGGCCAAATTCTCCGCCGCCACGGATATTGGCCATGACGTAAACGCCACCACGGTCAAACCACGTGATCCCAAGATCGGGATGATAGACCGGCAAATAGGAGAGTCCGAAACCACCATAGGCCGTCATCAGCGTCGGACGGGCCCCGTCTTTCTGCCAATCCTTGGCATGCACAATGAAATAGGGAATGGCCGTCCCATCCGTGCTGGTCGCCGACATCTGTTCGACAGCCAGATTGGATGCATCGAACAGATCGGGCTGGCGATACAGAGGCTGAGCGGTCTGAGCTGTCGTATTCAGGCTCCAGATCTGCGGCGCCTGAATGAAGCCTTCAAGCTGAAGATAGGCCTGCGACAGGCCAGGATCGGACGAAACGATTTCTGCGGCCATATTCTTTGGGAGATCAATGGACCGCGACGTCCATGCCCCAGTCGCGGCCCGGCGAAAGAGCTTCAGGACAGGCTGGACGTTGTCATACAGAACAACCACCAGACCATCTTTTGTCACCGCCAGAGCATCACCCATCCCATCCCCGACCGTCTGACGGGATGTCGGCGACAGGATGAGCTGAGGCGCGGCAGAATTTTTCAGGTCCAGCGCGACAATGCCATCGGCGTGAAATGTCTGACCGGATACCGTCCAGTCCTGCAAGAGATGCAGAACCAGTTGGCCATCCAGATAGGATAGGCTGTCATATTTTTCTGGCAGAGGCAGCCGGGTCAGCGTCTGCGTGGCAGGATCAAACAGACTGACTTCCGTGTGAAAAAAATCCCGATGGCGGCTGATCAGAAAGACTTCGTGGCCTTTTTCATCACGCAAGCGCTCAGGTGCCACATCCATATCCGTGATCTGACCGCGATAGACTTCGACGGCCCGATCCAGCTTCTGCCCACGATGCAAAAGCCGAACCGAATAGGGGTAGCCCGAATGCGTCAGCCCGGCATTGCCCGTCCCCCAGTCCCGCGAGACCAGAAGTGTATTGGCATCAACCCAGATGGCCGTCTGCTTTCCGGAAGGAAGATCAAAGCCGTCTTTTACAAAAGTATCTGTCTGCGTGTCGTATTCCCGGACCACATGAGCGTCTTCTCCCGCCTGTGACAGCGACATGAGACAGAACCGGTCTTGTGGGCTGAGACAATACAGGCCTTCCATGACCCAGTTGGCATGCTCATTGCGCGCCAAAGCATCAAGATCGAAACGCGTTTTCCATTGCGGATGGCCGGACTGGAAGGAGGAGGTGGACGTGCTGCGCCATATCCCGCGTGTATGATGTTCATCCTGCCAGAAGTTCCAGATTTCTCCACCCTGCTGCGTCGGAAGCGCAAGACGTGCGGGGGACTGCTGGGCCGTCAGGATTTTCTGATAGAGAGGCTTGTAGCGGGGATCAGAAGTGAGCGTCGCTTCTGTGTGGGCGTTTTGTGCCCGCACCCATTCCAGCGCCCTGGCACCATCCGTCTGACTTAATTCGGCAGGCGACGGAAGAGAAGATGGACCCGCATAGGCTGCCAGAGGCAGAATGGAGAGAGACAGACAAAGTGCTCTCGCAAGAACAGGAGACATGGAACGCCTTTACGATACCGACAATATCGGCATCGTAAAGACATCCGGACAATCAGGCCACAGCTGCTGCGCTGACTGCTTCTTCCACTTCCTGAAAGCTCGGCATCAGATCGGACGGGATGCTTTTGCGGCCGATTTCGACACTGACCTGAGGCGCATTGCCCTGAAGATGCGCCACAATCACGGATCGCACGAGATCAAGATAAGAGGATTCTTCCTCCACTACGCCCCCCAGCCGACTGGCAATTGGTGCGACAATTCCATAAGCCAGAAGAATACCAAGGAATGTTCCGACCAGAGCACCTGCAATCATTTCACCCAGAATGATGGGCGGCTTGCTGATGGACGCCATGGTCTTGATCACACCCAGAACGGCCGCCACGATCCCAAGTGCGGGCAGCGCATCGGCAATGGACTGAAGGGCATGGGAAAGATGCATTTCCTCCCGCATGTTTTTCTTGAGTTCATTCCCCATCACCTCATCCATCTGATACGGATCGGTGGCGTTCATACCCGCCATACGCAGGTAATCGCAGATGAACGAACAAACATGGGAATTGTCCCGGATTTTCGGAAAAGCACCGAACACCGTACTGCCCTGCGGGTCTTCGATATGGGATTCAAGCGCCATGAACCCTTTTGAAGAGGCCAGCTTCGAAATATGGAACAGCAGACTCAGAAGGTCGACATAGTCTGACCGGACATACTGCGAGCCTTTCATGGCCTTCTTCAGACCACCCGGCAGGTGCTTCACGGCCGCGATGGAATTGGCCATCAGAAAGGTTCCGACGGCAGCCCCCAGAATGGTCAGAAGCTCAAAAGGCATTGAGGAGACGAGAGGGCCAATGGCCCCGCCGGATGCCACGAACGATCCGAAAACACAGCCCAGAACAACAAGCAGACCGATAATGATGAACATCCGAAAACTTCCTGACTGACCTGAATTTATTGAGAAATATCGGGCGACAGCACCAGAACGATGCGACGGTTCCGCGGATTGAGAGGCTGGGTGGGGTCAAACAGGTTCCGATCGGCATATCCGCTGACGGATTTCAGGCGCCCATCCGGAAAGCCGTTCTGAACCACCAGATCCCGTACGGCGACCGCTCTTGCACTCGACAGGCTCCAGTTGCTCATCTGTCCGGGACGGTAGGGTGCTGCGTCCGTGTAACCGGCGATGGAGAGCTTGCCGTGCAGTTTTTCGAGGTAGGGCACGATCGCCTTGATCAACTGAACTGCATGGGCATCAGGAGTAGACTTGCCCAAAGCGAACATCGGTTGATGGTCGGAATCTGCGATCTGGATATGAAGGCCATCATCGCCCGTGGAAACAGAGACCTGCGAGCGGACATCGGCCAGTTCCGGCGCATTACTGATCAGAGCCTGAATTTTCTGGGCCGCAGCCATTCTGGCAGCCTGTTCGGCCTTCTGGTCTGCGTTCCGGGGAGAAGACGTGACAGGCGGCTCGCCGGGCTGGATCTGATTGTCATGAAGAACCACGATCTGAGCCGTATGAGGGCTGGACGTGCTCTGATCTCTGGCCATTTGTGCGCCCGAAGCCCCTCCCTGCACCGGTTTTCCGTACTGGTCCTTTCCCGGTTTCAAGGCGACGGCTTTTGTTTCCAGGGAAACAGGCTCGGGAGCCGCAGGCAGGACATTATCCACGGGTGGCGGCATATCTTTCCAGACTGCCATCGGATTGAAGAAGTTGGCGATACCCTTTCGCTGCTCTTCCGTCGTGGCGTTAATGAGCCACATGACCAGAAAGAACGCCATCATGGCCGTTACGAAATCGGCGTAGGCGATTTTCCATGCCCCGCCGTGATGACCACCTTCAACAACGTCAAAACGTTTGATGATGATCTTTCGTGCTGCTTTGCCGTTCTGGTTGGACATCCCGCCTCCTGAGTGGTCTCAGTATGACAGGCAAGTTCTTAAGGAGAGGTTTAAGAACGCTCCGGCAGCCGCACGCCTGTGACAAAATCCGGCTCATGCAGAATGTAACAGCGGATAGCCTGCCCCCTGACTTCACGGCAGGATATTGCAGCTTTCTGCCCTTCCCCGCCATGCCTCTGTTCTTCAATCATGACCGTTTTCGCCGCCGCTGTCGCAGAAAGGCGGAAAAGATGCCAGCGCGGGTCCGTTCCGATAACGGGAAGAATATTCTGCGTAAATGCCAGACGGGAGGCCAGACCATAATCTTCGGCAGCCAGAGCCGTCGCGCCCTGCGCCTTTGCCTGCACGGCAACATTGCGGGCAAATTCATCCCATCCTCCGGTCAGACGCAACACCGGGTCGCGATGCGGGACGAGATGAAGCGGCGAAAATATTGCCTGAATGCAAACGATCATGGTGATGACCAGCCCACTGATCACAGGCCAGCGGATGCGCCATCCGGCTTCAAGTGCGGCGATAGCAAGCACCGGATAGATGACGGCAGGCCAATTTGGCTGCACGCGGTCTCCGAAAGCATGGGCGACAAACACGGCCGTCGGCACCAGAGCCAGCCATGCCAGCAGCCTGTTACGCCTGACACATACCCAAAGCCCGACCACAAACAGGATAAAAACAAGCGGCGTGGCAAGTCCGATCTGTCCGCCGATCAGTTCGCCCATGAATTGAAGCGCCCGTGCCGGATGCCAGTCACCCGTTCGTCCTCCCTGCCTGATAAAGCTGGCCCAGTGATGCGTCGCATTCCACACAATGACAGGCGACATCGCCACAAACAGCCCCGAAAGAGCCAGCCAGGGACCGGGCTGCTGACGCAGGCGTTTCGTCGTGAGAACCGCCCCTCCCAGTCCAAGACCGATCAGGATGGCGGTATATTTTGAATCAAACGCCAGTCCCAGCAGAAGGCCCGATCCGATCCACCACGGAAGAGCAGCGCGTGCGGTCAGTTCGGGATCGATTGCGCGGCTGAGTGTGTAGAGAAACAGCGTAATGAAGAACAGCAGCGGCGTATCGGGCGTCATCGTCGCAGCACCCAGGCCGAGCATCAGGGTAGCATTGAGCAAAAGCGCGGCCCTGAGCCCCGATTCCGGCCACGGAGACCCCGGTAACAGCCGCCGCGCCGCATGGTACAGCGCCCAGCTTCCCGGTAGGACAGACAGGGGACCCAGCAGACGGACACCCAGCGTCGTATCCCCGACGATCCATGTTCCAACACGGATCCACAGGGCCACCATGAACGGATGGTCCAGATAGCCGAGCTGAAGATTGCGCGACCAGACCCAGTAATACGCTTCGTCCGGCGTTAGTGACACACTGGCTGCAAGATACACACGGATAATCGTCAGGCCCGCAAGAAGCCCCCAGAAGAGCCGGATATTTCGCGTATTGTCACCCACGGTCTCAGCGCCAGACCAGCGTGGAAGACACCGCATAGTTCCAGACCACACCAACGACGGCCCCCGCCGCAGACGAGCGGTCCCAGTGACCATGACCCGCACTATCCAGCATCATCCGGGCAATGCCGATATTGGCGACGGCCCCCAGCGAACAGACCGCGACGAAGACAGCCAATCCTCGCCAGAGCTTGTGACCCTTGAGACGACGATCATGGTAGGTGAAGCGGTTGTTCAGCAGAAAATTTGTCAAAATAGCGACAGCGGTTCCGGCGAGTTGTGCCCAGGAAAAACTCAGGCCGCATGCGCCTGCCAGATCCAGGACGCTGACATTCACGACCACACCAATAAGCCCGACCAGCGCGAAGGCCATGAAGCGGGTCGGCAGCCAGCCATGCGTCAGCTTGTCGAGCACCATGGTCGCAAACTGAAGCAGTACCACGACATCAAGCTTGCTCTCGCCTGCAAGGCGCGGGCGGAAGACGAATGGCACCTCGACAATCCGGACAGTTTTGGGAGCGGACATCACCAGATCGAGTAAAATCTTGAAGCCCGTCCCGGACAGGCGCGGCAACAGCGATTCAAAAAGATCCCGGCGTATGGCGAAAAAACCGCTCATCGGATCGCTCAGCGGATGCGGCATGACGGCCTGCGCGGCCCTGATGCCCGCATCCGAAAGCAGATGCCTCCAACGCCCGGCCAGTCCACCACTATCGCCACCCTCGACATGGCGGCTGGCCACGACCAGTTCGGCACCCTTCTGTAATTCAACAAGCATGGTCCGCAGAACGGATTCATCATGTTGCAGATCGCCGTCCATCACCGCGACCAGAGGAGCGCTGGACGACAGAATGCCTTCGATTACGGCAGAAGACAGCCCCCGACGGCCAACGCGGCGCACCAGCCGGACCCGTGGGTCCAGCCGCGCAAGCCGCGAAACCTCATTGGCCGTTCCATCCGGTGAATTATCATCAACAAAAATGACTTCCCACGCCCTGCCCTCAAGCGCACCTTCAAGCGCCGCAACCATCGGCGCCACATTGGACACCTCGTTGTAGCAGGGAACAATGACGCTCAGTTCGGCCGGAAGAGACAGCAACCGGGAAGCGGTCATGGGTTCAGCCGGTCAGATCGGCACGCCGGCAAGATCGCGGCTCGTATGGATGGTCTGGAGAGTCTGGACGCGAACCACATGCGGACTGTCGGTCAGCAGGCGTGTCAGGGCATTCTGATGGGCAGCATCACGGGCGACCAGACGGACGAGAAAATCTCCGCCGCCCCGGATCATGTGACATTCGCGCGTTTCGGGCCATGCACCGACCTGAGCTTCGAAAGCCTCAAGAACACTCCCCTTTTGGCTGTCGAGGCCAATCAGGGCATAGAAATTCAGGGACCACCCCAGCAGGGCAGCATCCACTTCGGCGTGATATCCCTTAACGATTCCCAGCTCTTCCAGCCGTCGGACCCGCCTCAGGCAGGGAGGCGCGGAAATGCCGGTACGACGGGCAAGTTCCACGTTGGTCATGCGTCCATCGGCCTGGAGTTCGGCAATGATCTGCCGGTCGATGGCGTCCAGTTCAATCGGTGCGGAGTGCGAAGAAGCGTTCATTTCAATCTGACGTATATGTCAGCCGACATGATCCGCAAAGATGGCACATGCGTCCGAAGTCCCTATATGAAGGGGCCTGATATCATTTGAGGACCAATCATGCCCGAAATCCATCATACGGATCTGCTGGTTGTGGGCGCTGGCCCTGCTGGCTACACGGCGGCAATCTACGCGGCCCGCGCAAGTCTTAAGCCGATTCTCGTGACCGGAATGCAGCCCGGCGGCCAGCTGACCATCACGACGGATGTTGAAAACTATCCCGGCTTTGCGACTCCTGTTCAGGGCCCCTGGCTGATGGAGCAGATGCGCGCGCAGGCCGAGCATGTCGGAACGCGCCTGATTTATGACCTGATCGTTCAGGCCGATCTGAAAAAAGGCCCCGGGCCGGATGGGTATTTCCGGCTGGTCGGAGATTCGGGAGACGAGTTCCGGGCCCGGACTGTCGTGATCGCTACGGGCGCACAGGCCCGGTGGCTCGGCCTCGAATCGGAAAAGCGTCTCCAGCGCGGCGGCGTCTCTGCCTGCGCGACCTGCGATGGCTTCTTCTATCGTGGCAAGACGGTGGCCGTGATCGGTGGCGGCAATACGGCCGTCGAGGAAGCGCTGTATCTGACGCACCACGCGGACAAGGTTCATCTGATCCATCGTCGGGACAGCCTGAGGGCCGAGCGTATCCTTCAGGAACGTCTGTTCTCCAACCCGAAGATCGAAGTTCACTGGAACAAGGCCGTCGAAGAGGTTCTGGGCTCAGGCGAGCCGGAAGTGGTTTGCGGGATCGCACTGAAAGATACCCAGACAGGCGCGCCGTCCAAACTGAATGTCGACGGAGTTTTCGTCGCCATCGGCCATACGCCGAATACTGGGCCTTTCCTGCATGAGGTGGCCTGTGACAGCGACGGATATATTCTGACGGAAAGCGGCGGAACCGAAACATCCGTCAAAGGCGTGTTTGCGGCAGGCGACATTCAGGATCGCATTTTCCGGCAGGCCGTCACAGCGGCCGGAACAGGCTGCATGGCCGCTCTGGAAGCCGAACGATATCTTTCTGGCATACCTGCCATGACAAAAACTTGACCCTCGCGCGTGCTTCAGACAATTTCGTCCTTTCAACGACATATCTTGACGGATAACGCCGGGACGTATGGGTAAAAAGGACGAGGACCGTCGCCTTGGCGAACGGGGAGAAAACCAGATGGACTGGGACAAGCTGCGGATTTTTCATGCCGTGGCGGAAGCCGGTTCCTTTACCCATGCCGGTGACCGGCTGGGACTGAGCCAGTCGGCAGTTTCCCGGCAGATTTCCGCGCTTGAAGACGTCCTGCGCGTGCCGCTGTTCCATCGGCATGCGCGCGGGCTGATCCTGACGGAACAGGGCGATGTCCTGAACCGTACGGTCCGGGAGGTCTTCTCCAAACTGGCTCTGACCCAGGCTTTCCTAAGCGAAAGCAAGGAGCGGGCTGCAGGAAAGATCAAGATTACCACGACAACGGGCTTCGGCCTGTCATGGCTCTCTCCACGTCTGAACCGTTTTCTGGAACTGCATCCCGACATTGAAGTCACACTTCTGCTTGAAGATGCGGATCTGGATTTGGGCATGCGTGAGGCAGATGTCGCCATCCGGCTACACCCACCCACACAACCCGATCTGGTGCAGCGTCATCTCGCCAATTTCCCCATGCCGATTTATGCAAGCGCCGCCTATCTTGAGCGCCATGGGACACCACACTCTATCGAAGATCTGGCCAATCATCAGATCATCAGCTTTGCAGGCTGGCACCTGCCACTGCCTAATGTGAACTGGTTGCTGGATCTTCTGCGTCAGGAAGGTGTTGCACGCCAAGGCAGCCGTCGTCTGGCCATCAACAATATCTCGGCGGTCGCGAATGCGATTGCAGCCGGAACCGGCATCGGCTCCCTGCCCCTCTATGCCGCAGCAGGCTATCCTGATCTTGTCAGGATATTGCCGAACCAGCAGGTGCCCTTGGTGGAAGCCTATTTCGTCTACCCTGAAGAATTGCGAACATCAAAGCGGATCGCGGTCTTCCGGGACTTTCTTCTTTCCGAAATCAGCAACCTCAAAGGGCAGGAACAGGGATAAGAAACCGGGAGGCTTTTACGCCTCCTACCCCCTGCGACCATGTGTCGAGGGACAAGCATGAGGCCGATTGCTGGATCGGAAGACCGCCTCCCCAATCGGCGCAAATCCACTGCCCCGTCCGAGGCGATGCGCATTGTTGGGCATCTGCTCGAGCACGATGACACCTGATGCCATCCGGTAGCAGGCTGCTGCCTGCGGTGAGTGTGCTTTTTTGCCATGGCGAGCCAGAGAGTTCCCGACCGGTTTCGGGAAATCATGAGCCCATGCTGTCGAGGGGATCGCAAGCAAAGCCCCAGAAGACAAGCCCATCACCCAGACAGAAATCACCAGAAAATGCGGAACAGGCTTCATGCGCTCATGATATCGCAAAAACGATCTGCTGAACCAGCGTTGACCAGACACGGCCATCATCTTGCAGCACAGCTGATGCGCCTTAGCCACAATAGTATCAGTTCCCGGATTTTGACGATGACAGGCGCTGGTTAACGCGCTCCCTGAGTTCCTTGCCCACCTTGAAGAACGGGACGCTCTTTTCCTCAACAGGCACGATATCGCCCGTCCGGGGATTTCGCCCTGTCCGAGCTGCACGTTCACGGGGGAGAAATGCCCCAAAACCACGCAGTTCCACACGATCCCCGCGCGCAAGTGCAGAACCGATCTCGTCAAAGACCGCGTGGACGATACGTTCTATATCGCGGGTGAGAAGGTGCGGATATGCTTCCGCCAGTTCGGCGATAAGTTCGGATCGAGTCATGACAGTTGTTCCACCTGACTCCGCCTTCTGAAACAGGCCATCAGAGTTGCAAAATCGCAACGGCTCCGTCAAGGCCTTCACGGTCGAGAGCGGTGGAGAAACTTCCTCCCAGCAACCCTGTCAGAAGCGCCTTCTTGCCGGGCCATTCATACCAGCGTCTGGAGCGTTCTGGCATCAACGGCATAACCGGATAGGACAACGTCCCGATATTCAACCGTTTTCTGAGCCACAGACGCGCCGCATCTTCGTCCCCGAGTTCATCGACAAGCCCGAGTGCAATGGCCTGCCGCCCCGTATAGGCACGCCCATCGGCCATGCTCCGGACTTTTTCTTCCGTCAGATGACGGCCGTCCGCAACCATCGACACGAATTGAGCAAACAGATCGTTGACGATACCCTGAAGCATCTGACGTCCTTCAGGAGTGAGAGCACTGGTCGGGTCGGTCTGATCTTTCATGGCACCGGATGTAATGGCATCCACGCCGATTCCCAGACGCCCAAGCCCAACCGAAACATCAGGACGCTGAAAAATAACCCCGATCGATCCGGTCAGCGTTGAAGGCAAGGCAACGATATGCTGCGCCGGTACAGAGAGCATATAGGCCGCAGATGCTCCCATATCTCCCATTGAAACAGAAACCGGCTTGACCGCGGCGAAGCGCTTGACTGCATCATGAAGCCTTTCGCCGCCTGTAACGCCTCCACCCGGACTGTCCACAACCAGAAGGAGCCCGGTCACATCCGGTGCCGTCTGGGCCTGTTTCAGAGCACGGACGATCTGTGAAACGTCGTTCTGCACGACGCCGTTGATGGCAAGACGGACGATATGCGGTCTGTGGCTGAAATTCGGCCCAACAGACCCACGATGGCCCATCATGGAAATGACAACCGCGCCGCAGAACGCAACGAGCGCTCCCACCCGCCAGAAGAGTAATTGCCGATGCTTTAACTGACGTGTCAGAAAAAGATTCAGTTCAGCACTCATAACGGGAATTCTGCTCCTGCTTTCCGGACGCGGTCAAAGAAAATCAGTCTTCTTTTTTGGTGCGACGGGCGCGGGTAGACTCTTTCTTGCCCTCTCCGCTTGCCGCACTGATCTTCCGACCCAGACCGATCTCACGCGCCAGGGCAGAACGACGCTGGGCGTAGTTCGGAGCCACCAGAGGATAATCCGCCGGCAGGCCCCAGCGCTCACGGTACTGTTCCGGCGTCATGTCATAGGCGCTCTGAAGATGGCGCTTGAGCATCTTCAGCTTTTTGCCGTCTTCAAGACAGATGATGTAATCAGGAAAAACGGAGCGCTTGACGGGGACAGCAGGCTGCGGACGCTCGGGCTGCGGCGCCTCTTCGGGAACGCCAGCCTTTGACAGCGCGTCATAAACCTGACGGATCAGGGCTGGCAGGGCTTCAGCTTCGAGAGTTCCGCGAGACGCCTGGGCAGCAACGATTCTAGCCGTAAGCTCTAAGAGTCCTGTATTGGAAGTGCTTTCAGACATAATATCTCATCCTATCCATTCGAATGAATTTTCAGTTCCTTAACGCCTGTAAAGGGTCAGGTAAATGCGGCATGGAAATATTTGACGTATTCCTTTTCCCGCCCATGATTATCACCATATCAAAATAACCCGCAAACAAAAATAACTCTATGCGCTTACAAATGTATCCTGTGTTGCGCCTGACAACTGGAATGACGACATGATCCGTGAAACCGTCACGCTTTCAACAACAAGTGATTTTTCCGGCTGGCGTGCATGGGCGCGCAAACTGCTTCATGACAAAGTTTCGACCGAATCAATACAATGGATCGTGGAAGCCCCACCGTCCCTTTACGGCATCTCTGCCACGCGGCCTCTTCCTACAGCCCCGTCGACCGCCAGCCTTCCTCGCGCTCTTGCCGCGATTTTTCCCGCTGTTTTTGTTTCCGATGCCCCTGACAGGCTACACCTGTTATACCTCACGCTTCAGACTTTACGCGACGGTATGCCGGTGCCAGATGAAGTGAGCGAGCGCCTCCGCAGCATCGCTATGGAAACTCGGAAAAAAGCACTCGACCTGCGCTGCCAGATGCCCGACGCCAGCAATCCGGAATGGCAGATCCTGCATACCTCTCATACTGCGGCCCTGATCGACAGTCAGGCAGACGCACTGTCAAACCTACGACCCACACCGTGGATCGTGATGGCGCCTGATCGAACACTGCTCTGGGACGGTCGGGAATATCGCTTTGGACCGGGTTTCACAGGCAATGAACTGCCTCCATCAGAGGTGATCGAAACTGCACGCGAGCTCGCTACCGCTGGCCGCGGAAACGCCTACTGGGACGGAATTGCGCCGGTACGACTCCATCCTACCCCCGGAAAGATTGAATCTTCTTTTTCACTCGCCAGTCTGCGCGCTCAGGCGATCGACTGCCAGATGTGCGAATTGTGCAAGCTCGCGACGCGAACCGTTTCCGGAGAAGGTAACCCCAAAGCCCGAATCATCTTCATTGGCGAGCAGCCCGGAGATCAGGAAGATCTTCACGGACGCCCCTTTGTTGGACCAGCAGGACAACTGTTTGACCGTGCTCTGCGAGAGGCCGGCGGCAGTCGTGCAGAGATGTGGATCACCAATGCCGTCAAGCATTTCAAATTCACTCCAAAAGGACATCGCCGCATCCATCAAAAACCCGATGCACCTGAAATCAACGCCTGCACACCGTGGCTTGCAACAGAGCGCAGGGTTCTGTCTCCCGAAGTGACGGTCATGCTGGGCGTTACAGCGGCCAGTGCTGTTCTGGGACGCTCGGTTACAGTGTCGCGTGAGCGCTCGAGGCCTATTCCTCTCGAGGACGGCAGTATCGGTCTGGTAACCGTACATCCGTCTTATCTACTGCGCCTGCCCGATGAGGAGTCGAAGGCACGCGAATATACAAAATTTGTAAACGATCTCAGAATGGCGATTTCCACTCTCGCCGGATAATGCCGTTAGGGCTAAGAAACCCGGGCAATGAGTGGCAGCACCATCTCCTCGGGACAACCGACTCCGGATAATACGACCACACGGCCTGCACCGCTGCGGCCGCGGGCACGTCCTTTTCTCTCGTGGCTGTACGCTCCCAGCGCTTCATCCGTCACGTTTGCCCTACGCAACACCATTGCAGCCTGTCTCGCGATCGGGATTGCCTTCTGGATGGAACTGGACGACCCGGCATGGGCCGCCATGACCGTCTGGGCCGTCGCGCAGACCAGCCGGGGTGAAAGCCAGTCCAAGGCCAAATGGCGTATCGTCGGCACCATCAGTGGCGGTGTTGCCGCCATCACCATCATGGCGCTTGCCCCGCAGGCGCCATGGCTGTTCTTCCCCATGATCGCATTATGGATCGGCCTGTGCAGCGGTTTTGCAACATTCGTTAGCAACTTCCGCTCCTATGCCCTTGTTCTTGCAGGATATACCTGTTCCATCATCTGCATGGGCGCGGCGTCCAATCCCGACAATATTTTCATGGTCGCGATGTCGCGCGGCACTTACATTGTGCTCGGTGTGTTGTGTGAAGCCTTCATGGGGCTGATTTTTGCCACCAGTCAGGAACGGCATGCCCGCGCGCAGCTCAGACAGAAACTTGAATCGGCACTGGTTCTCGTTACGACAACATTGTGCAGCCTTCTGGGAGAAGAGCGCGGCGCGCTGAACGCGGCCCGGCGTCAGTTCGGTACGATCCTCACCATCAATGACCAGATCGAATTTGCCGAAGTCGAAATGGGACCGCACGGCCATGAAGGCGATCATGCACGCGCAGCCCTCGCCGCCGTTTCAGCCCTGCTGTCACGCGGCTTCGGAATGGCCATGCGCCTTCAGGTGCTCAACCATAACCACCCCGCCTTTACCAAAACCGCAGACGAAATCCTGGCTTTTCTGAAGCAGTTTCCACAGCGCCTGCCCGACCAGAATTCCGTCCCTGCCCTTCTCGCGGATTTACAGCATTTTCGGGATGTCTGCCGTCTCTACGCTGCACCGCATCGCGAAACCGACATTCGTCCTGATCTTGAGCCGATCCCCGGGCATGAACCCTTTGATGCGATCGACGCCAGCCCGGAGACGCTGGACGACAGACTGGACGAGCGCGTGCTTTTCGTCTCGCTGGGTGAGCTTCTGGGCGATCTGGAACAGGCTATCAAGGAATACGAAGCCAGCACGCACCGCATCAAAGGCGATCACTTCCACTTCCAGCTCGAAACCCATCGCGACACCCGTGAAGCCGTGCATAACGGCCTGCGTGGAGCCTGCGCGGTTCTGATCACCGCCTATATTTATGAAGTGACGGCCTGGCCGAACGGCCTTGGCTTCATCGCCATTACAACACTGGTCTGCGGGCTTTTTGCCACCAAAGAAAATCCCGTTCTTGGCACTACGGAATTCCTCAAAGGCGCCGTGGCAGCCTATATCGTCGCTTGGTTTCTGGTCTTCGTTCTGATGCCGAAAGTCACGACATTCGAGACCCTGACCCTTTTTCTGGGGCCCGCCATGTTTCTGGGCGGACTGGCCAAGGGTAACCCGGCCACTGCGGGCGGCTCAGCAGCCTACGGGCTTCTGCTTCCGGCCATGCTTGGTCTGGAAAACCATCATGTCATGAACGAACTTGCCTTTTATAATGGCAACATGGCGACTGTTCTTGCGGTCGCCGTCAGCGTAATCGTTTTCCGAAGCGTCCTCCCCTTCAGCAGCGATGCCGAGCGCCTCCGCCTCCGCCGCGTCATGCTGGGTGAGCTGCAACACTTGGCCCATCCGGGCTTCACACCGCGCATCAGCGTATGGATCGGTCGCAATACGGACCGCTTTGCCCGCCTGATCCGTCATGCAGGCCCAACCCCTGCCCCGCTGATCGAAGCCTGCATCCTCGGAACGCTGGCCACATTGACTCTTGGGCTAAATGTCATCCGTCTACGCGCCTTGCTGGATCGCGAGTATCTGCCCGAAAGCGCAAGACGGCCAATCCTGCTTGTTCTGCATTATGTTGAAGAATCAACCCGCAGACACGACAAAGCCGCCCGCATCGCAGAAGCCGCCGTACGACGGCTCCGCGTTCTCGATGCCCAGGAAACGGACCTGGTAACGCGCCTTGAGCTCACACGCGCCATCACCTATCTGGTCGTGATTGCCCATACCATGCGGACGAACGAAGATTTCCTTGATGCCAGCAAACCCTTCCGGGGCGAAAGAAACAGCCGACTGCTCAACTCCGGACAGAGCTGAGCAGTTTTCCAAAGAGAGACAGGGCTGCAAATGCCCCCGCCTCGACGCTATTTTTGCATCTGGATCTTGAAAATATTTACTCCGAGATCCTGCGCGATAGACTGAATAGCCAGCTGTCCGCGGACACTGTTTCCCGCAGCATCAAGCGGTGACGAGTAAACCGCAATTGCCATTTTCCCGGGCACAACCGCAACAATACCACCGCCAACACCGCTTTTCGCAGGCAGCCCAACATTATAAAGCCACTCACCAGACGTATTATAAAGGCCAGCGGTCGCCATAACGGCTAAAACGCGCGCGCTTGTTTCAGCATCGGTAACCGCCTGATGGGTGAGCGGATTGGTGCCACCATTTGCCAGCGTCGCTCCCATCACAGCAAGATCTTTTGCTGTAACGTCATAGGAACATTCACGAGTATACAAATCGATTGTTTCAGTCGGATCTGCGTATAGCGATTTATAACTTTTCAGCAGAACCGCAATCGCCAGATTATGCTGATTATCCGCCATTTCAGAATCATAGACGTCTTTATTCAGCATCAATGAATGCCCCGCAAAAGCCGAAGCTTCCTTGAGAAGCATGTTCCATTTTTCTTCGAGTGATTTGCCGTCAACGAGACTTGCCGTGGCAATAGCGCCTGCATTCACCAAAGGATTACCGGGCGGAGGACTGCCCGTCAGTTTGTCATTATTGAGCTCGATCGCCAGAGCAGAATTAAAAGGAAGGCCGGTAGCATTAACGCCTATTTTGTTTTGGACGGTTTTTGCTCCCTGCACTTTCAGGACATGAGCCAAAGTAAAAACCTTGGCGATCGACTCAACGGGGAAAAGATGCTCCGCATCTCCCGCTTCAAAAATTTTTCCGTCTGTCGTGACGACTGCAATACCGTAAAGTTTTGTGTTGGCCTTCGCCAAATAAGAAATATACGAGGCATTAGAGCCGTCTGTTATTGTTTTATAGTGATTATAGGCCCGATCGACTACCTGCTGAATATTTGATGCAGGAGCCTGTTGAGAAAAATCGCGCGCGAGCGCAGCCTGCGTTATACAAAAAACGACATATGAAGCGATTGCTGCTGTATTCAGATATCCCGGAAAAGATTTTTTTCTCGTCATCATAATAGCTTTTCTATGTCTTCCGATGGAGACAGCGTAGCAAAACCACCCTGCGTTTTATGAATGATCGTGGCGCAATTTAGTTCCGAGTTTTTAAATTTCTAAATATCCTGATTGCATACATCAGGATGATATTTTGCTATTTATACAGGTATATTTGAGTAATTTATTACCGTATTTTAGTATTTATTTTCCATCTATCGGCTCAATATCCATACTCAGACGCATATGCTGGAACCACACAGAAGGTTTCAGGCCGGAGATCATACGATCTGCTGTCATTCCTCTATATAACACTATTTAATAGTTAAATTTAGTAATAACTATTTTATTGACGGAACAAAAGAATCATCTCAATAATTTCTGGATATCTAATAATAACGAGAAATATTAGTTATATGTTTGTCGCACTGCTCTGTCCCTGTTCCCCGATGATGCGGGGCCTCCCCCTGCCTTCACTCCCGTTATTCGGCCCCGGCGCTACAGGCAGACATCATGACATATATCTCCGCTCCGCTTCCTGATCTTTCCCTTCTCTGGGGGAAGGACGCCCGTGAAGCCACGGCTCTTCACGACCGCTTCGCTCCCGTTTTCGAGCAGATCCGCAGACAGGCACTACGGGCCGAACTCAGTCGAGAGCTACCCTTCGAACAAATCCGTCTCCTCAAGCAGAGCGGCTTTACAGCCCTTCGCGTTCCCGTTGCACATGGCGGTTCTGGCGCGAGCCTTGAAGACCTGTTCGCTCTGATCACCACGCTGGCGGCAGCCGATTCAAACGTCGCACAGGCGCTCAGGGCCCATTTTGGTTTTGTCGAACATCTTCTGTTTGAAGCTGCCGGACCGTACCGCACAAAATGGCTCGACCGACTTGGCGCAGGGCAAACCGCAGGCGCCGCTGCTGCTGAAGGACCGGCTTCCAAGCGCGATCTGTTCAGCACCACCCTGTCTCAAACGGATGGCAAGTGGGTTATCAACGGTTCCAAATTTTTCACGACCGGCTCGCTCTACGCCGACTGGCTCACTGTTACCGGCACCACCGAAGATGGCCAGACCGTCAAGACGCTGGCCGCCCGTCACGATCCGGGCCTTGAAATCGTGGATGACTGGGATGGAATTGGACAACGCCTGACGGCCAGTGGCACCGCACATTTCCACAACGTTCACACTGAAGAAGCCGACCTGCGCTACGGCAACACGGCCTTTCCGCATTCACAGGCTTTCTTCCAGCTTTATCATCTGGCGACTGTCGCTGGTATTGCCCGCGCTGCGGCAACAGATGTCGCAGATGCCGTGCGTCGTCGCAAACGCTCTTTCAGCCATGGCAACGCGGACCTGCCAGCTGAGGATCCTCAGATTCTCGAAATCGTCGGTCATGTGTTCAGTGGCGCCTATCTCGCCAGCGCTGCCGTTGAGCGTGCCGCCCGCGCCATACAGGCCGTCGCGGACAGTCCGGCTCCGGAACTCGACCTCACAGTCGCCCGCGCCGAACTCGAAGTCTGGCAGGTACAGGACCGCATCCTCCCGCTGGTTCTGGAGGCCACGACCGCCCTGTTCGATGCGTTGAGCGGCGGCGCGACCCTGCGCGTGGCTGGTCTGGATCGACACTGGCGTAATGTTCGGACGCTAGGCAATCACAACCCGCGCGTCTATCGCACGCGTGTTGTCGGAGATTACGCCGTCAACGGCACCCTGCCGCCGATCCAATGGCGCGTGGGGGTGGCGTAATGGGGCAGCACATCATCCTCAACGGTTTCACGATGGCGACGGTCTCGCATCTGAATTACGGGCTGTGGCGCCACCCTGCCGACCAGACATATCGCTATAAGGACATCACATACTGGACCGAACTGGCCCGCACGCTGGATGATGCCGGGTTTGATGCCCTGTTTATCGCGGACGCCCTTGGCCAGATTGACGTTTATGGCAACAGCCCCGACGCTGCCCTGAAACACGGCATCCAGTCTCCACTGATCGATCCGCTTTTACTCGTGTCCGCAATGGCAGCGGCGACCACGTCGCTTGGTTTTGGTATCACGCTGTCCACGACCTATGAGCATCCCTATCTGCTCGCCCGCAAACTGACGACCCTCGATCATCTGACCAAAGGGCGTCTGGGCTGGAATATCGTGACGTCCCAGCAGGAAAGCGCGGCCCGAAATCTTGGACTGGACCACCAGATCCCACATGACGAACGCTATGACCGCGCAGACGAATTCATGGATATCGTCTACAAGCTCTGGCTGAAATCCTGGGAAGAAGACGCGGTCATCCGCGGCCAGACGGCATCAGGCGAGTGGATCTATACCGACCCGGAAAAGGTTCATCCCATCCGTCATGACGGCCGATACTACCGCGTTCCAGATGGCCATACCGCCGAACCAAGCCCGCAGCGCGTTCCCGTCCTTCTTCAGGCTGGTGCCTCCGCTCGCGGGGGCGCTTTCGCGGCCCGGCATGCGGAAGTCATTTTCGTCGTCGGCGCCGGGGCGGAAGGCACGCGAAAGAACGTCCGACGCATCCGCGAGGAAGCCGCGCGCGAGGGCCGCGATCCCGAAAGCCTGCGCTTCATCTGCGCTGCCGCCGTCGTGGTGGGCGAAACGGAAGAAGAGGCCATCCGCAAATTTGCGGAATACAAGGTGTTCTACGACGCGACCGGATCGCTCATCCATTATTCCTCCATGACAGGCGTGGATTTCTCGAAGAACCAGACGGACGAGGTTTTGACCTATCGTCCGACAGAGGCCAGCCAGTCCGTCCTTGAACAGTTCGATCCTGCCATCAGCGGCCGCTCCTGGACCATCGCCGAAGCGACGAGTCCGGCAGAAGGCTTCGGTCGGGCCAAAACGTTCGTCGGCAGCCCCGAAACCGTCGCAGACCAGATCGAACGCTGGCTCGAAGAGTCGGAAACCGACGGGCTGAACCTGATCCAGCTCATCAATCCGGACAGTTACAACGACTTCATCCGCCTCGTCCTGCCGGAACTGAAGCGTCGCGGTCGCATCCGCCCTAAACCCGGCAACACCCTGCGCGAAAGCCTCTTCCCGCAGAACTCCTCAGCCCATCCAGCCGCCGATCATCCGGCGTGGCGCTGTTGATCCTCCCAAGACCTGAAAATCCCCGTTTCCTGTTTCTTGTGAGTGTCTTTTCATGCCCGTTTTTCCGTTTTCCAATCGTCACACCATCCGTACGTCCGGAAGCTCCGTCTCTCTGATCGCCTTGCTGACTCTCTCGGTCAGCACCACGGCATTCGCTGCCACAAATGCACCCGTCACCAAACCCGGCGAGAAGCCCCGTCACGCCACACCCGCGTCGGCGCACAAAGCGTCCGCCAAAACACACGCCCTGACCTCCCGTCTTGCCGAAAATATCGGCGTGGAGGGGCATCGGCAGGCCAACTGGGTGTCCAACCCCGTCTCCGCCGCCACAATCCGCGAGTATGTCGCCGGCACGAACCCGCTCAAGGCCCTGACGCGCCTGCCCGGCGTGCTGTTCAATTCCGGTGACCCGCAGGGCGTGAACACCTGGCAGAATTCGTTCCTGATGCATGGTTTCGACCAAAGCCAGATCGGCATGACGCTGGATGGAATCCCGCTGGGCGACCAGCAGTTCAGTAACGTCAACGGCCTCAGCCCGACATCTGCCATTTCGTCCGAAAATATCGAGCGAATGGACGTCTCGGCCTCCACGGGTTCGGAAAGCGTCGCCAGCACATCCAATCTGGGTGGCACGGTGCAGTTCATCTCCCGCGATCCGTCCCATAAGCGCGGCGCAAGCGTAAACCAGACCTTTGGCAGCAATGCGATGTACCGGACATTTCTGCGGCTCGAAAGCGGCGATCTGAACCCGCAGGGGACGCGTTTTTATGTCTCCTATGCCCGTAACGACACCAACAAATGGCGTGGCGGACAGGATCAGTTCATGCAGCAGGTCAATGCAAAGGTTCTGCACCCCATCGGGCAGGACAGCCGCATCACGGCCTTCTTCGATTACGCGGATCTTCAGATGCAGAACTACCAGGACTACAGCCTGGATATGTTCAACCACGGTGGCTACGCGATCGACAATTTCATCGGACAACCCGGAGGATATGAGAAAGCCTACCGTCTGGCACTGGCCCAGCGCGGTCTGCCGGGCGGACAGGTTCCGGCTGCCTATGCCAATCTCAAGAGTCCCTATACCGCCTCCTATTACGAGGGCGCGCAGATGCAGCATTCCTATATCGGCGGCGTCTCGGCGGATCTCGCTTTAACCGACCGCCTGCGCTGGCAAAGCACCGCCTATGGACATCGTTCCTACCAGCGTGGATCGGTCGCAAGCCCGCTGATCGCATCGCCCAATGGCGCCCCGCTGATCGATCAGGTCACGCAGCCCGATACGGACCGTTTCGGCTTCACGACGTCCCTGTCCTACCGCATCGCGCATAACGTGCTGAATGCGGGGCTGTGGTACGAAAACACCCATTTCGACATCAGCAAACCGCTCTATCAGGAACCTCTGCTGGAAGACGTGCTCAACGGCACCGCAACGCCGGTCAATGGTCTCGATAATCTCAAGAACCCGTTCCAGAATGGCTATCGACAGGTCTTCAACACCAACACCTTTGTCGCCTATTTTCAGGATACCTATCACGTCACGAACACCATCGCCCTGCATGCCGGTTTCCGTTCCGTCCTGAATACCAGCCGCGTCGGTGCCCTTGCCAACTGGCAGACCTACACCCGCACCACTGCGATTGCAGGCGGAGATTCCCTCACCTCCAGCAAACCGTTCCTCCCGCATTTCAGCGGGGAATGGCGTTTTGCTCCCGGTCATCAGCTTTATTTCGATATTGCGGAGAACGTGAAGGTCTATCCGGTCTCGGGCTATAACAGCGGCTCATCACCATTCTCGACCTCGCAGGCGTCCTATCTGGCGTCCAAAAGCAGCCTGCAACCTGAAACCGACTGGAACTTCGCTGGCGGCTACCGCTACACCGGCCGCCTCGTCAGCGGCTCGCTCTACGGCTACCACACGATCTTTTCCAACCGTCTGCAACGCATCTCTACCGGCCCGACAACCCAGCCTTACACCACCATCCAGAATGTCGGCGGCGTGACGATGAGCGGCGTGGACGGTGCCGTCACACTCACCCCCGTCAAAGGGCTGAGCCTGACCAACAGCATCAGCTACAATCACGCTGTCTATGATGACAACATCACCCAGACCATCAATGGATCGCGGGTGACCTACAACATAAAAGGTCAACAGGTCGTGGCCTATCCGCGCCTGATGTACCATGCCGATCTGTCCTACACCTGGCATGACCTTCAGGCTCATATCGAGGCCCAGTATGTCGGCAAGCGTAACCTCAGCTATACGGGAGATACCAAAGTCCCGTCCTACTGGCTGACCAATTTCGGCGCCCGCTACGACCTGAGCAAACAGCTCCACCGCCTGTCCCATACAGGTTTCGTCCAGCACCTCTCGCTGGACTTCAACGTCTATAACCTGACGAACGTGAAATACATCTCCACCATGGGCCAGAACGGCTATCCCATGGCTGGCGATTACCAGTCTGTCGTCCTCGGTGCCCCACGCCAGTATTTTGGCGCGGTTCATGCGGATTTCTGAGATGCAGACGATGGTTCCCACCGCCTCACTCCTGCCCGCCAGCCGCCTGCCACGGAGCTTCGCGCTGCAATACGCCGGGCTTCTGGTTTTCATGATCGGAGATGGTGTCGAGGTCGGCTATCTGTCGCCGTTTCTGGTCCAGACGGGCCAGACGGAGCACTTCGTCGCCCTCCTTTTTACAGCCTATGGTCTGGCTGCTGCCTTGGCGGCCTGGTTCTCGGGCCTGCTATGCGATATTTTCAGCAGCCGCACGATCATGACGGCAGGCTTGCTGTTCTGGGTCCTCCCGCAGATCCTGTTCCTTGGCGTTGCCATTCCTGCCCATTCTCCAGCCCTGCTTCTGCTGACCTACGGATTGCGCGGAGCGGGCTATCCGCTGTTCTCCTACGGGTTGCTGACCCTGCTCGTCACTACGGTCCGGCAGGACCGTCTGGGACGGGCCGTCGGCCTGTTCTGGTTCTGCTTCACCTGCGGCCTGCCCACGGTCGGCTCCATCGTGGCGCAACTCCTGCTGCCGGTGTACGGCCAGTACGTTACGCTCTGGATCGCCCTGCTCGGCGTAGGAGCTGGGGGCGTTCTCGCCATCCTGCCCCTACCTGCCACGCCCCGGTCGCAGAAAGGGAGCCTGAAGGATATCGCCCCGACCCTGCGCGAAACAGTCCGCCAGATCCGTCACAATCCGGGCGTGGGACTGGCCTGCATCGTGCGCGCGGTCAATTCCAGCGCCACACATGGCCTGATCGTCTTCATGCCCTTTTTCTTCACCAGCCGACTGGGCCTGTCGCAGGATGTGTGGATCCGGTTTCTGGAAATCATTTTCGCCAGCAATATCGTCTTCAACCTGCTGATCGGTTTTGCCAGCGACTATATTTCCTGGCGCCAGACTGTCATCTGGTTCGGCGGCATCGGCAGCGCGCTGAGCTGCGTTGGGCTGTACTGGATTCCACTGCTCTACGCACAGAGCAGCCTGTTCGCAGTCTACGCCTCTGCTGCCGTCTTCGGCATGACACTCGCCGGATATGTACCGCTCTCGGCCCTGACGCCGTCCCTTCTGCCGGACCACAAGGGCATCGCCATGTCCCTGCTGAACCTCGGCGCGGGCAGCAGCGTCTGGATTGGCCCCTTCATCGTCTATGCCTTTGAAGGTGCTGTCGGCACGCAGGGCATTATCCTCATTTACGCCGCGCTTTTTCTGGCCAGCGCAATCCTCACTTTTTTCATCACACCCCCGCCCCTCACACGCCCCGACCGCCCTCTCAACAGCACCGCAGTCCCCCAGCCCGAAGGACTTCCCTCATGACGACCCTCCGCCTTGTCCCCAACGAACCCACCTTCGCCGACACCCTCAATGCCGAAAAGGTCACGTCCCGCATCGGTGCCATCATTCATGGCATCAATACCCGAGAGCCTTTGCCCGAAGAACACAAGGCGTTTCTTCATGACGCCCTGCTGCGCCACAAGGTGATCTTCCTGCGCGATCAGTTTCTCGATGACGCCCAGCACGAAACACTCAGTCGCGTTTTCGGGGACCCGATCCTCCATCCGACCATCCCGGCCGCAGACGGCACCCCCTATACATTCGAGCTGAACTCCCGCAACGGCCGCTCCACGGATTCCTGGCATACGGATGTCACGTTCGTCCCCGCCTATCCCAAAGCCTCCATTCTGCGCGCCATCACGATCCCGCCTTATGGTGGCAACACTCTCTGGGCCAATACGGCCACGGCCTATGACGACCTGCCCGCTCCACTCCAACAACTAGCCGACACGCTCTGGGCTGTTCATGGCAACGACTACGATACCAATTTTTACAAATACGACCTTCGTCATGAGGAAATTGCCGATTTTCGCGCCCGTTTCATCTCAAGGATTTATGAAACAGAGCACCCCGTCGTTCGCATTCACCCTGAAACCGGCGAACGCACACTCGTTCTGGGTCATTTCTTCAAAGAAATCCGCGGAATTCCTACCCAGCACGCCAACCAGTTACTGGAAATCTTCCAGTCCTACATTACGCAGATCGACAACACTGTCCGCTGGAACTGGAAGCCCGGTGATGTCGCCATCTGGGACAACCGCGCCACGCAGCATTATGCCACAGCCGACTTCGACACCCATCCCCGCCTCCTCCGTCGGATCACTGTACGCGGAGACACGCCCATCAGCATTGCGGGCGAAAAAAGCCGCCTGCTCAAAGGTCCGGATGACGGCCAAGACCTCGATCACTGAAACATGAGCAAAGACATTTCCAAACCAGACAACTTTAATGTGTGGTTGCCTTAATTTTTAAGATGGCGTCCACAGTCGGACGCATTTCGATAAACCAGATACCGCTCTGAAAAATATGGGATTTTTTGATTTATCTGGCGGAGAGGGTGGGATTCGAACCCACGGTACCCGCGAAGGCACAACGGTTTTCGAGACCGCCCCGATCGACCACTCTGGCACCTCTCCGTACGGCTCTGCTGTTTCGCTGAACCTGATCGACGGAGGGGCTTATGACGGGCTTTATCCGATATTGCAAGAGGGTAGAAACGCCTTCCTGCGAGAAATGTGGTTGCAGGGCGGTTTTTTAGTCGTTTCTGATTGACTGAAAGCCTTCATATCTGTATCGACCGCGGCTGTTCCATACGACCGCATTGTATGTGGTTGCCTTGGAGCCAACGACAAAAAGCGACTGGGTCGCGCCAGACCGGGACCACCCGGCAGCAGCGACCACGAGATCGGAACAGAGAGAGTTTCCAGAATGTACGCAGTCATCCGCACCGGCGGTAAGCAGTATCGCGTTGCTCCCGAGAGCATCCTCAAGGTTGAGAAGCTCGAAGCTGAAGCCGGCAGCACCATCACCTTCACCGACGTCCTGATGGTTGGCGGCGAAGGCACCTTGACCGTTGGCGCACCGCTGGTTGCTGGTGCAACCGTGACGGCAACCGTCGTCGCTCAGGATCGCCTGCCGAAGGTGATCATCTTCAAGAAGCGTCGCCGTCAGAACAGCCGCCGCAAGAATGGACACCGTCAGCCGGTGACCGTCCTGCGTATCAACGCGATCAACGCGGCCTGATTGGCCAGACACTTTAGGTAAGGACAAACAGTCATGGCACAAAAAAAGGCAGGCGGCTCGAGCCGTAACGGACGCGACAGTGCAGGTCGTCGTCTAGGTGTAAAGAAGTTCGGTGGCGAAAGCGTCATCGCAGGCAACATCATCGTCCGTCAGCGCGGCACGAAGATGAAGGCTGGCGCCAATGTCGGTATCGGTCGCGACCACACGCTGTTCGCTCTGGTAGACGGCCACGTGCAGTTCCAGCGCCGCGCAGAAGGCCGCGTCCACGTTTCCGTGGCACTGCCGGAAGCCGCTGAATAAGCAGCCCGCTGTTCCAGCGCGAGCAGAAAGGGCCGGTCCTGTTCGGGACCGGCCTTTTTGCGTATAAAGCGCCCCTCACCTTATTCTTTCGGACAATACGATGAAGTTTCTCGACCAGGCCAAGATCTATGTGCGTTCCGGTGACGGCGGTGACGGCGTGATCGCATTCCGGCGCGAGAAATACATCGAATATGGTGGTCCGGACGGCGGCGATGGCGGTCGTGGTGGCGATATCCTTTTCCGTGCGGTCCCCGGTCTGAATACCCTGATCGATTTCCGCTACACGCAGCATTTCAAGGCCCGTAAGGGCGGCAATGGCGCAGGGTCCAACCGGACCGGAGCTGCTGCTTCGACCGTTACCATTAACGTGCCGGTTGGAACGCAGATTTTCGACGAAGACCGCGAAACCCTGCTGGCTGATCTGGACGCCGAGGGCAAGGAAGTCCTTCTGTGCCGCGGCGGTGATGGCGGCCTTGGTAACACCCACTTCAAAAGCAGCACCAACCGTGCGCCACGCCGGGCCGACAAAGGCTGGCCGGGCGAAGAGCGCTGGGTGTGGCTGCGCCTCAAGCTGATCGCCGATATCGGCCTTGTCGGACTTCCCAACGCAGGCAAGTCCACGCTTCTTTCCGTCGCATCCCGTGCACGCCCGAAAATTGCCGATTACCCGTTCACGACCCTGCACCCCCAGCTCGGTGTGGTTCGCCTGAACAACACCGAAGAATTCGTGATCGCCGATATTCCCGGCCTGATCGAAGGAGCCAGCGAAGGCGCGGGCCTTGGGGACCGGTTCCTGGGGCATGTGGAGCGCTGCGCGACGCTCCTGCACCTGATCGACGGGACGGAAAGTCAGGTCGTCAAACACTGGCGCCTGATCCGCAAGGAACTTGAAGCCTACGATCCGGAGCTTGCTGCCAAGCCCGAGATCATCGTTCTGAACAAGTGCGACTCCCTGACGCCCTCACAGCGTTCCGCCAAAAAGCGGGCACTGGCCAAGGCATCCGGGGCCGAAGTGCTGATGCTGTCCGGCGCGACGCAGGAAGGCCTGCCCGAACTGCTTCGGATGCTTCAGGATCGTGTGACGGCTGCCAAACAGGACCGGCAGGGATGAACGCTGCGGCTTGTGCTCCTCATCTGGCGCAGGCCCGCCGGATCGTCATCAAGATCGGAAGCGCGCTTCTGGTCGATTCAGCAAACGCGACCCTGCGCCAGCAATGGCTGCAGGGTGTTTGCGCCGACATCTCTGACCTGCGCGCGCAGGGTGCTGAGGTTATTGTGGTCTCGTCAGGCGCAATCTCTCTTGCCCGGCATCGTCTTGGCCTTACGTCCCGCAAACTACGTCTGGACGAAAAACAGGCGATGGCCAGTGTCGGGCAGATCGGACTGGCACAGGGCTGGAGTGCAGCGCTGGCGGACCACAATCTGGTCGCGGCACAGCTTCTCCTGACGCCGGACGATACGGAAAACCGTGAGCGCCACCTCAACGCCCGCGCCACGCTCCAGACACTGCTCGATCTGGGCTGCGTGCCGGTCATCAATGAAAATGATGCCATCGCCACCAGCGAAATCCGCTTCGGCGACAATGACCGTCTGGGCGCGCGCGTTGCGCAGATGACGGGAGCGGATTGCTTGGTCCTGTTGTCCGATATTGACGGGCTCTATACGGCCGACCCGCGACAGGACCCGTCTGCACGGCATATTCCCGTGGTCGAACAGATGAGCGACGACATCATGGCCATGGGGGGCGAGCCGCCACCGGGTTATTCATCGGGCGGAATGCGCACGAAACTGCTGGCTGCAAAGATTGCAACGCGCGCCGGTGCGAACATGGTCATTGCGGCCGGACAGGGCCACCATCCACTGCGCAGACTGCAAAATGGTGGCCTCTGCACCTGGTTCCTGGCCCAGACCGATGCAGGGTCAGCCCGCAAGCGCTGGATTGGCGGGAGCCTCCACCCCAAAGGCTCACTGACAATTGACGCAGGCGCGTGCCGCGCACTTCAGGAGGGTGCCTCCCTCCTTCCCGCAGGCGTAACCGGACTTGAGGGCGCGTTCGGACGCGGCGATCTTGTCGCCATCCGCGACGCTGAAGGCAACGTGATCGGGCGCGGCCTGATCGGTTATGATTCGGATGAAAGTCTGAAACTGATCGGACACCGCTCCGGCGAAATGGAGCAGCTTCTGGGATATCGCGGCCGGGATGCGTTAATTCATCGGGATGATCTGGCTCTCGATCATCCCTGACACGCCCTGCCCTGCTGTTCAGCCCCTTGGGGGCCAGCGCAGCTTAGGTTCGGAACGGGGCTGGTAAGCGTCACTCTCCGCAACTATTTTTGCGGACTGCTTCTTGTCAATGGCGCGACTCAGAGGCTGGCGCGCAGTCTCTGTTGCGCCCTGCTCCCATGGCGCGCGCGACCAGACCCGCTCGGGCGCACTAGGCAGGTCGTCTCTCGCTGGAGTGGATGCCGCCTTAAAACCCCGGCGCGGCAGGGTCTCAGGGTCTGCCCGTCCCGTAATGCCCTGCCCCGAGCCACTCTGCCCAGGACCATCCTCATAGGACGGCAGATCAGGACGCAGGGTATGTGCGGGCATCAGATAGTCTTCATCTATCCGCGCCATGCGCTCCTGAGATGCAGCGACGGTCTGCGCCACCGGCTCCACAGAAAGAGTGTCCGGACGTGTCGAGACTGCCAGACGCAGGTTCAGGGCCCGGAGTTCAGCACGCATCTCGGCGATCTGAAACTCCAGATCCTGCAACCGGGGCTTGGTGCCGAACACAGCGAACGGCATGCACAGCAGTGCCAGCCCAAACAGTGCGGCCACCACGACCAGGCACCCGAAGGCCCAGCCTGGCAGCCATGAAAAATCAGACATCATGAGGAGGCCCGGTCCCGTCTGAAAGTGGCGTGTTCGATTGTCCGGCGGCTGGAATTACATTCCAAGGGCGCGACGGTAGATGTCGAGCAGGGTTTCCTGCTCCTCGATTTCCGCAGGCTCCTGCTTGCGCAGACGGATGATCTGCTTGATGACTTTTACGTCAAATCCGGCCGATTTGGCTTCGGAAAAAATGTCCTTGATATCGCCAGCCAGAGCCTTGCGCTCTTCTTCTAGACGCTCGACACGCTCGATAATGGAGCGCAGACGGTCCGCAGCGATCCCGCCCGTGGCAGCGCCTTCGTTCTTGATTTCTGCATCCATGGTCCGGTTTCCTTATGTCGTCTGGGCTATGTTTTGCCGACGCTGCGCAAACACAGCATCCGCCGCGCGGCTTATCGTGATGAGGGTCGGACGGTCAACGGAATTATGCGCACGTTTCATGAACGCGTGAACATGACGAAGCTTTTCTCCCGATGTCGTGCACGGCTCATCCCTTGACAGAAAGCCCCCCGACAGGGAACTAGACGGTGCCTGAAACGGCCTGAACCTTAACCCTTTTTTCCCGGTCTGCGGGTTCGAGAGGTCAGAGAGTCTCCCATGGAACATTTTCAGCAGGTCGAACCTTTCGACTATGTCATCTTCGGCGCCACTGGCGATCTCACGATGCGCAAGCTGCTACCCGCGCTCTATAACCGCCTCCGGCTGGGGCAGATTCCGGATGATGCCCGCATCATCGGAGCCGCCCGGACAGAGCTGAGCCGTGAGGCCTATGTCGCGCGTGCCCGTGAGGCGCTCGAGCGTTTCCTTCCTTCGGATGTCCTGAGCCCCGGACTGGTGGACCGTTTCCTCGCCCGTCTGGACTATGTGACCCTCGACAGCAGCCGCCAGAGCGAGCAGTGGGACAGCCTGACGTCCCTGTTCGCCAAGGCGCAGCCTGACCGGGTACGGGTCTTTTATTTCGCAACCGCGCCGCAGCTTTACGGCAGCATCTGCGAAAACCTGCACCGGTATGGGCTGATCACGGCCAATTCGCGGGTGGTGCTTGAAAAGCCCATCGGAACGGATATGGCGACCGCAACCGCCATCAATGACGGCGTGGGCCAGTATTTCCCGGAAAAGCAGATCTACCGGATCGATCACTATCTCGGCAAAGAGACGGTGCAAAATGTTCTTGCCCTGCGCTTTGCCAATCCGCTCATCAATGCGGCATGGTCTGCAGAGCATATCGAAAGCGTGCAGATCACCGCTGCCGAGACGGTTGGCGTTGAAGGTCGTGCCGCCTATTACGATACGTCAGGCGCACTGCGCGACATGATCCAGAACCATCTGCTTCAGGTGCTGTGTCTGGTCGCCATGGAAGCGCCGGATTCCCTTGAGGCCGATGCCGTCCGTAACGCCAAGCTGGCGGTTCTGAACGCGCTGCGCCCGATTACGGAAGCCAGCGCAGCGACCGAGACCGTACGTGCGCAATACACGGCTGGCGTGATCGGCGGCGAGAATGTTCCGGGCTACCTTGAAGAACTGGGCACGCCCAGCGCCACGGAAACCTTTGCCGCAGTCCGGGCCTGGGTGGATACGCCCCGCTGGAAGAACGTGCCGTTCTATATCCGCACGGCCAAGCGTTCAGCCCGCAAGGTCAGCGAAATCGTCGTGACGTTCCGCCCGGCTGCGACCACGATGTTCGGTGCCGCTCCCGCCAGCAACCGCCTCGTGCTGCGCATCCAGCCCAATGAGGGTGTGGAACTGCGCCTGAACGTCAAGAACCCCGCGCTGGATGTGTTCAACCTCCACACGGCGGATCTGGACACCTCCATCCGTATGGAAGGCGGCATGCCCTTCCCCGACTCCTACGAGCGGCTGCTGCTTGACGCGGTCCGGGGTGATCCGGTCCTCTTCATCCGTCGCGACGAAGTCGAAGCTGCATGGCGCTGGGCTGAACCGGTCCTTGATGCGTGGAAGCATAATAAGGTACCCATGCAGACTTACAGCGCCGGTTCCTACGGTCCGGAGCAGGCCACCCGCCTGCTCGCCGAGCATGGCGACACCTGGCACGAAGCCTCGGAGTGACCACATTTGAGTGATGATAAAAGCGCAACGCCCCGTCTGGGCCGCGCGCCTGGCAAAAATACACGCCGCCAGCCCCGCAGCTTCAAACAGCTTCTGCTGCGGCGGCTTCTGATCGTCATCCCGGCTTTTCTGCTCATGTTCATCGCAGTCCGGAGCGGACTGCTGGACATGTCTTATGACAAGATTACGTTCAGCAAGCTGAGCTGGTTCGATAACACCGCTCTGGTGGAGCATCTCCGCCTTGCGGTGGTGAAGGACAATCTGACGGATCTGCCACGCAACTGCCTCGTTTTCGTCGTTAACGGCAGCGCGTCCGACAACACGCCGACGATGGATGTGCTCGGGCGGCACGGCAATGGTTGCCCCGGCGAGAAACCGTCAGCCGACAAACTGTTCAGCCTGAAGATCAACCGTGCCGACCGGACCGTACAGACCGATGCGGGAACGCCCGGCTCCTTCCACGATTTGCCTCTCTGAGGTGTTCTAAAAAAACGGAGCGCCTTAGGGCGCTCCGTTTTTTTCCTGTGCAAAAGCCTCGCGCAGGAACAGGCCCCCCTCTCTCAACGCCCGCCGCCCATCCCGGAACAGCGCGTAGCCGTTCAGGAAACCGTGAATCATGCGCGGGAAGTTTTTCAGCACGACCGACACCCCGGCCTCATTCAGGCGACGGGCATAAAGCTCGCCCTCGCCCCTGAGTGGATCGAACCCCGCAGTAACGATCATAGCGGGCGGCAGAGTCTCGAAATCGTCTGCCAGCAATGGCGAAAATGCCGGATCGAAAAGCTGCTCCGGACTCGCCAGTGTCTGACCGCAATACCAGTACAGAAGCTCCACACTCAGCATGTAACCGTCCGCATAAGCCTGACGGGACGGCGGAACGAACGGACCGCTCAGGGCGGGATAATACAAAAGCTGGGCGCTGAGCGGGCGTGATCCCAGCGCCCGGACCCATTGCGTGAGCGCGGCAGAAAGATTTCCTCCCGCACTGTCACCCGCTACAGCCACAGGCATATCGGCTGGCACAGTCGCGAAAATCCACTCCAACGCGGCTTTGGCATCATCCAGAGCAGCCGGAAAACGATGCTCGGGCGCAAGACGGTAATCCAGCGACAGCACCATTGCCCCTGAAGCGGCTGCCAAACGGCAGCAGATCCCGTGATGCGAAACGAGATCGCAATGCACGAATCCGCCGCCGTGCAGAAACAGCACAACACCCCTGACCTTTCCCCGCGGCCGGTACAGACGGGCATTCCGTTGTCCCTCCGCTCCGGGAACACGGATCTCACACCACTGCCGGATCCGCAGCGATGAAAGACTGACCGGAAAACTCGGACGCCCCGTCACGCGGCGGATCTGTTGCAGAACGTCCGCAGAAGGCTGTGGGGCAGGGATGGGCGGAATTTCATCGAGAACGATTGTTCGCGGTGCAATACCACGTCTGCGGCTCTGTCGGGCCAGCCAGAACAGGAAGATCCGCAATGTCAGGGTCGGGCGCATGTATCCCTTATGCTCCGGTCATCAGAAAAAGTCTGCCCTTGACCCCGCAGGCGTCCCGGAGCAGTGTCTGCCCCGCCAGACGGCTGGACGATCGCTGTGTGTGCGATGAGGATCGCATACAGGGAGGAAAGTCCGGGCTCCACGGGAAAACGGTACCGGTTAATTGCCGGCGGGGGCGACCCCAGGGACAGTGCCACAGAAAACAGACCGCCCGCCGGACTGTTTTTTCAGCGATTTATCGCGGGGAAAATACGTTGCGGGTAAGGGCGAAACGGTGCGGCAAGAGCGCACCGCATCTCCGGCAACGGCGATGGTCACGGTAAACCCTACCGGGAGCAAGACCGAATAGGAACGGCAGGTTTCCGCAAGGAAGCCGGGGGCTTCTCGCCCCGTCGTTCGGGTTGGTTGCGTGAGGCCTGCAGCAATGCAGGTCCCAGAGGAATGATCGTCCCGCTTTCGGGCGGACAGAACCCGGCTTACAGGCCGTCTGGCACCCTCTGAAAATCTGTTCTTCCAGTAATTGTCCCCTCTCCCAAAGAAGAACAAAAACAGAACAAATAACGGCAGGTATAGATCCGCCTCCGCGATTATCCCTGATAAACCCTAACAAACAGCAAAAATTTTTGTCACATTTCAACTTTTGAAAATGCCGCAGTTTTCTGCGGTTTTTTGACGATATCTGTTTGACGTCCCATGAAATCCCATGATATCCCAATAAAGACCAAGCCAAATAATCAGCAGCCGAATACCCGGTTTCTGAATGCAGGAAGGAGGCACATCGTTCATGAGCATGTTCCTCGGCACGCATCAGAACCGTTTCGATGCCAAGGGACGCGTCTCCATCCCTGCACCTTTCCGTGCCGCCCTGAAATCTCAGGCCCAGCCGGGCGATCCGCTGGTTATTCTCCGTCCGTCCCACCTCCACCCATGCATTGAGGGTTGGACGGCTGGCGCTTTCGCCTCCCTTGCCACTCCGCTTGACGAATACGATCCGTTTTCGGAAGACCACGAAGATCTGGCCGCCAGCCTCTACGCGGATGCTTATCCGCTGGACAGCGACAAGGAAGGCCGCATCATTCTGCCCGAAACCCTGCGCACCCACGCGGCGCTGACGGACGAAGTGTCTTTCATGGGGCTGGGACGGACATTCCAGATCTGGCATCCCGCCGCTGCCGAAGAGCGCCGTCAGGCTGCCCGGAGCCGTGCAAAAACACTTGCAACCAGCCGTCGCCCCATCAGCGCGCCCGCCGCCACAAACACTGCGGGAGCAGCCGAATGAACGCGATTACTCTGGTTCACTCGGGCCACGTCCCCGTCATGCTGCATGAGGTACTCGAAGCCCTCGCACCCCGCGCTGGTGGCCGGTATCTGGACGGTACGTTCGGCGGCGGCGGCTATGCCCGTGCCATTCTGAACGCCGCTGACTGCACCCTTGACGGCATCGATCGTGATCCGGCAGCCATCGAACGCGGAAACGCCATGGCCGTACAGGCCAACGGACGGCTGCGGATGCATCAGGGCACGTTCGGTGACATGGAAGCTCTGGTTGGCGCAGAAGGGCCGTTTGACGGCATTGTGCTCGATCTGGGCGTCTCTTCCTTTCAGATCGATCAGGCCGAGCGCGGCTTTTCGTTCCGGAACGACGGTCCGCTGGACATGCGCATGGGTTCAGACGGCCCTTCCGCCGCCGATCTGGTCAATGACCTCAAGGAAGCGGACCTCGCGGACATTCTTTACCGATACGGCGAAGAAAAACTCTCCCGCCGCATCGCACGCGCCATCGTGGCGGCCCGTGCTGAAGCTCCGATCACCACGACTGGCCAGCTTGCCCATATCATCCGCTGCTGCGTCCCCCGCGACCGTGCCAATATCGACCCCGCAACCCGCAGCTTTCAGGGGTTGCGGATTGCCGTGAACGACGAGCTTGGCGAACTGGAGCGTGCGCTGGACGCCGCGCCGCGTCTTCTGGCACCGGGCGGTATTTTCGTGGTTGTCACCTTCCATTCCCTCGAAGACCGTCTGGCGAAACGTGCCATGGCTGTTCTCGCAGGACGGACGGGAAATCCTTCCCGCTACGAACCGGCTCCGCTTCGTCAGAACGCGCCGGCTTTTTCCCTTCTCCATTCCCGCCCCCTCTCCGCTACGGACGAGGAATCCCGGGAAAATCCGCGCGCGCGCAGCGCCCGTCTGCGTGCACTGGTCCGTAATCCCGCCTCAGGAATCTCCTCATGATCCGGCCCTTCACCGTCGCCTGTGCCGTCCTTGCCGCAGGATCCGGCCTGTTTCTCTATACGAAGAAGCATGAGACTACGGTTCTGGACCAGCAGATCACGAAAATCGTGCAGGACACGCAGCGCGTGCGAAGCCAGACCGCCATGCTACGGACGGAATGGGCCCTTCTGAACCAGCCGGACCGCCTCAACACACTCGCTGCCCGCTTCGTCCCGGCGCTCCATCCGATGGAGCCTGACCAGTTCATCCGCATGACGTCTCTTGAAGCGCATCTTCCAGCCCCCGGCTCGAAAGCGCAGGCGGCAGATCCTCGCGAAGGTCTGCATGAAGTCGTCAACAGGGCCGCAGAAGCCGCACATCTGCCCCTGCCCGCCCCGCAGCAGCCTGCTGTGCATACACAGCCTCCTACCCAGAGTGCACCAGCACCCCGCCCAGTGGTCGTAGCCATGGCAAGTCATCCTGCCCCGGTCGCCGTCAAACCTGCCGCGATCCCGACGCACCCTTCCCATGCTCGCGCTGCGGACGTCCAGCTGGCCTCCGCCACACCTCGTCCCGCTACAGCGTCCGGTCACAGCCATGCGGACACGGCGCCGAACGTGCATCTTGTCAGCTATCGTGAGAGCCACCCTGCTCCGCTGATGGTGGCCGCCTGGCATCCGCAGACTGTTCATGTCAGCCATGCGCCCGTAACGACCCGCCTTGCGGAAGAGCGTCCGCGGGCGCATCACGCTCAACTTTCCGCTCTGGCAAATGTAAATGACGCATTGCCCGCGCCGGTGCCGTTGGCTAACTGAAAGCCCTTTCATCGTTAACCGCTCGTTCAGCATTCTCGGATAGCTTAGGGCGAGCCCTTCAACAGGACGCACCCCCGCACGATGCCCCAGGACGTGCCACCTTCTTCCGGTTCGCAGCGCCCCGCGCGTCAGGATGTCCCGTCAGGACGTCGCCGGAAAGGTGCGGCATCACGAAGAGGTATCCGCCTGAATCTTGACCAGATGCACGGACGCCTTCTGGGCGTCGGGATGGGCTTTCTGGCGATTTATGGTGCCGTAGCGCTCAAAGCGACCGTCGCCACGGTCCTGATGCCGATGGAGCCCGAAAAGCGTCAGATCGCCCCGCAGGTTCCCGAGATTCCCAAAAGCGATCCGCGCGGAGAAATGTCCGGCGATTTCGTGCTGCCAACGGTCAAGCGCGCCACCATCACGGACCGCACGGGTCAGGCTCTGGCGCTCTCTCTGCCCGTGGCGCAGGTCTATGCCAATCCAATGGAGCTGATCGACCCGGCAGATGCGGCAGACAAACTCCGCAAAGTTCTCCCACAGCTTGACCGGGATGAGACGATCCGGCGTTTGTCGCTTAAAAAACAGTTCGTTTATCTGGCGCGCGATATTTCCCCCGTTCAGGAAATCGCCATCAACAATCTGGGTATTCCGGGCATTTATTTCGAAGCAGGTGAACGCCGTCATTACCCTCTTGGCCGGACCGCCGCCCAGATCATGGGCAGTGTCGATATTGACGATCATGGTATCGCTGGGGTGGAGCGGTATTTCGACAAGCGCCTGAATTCCGACAAATCTCCGCTGCGCCTGTCGCTGGACGTTCGTGTCCAGACCGTCGCGCATGACGAACTTCAGGCCGCGAAAGACGAATTCTCCGCCATCGGTGCCAGCGCCATCGTCATGGATGTCCGCACTGGCGAAATTCTGGCTATGGTCAGCCTGCCCGATTATGACGCCAATGATTTCGGCCATGCGCCCAATGATGCGCGCTTCAACCGCGCCGTTACCGGCATGTATGAACCCGGTTCGACCTTCAAGCTCCAGACCGCCGCAATGGGCCTTCAGCTTGGTGTCGTGCATATCTGGGACCGCTTCTCGACCATCCCCATCCGCGTCGGGCGCTTCACCATCCGGGACATGAAGACGGACCATTTCGCCCCGTGGCTCTCCCTGCCCGGCGTTCTGGCGTTTTCGTCCAATCCTGCCGCCGCGCATATCGCACTTGATGTTGGTGCCACCCGGCAGCAGGACTGGCTGCGGAACATGGGCTTCTTCAACCGTGTTCCTGTCGAACTGCCCGAAGCCGGACGACCGCTCGTACCAGCCTCGCGCAACTGGGGCATCTCTACCGTTATGACAGTCGGCTTCGGTCATGGCGTGGCCGAACCACCGCTTGCAATCGTGCGTGGAACAGCCGCGACCGTAAATGGCGGCATCCTGCTCAAGCCAACACTGGTGGCCCGCGACACCGAAGACGATAGCAAACCAACACCTGACGCCGACACGGCACAGCTTCGCCCGGTCGCGTATCGTCCGGGCACCGACAGCGACGAAATCGGCGCTGAAACGCCTGTGGGCACAAGAGTCCTGTCTGAACAGACGTCAGCCCTCCTGCGCAAACTTCTGCGCCTCGACGTCACGATGGGAAGCGGTAAGTCCGCTGAAGTTCCGGGCTATTATGTCGGCGGGAAAACCGGCACTGCGGAAAAGATCGGCGCGCATGGCGGCTACCTGAAGCACGTCAACGTCTCGGCCTTCACCAGCGTCTTCCCGATGAACAACCCGCATTATGCCGTCTATGTCATGCTCGACAGCCCGCAGGGAACCGCTGCGACCCATGGCTGGACGACGGCCGCCTGGAACGCCGCCCCGACCGTGAAAAAGATCATTTCCCGCGTAGGCCCGATCCTGAACCAGTTCCCGGATCTTACGAACAAAGATGCCATTGATGCCTCTCTGGCCATTCCGATGAACCCGGTTGTTCCCGCCGGGTACCATGCCCTCGGCCCCGGAAATGACCCCGGAGACCCGCGTAATCAGCCTCACGAACCCAAGACCACCTCCCCGAAGACCAAGACACAGCACTGAACCGTCCCATGCGCCTCTCCCAGCTCTTCGCCCTTTGCGGCACATCGCAGTCCCTGACGGACGATCCTGACATTCTGGCCGTCACTGCCGACAGCCGCAGGGCCGGGCCGGGCGCGCTGTTCTTTGCCCTGCGTGGCGCAAAACAGGATGGAAGCGCCTTCATCGCACAGGCCCTCTCACAAGGCGCCGCCGCAGTCATCGCAGATCATGATACAGCAGAAATCTCGGTCCAGATCCCTGTGATCGTGCGCCCGGATGCCAAGCATCTTCTGGCCTGCATGGCCTTCGCCCTTGCCGGTCCGCAGCCTTCCTGTATCGCGGCAATCACCGGGACAAACGGGAAAAGCAGCACGGTCGATTTTCTCCGGCAACTCTGGATCCTTCAGGGAAACCGCGCGGCCAGTCTGGGAACGCTTGGGCTTGTGTCGGACACAAAAATCCCCGCCCCTCCAAGCCTCACCACCCCCGATCCCGTCTCCCTCGCCCAGACTCTTGCCGCACTGGCCCGGAACGGGGTGGACCACGTCGCGCTCGAAGCCTCCTCGCACGGGCTGGAGCAGCACCGCCTGGACGGCATCACCCTGACAGCCGCTGGCTTTTCCAACCTGACGCGCGATCACCTCGACTATCATCTGACGCTGGAAGCCTACCGCAAGGCCAAACTGCGCCTGTTTGGCGAAGTCCTGCCCGAGGGCGGCATTGCAGCCGTCAACGCAGATATGGACAGCGAGACTTTCGCAGCCCTTCAGACAATTGCAGCCCGAAGAACCTTGAAACTCCGTAGCGTCGGGCGCAACGGCACGGCCCTTCGACTGATAGAGGCCCGTCCCACGCCCTCCGGTCAAATCCTTCGTCTGGCGCTGCATGGCGAGGAGCTACCCGAGCTGTCTCTTTCACTACCGGGCCGCTTTCAGGCCGACAACGTCATGCTGGCAGCAGCCATGTGTTGGACGGACGAGGCCGATGCCAAGCAGGTTGTCGAGCTTCTACCGCGACTGACAGGCGTCCACGGCCGGTGCGAACGCGCGGTCGAACTGCCTAACGGTGCCGCAGCCTATGTCGATTACGCCCACACGCCCGACGCCCTTGATTGCGTTCTGTCTAGTCTGCGCCCGCATACGACGGGCCGTCTGGTCGTAGTGTTCGGCGCAGGCGGGGACCGTGACCGCGGCAAACGTCCGCTGATGGGAGAGGTCGCGGCACGTATGGCAGATCTGGCCATCGTCACGGACGACAATCCCCGCACGGAAGACCCCATGACGATCCGTTCCGAAATCCGCGCGGCCTGCCCGGACGCTCTGGAAATCGCAGACCGCCGCAGCGCCATCGCAGCAGGGCTTGAGGCCCTGCAACCGGGCGACATCCTTGTCGTAGCGGGCAAAGGACACGAACAGGGACAGATCGTGGGCACGAACATCCTGCCTTTCGACGATCGTCTCGTCCTCCGCGAACTGGCAGGTGCAGCATGAGCGTTCTGTGGACCAGCGCAGACCTGCGCGCAGCGACGGGCGGCACGCTTGAGGCCGATGTCCATGTCACGGGCATCTCAATCGACACCCGCACGCTCGCGCCCGAAGACCTGTTTGTCGCCCTGCATGGCGAGAGCAGCGATGGCCACGCCTATATCCGGCAGGCTCTGGACAAAGGCGCAGCCTGTGTCCTCGTGCATGACACCGCCGGTCTGAACGATTCGCGCCTCCTGATTGTTCCCGACACCATGACCGCACTGGTGGATCTGGGCCGCTATGCTCGCTCCCGTTTCCGCGGGAAAGTCGTGGCCATCACTGGGAGCGTCGGCAAGACAACGACCAAGGACATGCTGACCGTCGCCCTGTCCGCGATCGGCCCGACACACGCCGCCGTCGCTTCCTACAACAATCACTGGGGCGTTCCCCTCACGCTGGCCCGGCTGCCACAGGATGCCCGCTTCTGCATCAGCGAGATCGGCATGAACCATGTGGGAGAAATCGCGCCCCTTGCCGCGCAGGTCCGTCCCGATGTGGCCATCATCACCACGATCGGAACCGCGCATCTCGGTCATATGGGCAGCATCGAAGCGATTGCGCGGGAAAAAGCTTCCCTGTTCGGCGCTCTTCCTGCCCATGGGATTGCAATCGTCCCTGATGATGCTCACGGTCAGACAGTCTTTACAGACGCTCTTCCCACAGGCTGTACCCTTTGGCGGTCTGGCCTTTCCGCAACAGCGGAACTCCGCCTTGAAGCCCTGAACTGCGCGGCGGAAGGCAGTCATTTTTTGCTCCACACACCTTGCGGCAAGCAGAGGGTGACGCTCACTGCACCCGGCGAACATCTTGCCAGAAACGCAGCTCTGGCCCTCGGCGCAGTTGCAGCCCTCGGCGAAGACGTTACAGCAGCATCGCGCGCTTTGCATGCTTTCGTGCCCGGCGCGGGCCGAGGGCAGATCCGCACAATCCTGAACGACGTACGCCTGCTGGATGAGAGCTACAACGCCTCCACACCCAGCATTCGCGCCGCTTTGGCGACGCTTGCCCTCCTTCCGGCCCAGCGACATGTTGCGGCCCTCGGAGACATCCGCGAACTCGGCACATTCGCCGATGCCGAACACCGCTCTATGGCAGACGCCGTGCAGGCCGCAAGCGCTCTTACATTCTGCTGCGGCCCCCATATGCGTGCTCTTTACGATGCGCTTCCCTCCGAACTTCAGGGAGGATACGCCGCTGATGCCGCCTCCCTGGCTCCCATTCTTCTTGATACCCTCTGCCCCGGTGATCTCCTGCTCGTGAAAGGCAGCTTCGGCAGCCGGATGCGTGACGTGATCTCAGCCCTCGACAACGCCTCCAGCCCGGTTTCTGCCTGATGCTCTTCAATCTTATCGCCGCTCACGACACGTCTCATGGCGGGTTCTTCAACCTGTTCCATTACCTGACGTTCCGCTCAGGCTGCGCCTGCCTGACGGCACTGGTCATCTCGCTGACACTGGGCAAACCCTTCATCGCACAGCTCAAACGCATCCAGCGCGAAGGCCAACCGATCCGCTCCGTGGGCCCCGAACGACACATTCTGGAAAAAGCCGGCACGCCAACGATGGGCGGAATGCTGATCCTGATTGCGCTTTTCTCGGCAACACTGCTCTGGGCCGACCTCACAAACGGCTTCGTCTGGGCCGTCATGCTGACGACGGCCGCTTTCGGCGCCGTTGGTTTTGCAGACGATTATCTGAAGCTCTCCAAACGCAATACGACCGGCGTCTCCAAACGTACCCGACTGGGCTGCGAATTCCTGACATCGCTGATTGCCGGCATCTGGCTGCAACATTTGACGCCACCAGAACTGCGCAACATGGTCGCCTTCCCGTTCGTCAAGGATGTGCTGCTTCCGCTGGGTTATGCGTTTCCGATCTTCGCCATGATCGCCATCACCGGCTTCGGCAACGCCGTGAACTTCACGGACGGTCTGGACGGACTGGCCATCGTTCCAGTCGTGATCGCAGCACTGGTTTTCGCCCTGATTTCCTATCTGGTCGGCAATCACGTTTTTGCGGATTATCTGCAACTCCACCCGGTCCCAGGCACGGGCGAACTGGCGGTTTTCTGCGCAGCCCTGATCGGCGCGGGCCTTGGGTTCCTATGGTTCAACGCCCCACCTGCGGCTGTTTTCATGGGCGATACCGGCTCCCTGTCTCTCGGCGGCGCACTGGGCGCCATCGCCGTCGCCACCAAGCATGAACTCGTCCTGTGCATCGTGGGCGGCGTTTTCGTGGCCGAAACCCTTTCGGTCGTCATTCAGGTTTTCTGGTTCAAACGAACGGGACGCCGCGTCTTCCTCATGGCGCCGCTGCACCATCATTTCGAGAAAAAGGGCTGGCAGGAACCGAAAATCGTTATCCGCTTCTGGATCGTGTCCATCGTGCTCGGCCTGTGCGGCCTTGCGACCCTGAAACTGCGATGAACGGCTTCTCACCCAGCCTTCTGGCAGGCGAGCGTTATGCCGTCTGCGGTCTGGGGCGTAACGGTGCGGCTGTCGTCCATGCCCTGCTCGGAATGGGCGCACAGGTTCAGGCCTGGGACGATCGCAACGCCGATCTGCCCGCACATCCGAACCTGACGCTCGCGCCCCTGAACGATCTGTCCGGAATGACGGCCCTCATCCTGTCACCGGGTATTCCGCACCTGCTGCCGAAGGCGCATCCTGTCGCAGATCTCGCCCGCGCACAGGACATTCAGATCCTATCCGATGCCGAAATCCTATATCGGGTCGTTCGGAAATCCGGCTCAAAAGCCGCGTTCGTGGCCGTCACCGGCACAAACGGCAAATCGACGACAACAGCCCTGATCGCCCATCTTTTT
The DNA here is from genome assembly GCF_018256175.1 of Gluconobacter sp. Dm-44. NCBI lineage: Bacteria > Pseudomonadati > Pseudomonadota > Alphaproteobacteria > Acetobacterales > Acetobacteraceae > Gluconobacter > Gluconobacter sp. Dm-44. The sequence goes on along the minus strand of NZ_JAERLZ010000003.1, from coordinate 77,972 downwards.
ACGATGGCCGGGCGTCCCTGCGTGGCAGGTGGCAATCTCGGAACGGCCTCTTTGGCCTTGCCGCTCCTGCCCGATGACGGCGTCTATGTAATCGAAATGTCGTCCTACATGCTCGAACGGCTGGACCGCTTTCATGCAAGCGCAGCCTGCCTGCTGAACCTAACGCCCGATCATCTGGACCGGCACGGCGACATGACCGGATATGCCGCCGCCAAGGCGCATGTGTTCGACAATATGGTTTCCGGTGACCTCGCCGTGATCGGCACCGATGATGACTGGTGCCGCGCCATTGCGTCACAGGTCGCAGCACGCGGTGTGCAGGTCATGGAACTGGACGCCGATACTCTGCCCCCTTTCGACGGTCCAGCCCTTCCGGGCCGGCACAACGCCCAGAATGTTGGTGCAGCCTGCGCCATCGCGCGTCATCTCGGCCTTGATGAGGCAGCACTCCGCGACGGTCTGAAATCATTTCCCGGCCTGGAACATCGCCTGCAAAAAGTCGCGGAATACGACGGCGTGTCGTTTATCAATGACAGCAAGGCCACAAATGCCGAAGCTGCCTCCAAGGCTCTTGCTTCGTATGACAGGGTCATGTGGATTGCCGGCGGCGTTGCAAAAGCGGGCGGCATCGAAAGCCTTGCTCCGTTCTTCAACCATATCGCACAGGCCTTTCTGATCGGGCAGGATGCGGACACTCTCGCTGGGACACTGGCCATACACGGCGTGCCTTTCCAGCAGTGCGGAACGCTGGAGAATGCCGTCTCGGCAGCCTTCAGCGCAGCTCTCGCCCAGATTGTCCCGGTTGTTCTGCTCTCACCCGCCTGTGCAAGTTTTGATCAATTTCGCAGTTTCGAGGATCGTGGGTCACACTTTCTTCATATTTGCGATAATATTGTGAAATCAGGCCATTCGGGCACCACGCTCACGCAAAAGCTGGAGAATTGACACCATGTCGGGACTATCCCGTGTCGAGACCTCCGCTGTCGCCCGCTGGTGGCGAAACCTTGATCGCGTCACGCTGGCCTGCGTCGGCCTACTGATCGGTCTGGGGTATGTGCTGATGCTCGCCGCCAGTCCTGCGGTGGCATCGCGCATCGGTGCCTCGCGCAACATGTTCATTCTCAAGCAGGTGATCTTTCTGGCGCTGGCTGGTGGGATCGTGCTCGGCACGTCGTATCTGTCCCGCAAAGCCATCAAAAGACTGGCGATCATCGGCGGGATCATCGCACTCGGTGCTACGGCCATGACGCTGGTTCATGGTATGGAAATCAAGGGCGCACGCCGATGGATCGCGCTGCCGATGATGTCCGTGCAGCCCTCCGAATTTCTCAAGCCCTGCTTTGCGGTCGTGACGGGCTGGCTGCTTTCCGCACGACGTTCGGTCGTCATGTGGGGCAATATCGCCTTTCCGGGCATGCTGATTGCCTTCCTGTGCTTCGGTTTCATCCTGCTCCTGCTGAAATCACAGCCGGATATCGGAATGCTCTCCGTCATCACGATGGTCTTCATGACCCAGCTTTTCGTGGATGGGCTCAAGCTCTACTGGGTTGGACTGTGCGTTGCAGGCATGGCAGGGGCCTTTGCTGTGGCCTATATCGTCTTTCCGCACGTCCAGTCCCGCGTCCAGCGCTTCCTGCATCCCGATGTCGGTGATCACTACCAGATCGACACCGCATTACGCGCTTTCGGAAACGGCGGCCTTCTGGGACGCGGCCCCGGCGAAGGACGTGTGAAAGACCTGCTGCCCGACGCCCATGCTGACTTTGTCTTCGCCGTTGCCGGGGAAGAATACGGCCTGATCCTGTGCGTGATCATCATTCTGCTTTTCGGAACGATCGTTTTGCGGACCCTCCTCAAGCTGATGCATGAAGACGATCCGTTCGTCATTGTTTCTGCTGCGGGACTGGTGACGGGTTTCGGCCTTCAGGCCTTCGTCAACATGGGTTCGACATTGCATCTGATCCCGACAAAGGGCATGACCCTCCCCTTCATTTCCTATGGCGGCAGTTCGGCAATGTCGGTCGCCCTGACCATGGGAATGGTTCTGGCCCTGACCCGCCATCATGTCGGCCAGAGCAAAATCGCACAAAGAGCCGCTGCATCTTACGGCCAGAACCCGTTGTTTGAGAGGAATGCGCCGTGAGCCGCCCCATCGTTATCGCCGCCGGTGGCACCGGGGGACATTTCTTTCCAGCCGAAGCCGTCGCAACCGTTCTTGCAGAGCGAGGCCATGACCTCGTCCTCATGACCGACGCTCGGCATGGACGCCGAGACACGGGCCTGTTCAAAGACCTTCCGCAATATGTGCTGGATGGTGCCGGTGTGGCAGGCAAGGGTCTTGGCGGAAAAATCCGTGGCGTGCTCGCATTGCTCCGCGGCATAGGAGAAGCACGTCGCGTCCTCAAATCCCTCGATGCAGCAGCCGTCGTCGGTTTTGGCGGCTATCCGTCCATTCCGCCCCTGACCGCATCCCGGTTTCTGCCTTCCGCAAAGCGGCCCCGCATGGTCATTCATGAGGGCAATGCGGTCCTTGGTCAGGCCAATGCCTTCCTGTCCCGCTTTTCTCCCCTGATCGCCACATCCTACGCGACGGTCGCGCGCCTCCCGCAAAACGCCCAGACGACGCTCACCGGTATGCCCGTGCGCGCAGGTATCGAAGCGCTCTTTGAAAACGCCTATGCGGCTCCGGAAGAGCAGATCAATCTTCTGGTTTGGGGTGGCTCTCTCGGAGCGCGGGTCTTTTCCGAGGTCGTTCCGCAGGCCCTTACCGCCCTGCCCGAAGAATTCCGCAAGCGCCTCAAAGTGACGCAGCAGATCAAGGCTGACGATCTGGACCACGTCCGCGCCATCTATGCGAATGCCGGTATTGAGGTCGAAGCCGCACCGTTTTTCACCGATGTGCCAACCTGCCTCAGAGACGCACATCTCGTCATCGGTCGCGCGGGCGGCTCTTCGGTCGCGGAACTGACCATGTCAGGCCGCCCCTCCATTCTCGTTCCGCTGCCCATCGCGGCCTCCGATGAACAGGGCGCGAATGGTCAGGCGCTCGTGGATGCGGGTGCCGCCTGGATGATCCGCCAGCCTGATTTCACGCCCGCAGCGCTGACCACTCTGCTGACAGACCTGTTTTCCCATCCTGAAAAGCTCGAAAATGCAGCAAAAGCCGCTCATTCCTGCGCGCGCCCTCATGCTGCCGTAAAAGTCGCGGATCTGATTGAATCCGCTCTTCGTCCCTGATCCCCCGTTTCTACCCAAGAGTACCTGCCCCATGCGCGCCCTGCCCCTGAACATCGGAACCATTCACTTCGTCGGTATCGGCGGCATCGGCATGTCCGGCATCGCCGAAGTGCTGCACATGCTGGGCTACAGGGTGCAGGGTTCAGACATCGCGGAGGGCGCGAATGTGCAACGCCTGCGACAGTCCGGAATTGTCGTTCATATCGGCCATGACGCTGCCAATCTGGGTGATGCACAGGTTGTCGTAACGTCTACGGCGGTGAAGAAAGACAACCCGGAAGTCGTGGCGGCGCGTGCCAAGCTCATTCCGGTCGTCCGGCGCGCAGAAATGCTGGCCGAACTAATGCGTCTGCGCTGGTCCGTCGCCATCGGCGGCACGCACGGCAAGACCACCACGACCAGCCTCGTCGCCTGTGTTCTGGAACATGCCAAACTCGACCCCACCGTCATCAACGGCGGCATCATCGAAGCCTATGGCACCAATACACGCATGGGCTCAGGCGACTGGATGGTGGTCGAAGCTGACGAAAGCGACGGCTCCTTCCTGCGTCTGCCCGCCGTGATCGCGGTCGTGACGAACATGGATCCGGAACATCTGGATCACTGGGGCACAGAAGAGGCCATGCAGGCCGGTTACGACCAGTTCGTTTCCAACATCCCGTTCTATGGCTTTGCCGTCCTGTGCGTGGATCACCCGCAGGTCCAGCAGATGATCCCGCGCCTGTCCGATCATCGCGTCATCACCTACGGCTTCAGCCCACAGGCCGACATCCGTGCCGAAAAGGTTGTCATGGACAAGCGGGGGGCTACATTCGAGGTCGTGGTCACGAACCGCCAGCGCAACCGCTCCCGCCGGGCGGGTCCGTTCCGTCTGCCGATGCTCGGGCACCATAACGTCCTGAACTCGCTGGCCGCCATCGCCGTCGCCCTTGAAATGGAAATCAGCGATTCCGTCATCGCGTCTGCCCTGACGACATTCAAAGGCGTCAAGCGCCGCTTTACACGCACCGGCGACTATAACGGCATTTCCATCATCGACGATTACGGCCATCACCCGGTTGAAATCGCCGCCGTTCTGAAAGCCGCACGTCAAGCGGGTGCGAAGAACGTCATCGCCGTCGTGCAGCCGCATCGTTATTCGCGCCTGAAAGTCCTGTTCAACGAATTCTGCACCTGCATGAACGATGCCGATACGGTCATCGTGGCAGACGTGTACGCTGCGGGTGAAGCCCCGATTGAAGGCGCGGGCCGAGATGCACTCGTCGAAGGTCTGCGCGATCGCGGCCACCGCTCGGTCGTGCCGCTCCCCGATCCCGCACATCTTCCGGAAATGATCAACGCCATCGCCAAGCCCGGTGACTATGTTGTCTGCCTCGGTGCCGGAACCATCACCCAGTGGGCTCAGGCGCTCCCTGCCCAGCTCGAAGCCCTGAAACGGCAGCCCGCAACCGAAGGCGCGGCATGACAGACAGCAGCGATTTTCCGGTCAAAGGCCTGCGGGGAAGACTGACGCCGAACACCCCGCTTGGTCCGCGTGCGTGGTTTCGCGTCGGCGGCCCGGCAGACTGGGTCTTCATCCCTGAAGATCAGGACGATCTGGCACTTTTCCTGCGTGAAAAGCCTGCATCCATGCCGGTCACAATTCTGGGAGCGTGCTCGAACGTCATCATCCGCGATGGCGGCATTGCAGGCACGGTCATTCGTCTGGCGCGTGGCTTTGCGGATATCGACATACAGGGCAACAGCCTGATCGTCGGGGCCGCAGCCCTCGACATCACCGTGGCCGAACATGCCGCCGCAGCCGGTCTCGCTGGTCTGGAATTTCTGGCTGGCATTCCGGGGTCGATCGGCGGCGCTGTCCGCATGAACGCAGGCGCCTACGGATCGGATCTCGATGGCATTCTCGAATGGACCGAAATCCTGACGGAAAATGGCGATCTGCGACGCCTTTCACATGACGAGCTGGGCTTTGCCTATCGCCATTCAGAGCTTCCCGCAGGGAGCGTGGTGATCCGGGCAAGCCTACGCGGAACGCCGGATGATGCAGACGCCATTCGCAGCCGCATTGCAGATATCCGGGCGTCTCGCGAGGCTTCACAGCCCGTCCGTGCACGCACAGGCGGCTCCACGTTCCGCAATCCCGAAGGCCACAAAGCCTGGCAACTGATCGACGAAGCCGGATGTCGCGGCCTTCGGATCGGAGATGCGCAGGTCAGCGAAAAGCACTGCAATTTCCTGCTCAATCTGGGGCAGGCCAGCAGCGCTGATCTGGAAACGCTGGGAGAGACAGTGCGCGAAAAAGTTCTGGCACAGAGCGGCGTCAGTCTGCATTGGGAAATCAAACGGATCGGACGTCCGTCCGAAGGAGACCAGACGTTATGAAAGTCGCAGTCCTGCTGGGCGGGACATCCAACGAGCGCCCCGTCAGCCTCGTGACCGGCGAGGCCGTGATCAAGGCCCTGCGCGAGACGGGTCACGACGTCACGCCGATCGATGTCGGGCCCGACATCGCCGCAACAATCGCCAGCCTGAAATCCGCAGCTCCGGACGTCGTCTTCAATGCGCTGCATGGCCCGCGCGGCGAAGATGGCGCCATTCAGGGCGTTCTGGAATGGCTCGGCCTGCCCTACACGCATTCCGGAATCCGCGCCTCTGCCGTCGCAATGGACAAGGGCGCTACCCGTATCCTTTTGGCTGCCGCAGGTCTGCCGGTGGCTCAGGGACGTGTGGTGACGGTTGAGGAACTGGCCGAAGCCGACCCTCTTCCCGCCCCCTATGTCATCAAGCCCGTTGCCGAAGGCTCATCCGTGGGCGTCGAGATCGTCCGAGCGGGAGACAACCGCCGTGCGGAAATCGCACAGACCTGGCGTTTCGGAAAAGACGCACTGGTCGAGAGCTTCATCCCCGGCCGGGAACTGACCGCCAGCGTCATGGGAAACCGCGCTCTCGCCGTTACAGATATCCTGCCCTGCGAAACGGCTGCGTTCTACGATTTCGAAGCCAAGTACAAGGCTGGCGGCTCGCGTCACGTCGTTCCCGCCGAGCTTCCGCAGGCTGTAACGGATCGCGCGCTCGACTACGCCCTGCGCGCCCATCAGGCGCTGGGCTGTCAGGGTGCCAGCCGTACGGATTTCCGTTATGACGAGGATACCGACACGCTGATCATTCTCGAGGTCAACACGCAGCCAGGCATGACACCCACATCCCTGCTTCCGGAACAGGCTGCCTATTGTGGCATTCCCTATCCGGAGCTGTGTGACTGGATGGTCCGGGAGGCACTGACGCGCTGATGCGGGAAGACCCGTCCTTTCAGAAAAACGATTTTGTCCGGGAGCGTTATTCCGGGGCCATGCCGCCTCAGGAAGACCGTCCTTCCCGGGCCAAGCTGTTCTGGCGCCGGCAACGGCGGCTGGTCCGGCCTGCGATCGTGTTTCTGGTGGTGATGGGTCTTGCAGGTGCGGGCATGCGCCTGCTGTATGACGCAGCTTCGGAAGAACGCTTTGCCCCCCTACGCGAACGTCTGGTCGCAATGGAGCCGCTGCCCATCCGCCACATCGTCATCAATGGTCGCGGCATGACGAGCGAAGCCTCAATTCAGGATGCGCTCGGAACCTCCATCGGACACCCGATTTTCGGGTTCTCCGTCGAGGCCGCCCGCCAGCGACTGGACGAACTGCCATTCATCGACCACGCCACGGTCGAGCGACACATGCCCGATACCGTCATCATTACACTGGTCGAGCGCACCCCGATCGCCGTCTGGCAGGACCGCGGGCATTTCATGCTCATCAACCGCGTCGGCGAGGAAGTTCCCGATCAGGGCCTGACCGGGAAGAATGCGCAGGCTTTTCTCCAGCTTCCTCTCGTTGTGGGTGAAGGCGCCAATACCGCTGCTGCAAGCGTTATTGACGCGCTCAACCACGAACCGCTGGTCAAGGCTCAGGTCACGGCGCTGATCCGGGTCGGAAGCCGCCGCTGGAATGCAACGCTCAAGGATGGCACCACTATTCTGCTGCCTGAAGGCGAAGAAGCTGCAGCTTTTGCGCGTCTGGCGCGTTATCAGCAGAGCATGCGCCTGCTGGAACGTCCGGTACAGTCGATTGATCTGCGCCTCCCGGACAGAATGGTCGTGCACCAGCCTCCACAGGTCGCCGTACCGCCTGCCGAAGGAGCAAAACCCGATCCGTCTCCGTCCTCTTCTCCACCCCCAGCAGACAGCACGAAGCAGCCATGAATGACCTTACCTCCATGTCAGATCTTCCGGCATTCCGGCGCCGGGGCGGTCTGAGAGGCCGGTCCCTCATCCCTGTTGGCGGCGAGCGTGATGTCAGCGTCAACCGTGTCCCGCGCGACATCCTGCCGCTCCCTCCCGAAGAGACGCATCGCAGTATCGCATGGCGTCCGGGAATTTTCGGCGCACTTGATATCGGTACGACGAAAATGACCTGCCTGATCGGCAAGGGTGAAGCTGACGGTTCCATTCAGGTTCTGGGTCACGGATGGCGCCGTTCTCACGGTATCCGCTCAGGATCGATCGTCGATATCCGCGAAGCCGAAGCCGCGATCCGGGCGACGGTCGGTCAGGCCGAAGAAGCCGCCGAACGACGCATGGACTCCCTCGTCGTCAACCTGTCTTGCGGCAGACCGCTGAGCCGGCTGGTGGACGCTCAGATCCCGATCGGTGGACGCGAAGTGACGGCCGGAGACGTTCAACGCCTCATCGCAGAAGGACAGGCTCGCGCCTGGATGGAAGGCCGAGAGGTCATCCATACGCTCCCGATCGGATATGTCGTGGATTCCATTCCCGGCATTGCCGATCCCATCGGCCACCAGTGCGAAGAACTGGCGACCCGGATGCATGTCGTGGACATGAACTCCAGCGCCTTGCGCACTCTGGACGCCGTTCTGCAACATGCGGAACTCAAGCTGGACGGACTGGTGGCAAGTCCGTTCGCCTCGGGCATTTCGGTTCTTGCAGCCGAAGAGCGGGAGCTTGGCGTCACGGTCGTGGAAATGGGCGGGGGGACCACGTCTCTGGCTGTTTTCTGCGAAGGTAAACTGCTGCACACGGCCCAGATCCGCGTTGGCGGCCTGCATGTCACGCGCGACATCGCAGGCGTCCTGTCGACGTCTCTAGAAACGGCCGAACGTCTCAAGACGATGTATGGCGCAGCCCAGATGGGTTCTGACGACCAGCGGGAAATCCTGTCCGTTCCCCTGATCGGGGAAAACAGCGACCGCTTGGTGCGCCTACAGCGTTCCAAGGTCATTTCCGTCATCCAGCCCCGGATCGAGGAAACCCTTGAACTCGTTCGACAGTCCCTCGACAATGCCGGACTGGGCCGACTGGCCAATGGCAGGGTCGTCCTTACCGGCGGAGCATCCCTGCTTGAGGGGATCGTGCCTGTCGCTACCCGTATTCTGGGCCGTCCTGTCCGGATGGGAAAACCCCAGAACATCTACGGCCTGCCCGAGACAGCCGCGGCTTCGGCAGGCTTTTCAACCGCTGCGGGGCTTCTGGCCTGGGCAGCGGGTGCGGATCGGGACTTCGGAGATATTTCCGCACCCGAACCAAGACCTCGCGGACTTGTTAAACGTCTCGTAGGCTTCATACGCAATAATGTATAAGCTATTACAGATCATAACGCCCTCACCTGTCGCTTTCCTGAAGTTCCGGACCAGATCATGACGCTGAACCTTACCCCTACTCCCAATTCCCACGTTGAGCTGGCGCCACGGATTACCGTGATCGGCGTTGGCGGCGGCGGGACAAACGCCGTCGACAACATGATTGCGTCTGATCTCAAGGGCGTCGAATTCGTCGTTGCCAACACCGACGCACAGCAGCTTGCCCATTCCAAGGCTGAACGCCGCGTCCAGCTCGGCCCGCATCTGACGCGCGGCCTCGGTGCAGGCGCGAAGCCGGAAATCGGTCGTGAAGCCGCTGAAGAAGCCGCTCAGGAAATCGACCGGCAGCTTGAAGGTGCGAATCTGGTCTTCATCACGGCTGGCATGGGCGGCGGTACGGGTACGGGTGCGGCTCCGGTCATCGCACGCATGGCACGCGAACGCGGCGTCTTGACGGTGGGCGTCGTCTCGAAACCTTTCAATTTCGAAGGGCGTCGCCGCACGACGGCTGCTGAAAAAGGCATTGCCGAACTTCAGAAGCACGTCGATACGCTGATCGTCATCCCGAACCAGAATCTTTTCAATTCCGCAACGCAGAACACGACATTCCGCGAAGCCTTCCGGATGGCCGACAACGTCCTGAACATGGGCGTCCGCGGCATTACAGACCTTATGGTCTCTCCGGGCCTAATCAATCTCGATTTCGCGGACGTCAAGGCCGTGATGGAAGAGATGGGCAAGGCCATGATGGGGACGGGCGAAGCCTCCAGCGAAGAAGACGCGGAAGACCGTGCCGTCCTCGCGGCCGAACGTGCGATTTCCAATCCGCTGCTGGAAGATGCCTCAATGGCAGGCGCACGCGGTCTTCTCATCAACATCACCGGTGGCGAAGACTTGACGCTATACGAAGTCAACGCCGCCGCAGACCGTATTCGTGAAGAAGTGGCCGACGATGCAAACATCATCTTCGGCGCCCTGATTGACGAGAAGCTGAACGGTCGCGTGCGCGTCTCAGTCGTAGCAACCGGCATTGATACCCAGCCCTCTCAGGATCCGTCTGCTGCTCCCGAGCCTGTTCAGGCATCCGCGCCTCACGCAAACCCCATGTCCCAGCCTGCCGCCCGGGAGACATCGTCTTCCCGTGCCAGCGCACCCTCTTTCCAGCCCGGCTCAACCTATGCCGGTGGCCCGCCGCGCCCGAATTTCGCACTCGACGCACAACAGACACAGGCTCACAACACAGCTTCCCTGTCCGCACAGGAAGCCCCTGCTCCCGAGCAGACTGCCCCTGAAAACCCCGCGCACCGGCAGGAGAGCGCCCATCAGCCTTCTCCGCGGGCTGGTCTGTTCTCAGATCCCTCCCGCCACGCTCCCCAGCAGCAGGCCGAACCGCCCCGCAGCCTGTTCGGCATGGTCACAGGTGCCTTCCGCAGCCGTCCGCCCCAGCCGCAGCAGGGCCAGCAGCCAACGCAGCGCGCAGAACCCAACACACGCGACAATTACCAGCATCAGGCCCCGCAACATCCCGAACAGCCTTCGAGCGGCGGCGATGATTCCAATCTGGATATCCCAACCTATCTGCGTCGCTGATCAACGCCCCCCCCTCTTGCTCGCAGGGCGAGAGGGGTAATATCCGGCAACAATCGTTGACTGGAACCAAAACCCAGTATCTGTTTTCTAGTCTCCGGAACCAGATTTTTCGGAGGCTTTATGCAGGTGACGCCCAAGCAAGGTGTAAAAACGGCGCGTGGCGTTGATGTCATAAAGCCAGAGACGGCTTCGGCTCTTGATGGCTCGCCTTCCCGCACTGAGCGCAGCGGTTCAAAAAATCTGCAGACAACTCTTGCACACCCCATTCACTGTCAGGGGATCGCCCTGCATAGCGGTGTCACGGTCGATCTCCATCTTTCTCCGGCGGCGGCCAATACGGGAATCCGGTTCCAGCGTTCCGACAGAGAAGGGTCACCTTCTTTTCCGGCGACCTATGACCACATCGTGGACACGCGACTTTCAACGGTCGTTGCTTGCCAGACCGATCCCTCCCTGCGTGTCGCGACGATCGAACATTTGATGGCGGCCCTCAATGCCTGCGAGATCGACAATATCCTGATTTCGGTCAGTGGTCCTGAACTGCCGGTTCTCGACGGCTCTTCTGACGCCTTTGCATTCCTGATCCAGTGCGCTGGTCGCAAGATCCTGGATACACCTCGCCAGGTCATTGAGATCCTGCGTAATGTTCGCGTCGAAGGCGAAGACGGAGCATTTGCCGAACTGCGCCCTGCCCAGCGCGGACTGTCACTGGCCATTTCCCTGAGCTTTGCAGCACAGGCCATCGGAAATCAGCGTTACGCCATGCAGCTCAACGAGCAGCGCTTCATGGAAGAAGTGGCGTTCTGCCGGACATTCGTTAATCGTCAGGACATTGAATATCTTCAGAGTATTGGCCTTGCTCGCGGTGGATCACTGGAAAATGCCGTCGTCGTGGATGGCGAAAACATCCTCAATCCTGCTGGGCTGAAAATCGAACGCGAGTTTGCCCGCCATAAATTACTTGATGCCATTGGCGACCTTTATTGTGCCGGACACCGGATGCAGGCTGGTTTCATTGGCCATAAATCCGGACACACGCTCAACAACAAGCTTCTGCGAACCGTTTTTTCAGATGCTTCCAACTGGCGTTTCGTTTCCACAGCCCCTTCCCGGTCCGTTACAAAAGCTTTGCGCACGCGCGTTGCCGCCTGAGGCCGCATGGCAGGTCTTTCGTCAGCGCATTCCCGTGATATAAGACGGGCTTCCACGGGAAGAGCAGGTATGACAAGCAGCACTCAGCGTCATTTTGAAGCATCGGTCACGAATGGTGGTTTCATTCTGAGAGCTGCGGCTGTCAGCGGGCTTCTGCTGCTGTCCGGCTGCTCCCTGTTTTCGCATCAGCACGAAAAACCCGCGATTCCAAAAACCGCTGATGCCGAGACTCTGTATAATTACGGAATCGATGCGCTGCATACGGGCCATTACGAACTGGCTGGTGGCGAATTCGAATTGCTTCAGCAAAATTACCCCTATTCCGGCTTCACTGGAAATGCGGAGCTGATGGAGGGATATGCGTATTACCTTCAGGGCGAATACGCACTTTCAGTTCAGCAGCTCGAGCGTTATCTCCAGCTGCATCCGACCAGCCCTGATGCAGCCTACGCCTTCTATCTGCGTGCTCTCTGCTATTACGAACAGATTGCCAATGTTGAGCGTGATCAGCAGGGTACGGTCGAGGCACTGGACGCGCTTGAAGAAGTCATCACCCGCTTCCCCCAGACCTCCTATGCCCGTGATTCCCAGCTGAAAATCGATCTGTGCCGCGACCATCTGGCCGGCAAGGAAATGCTGGTTGGCCGCTGGTATCAACAGCAGCGCAACTACGAAGCTGCCATGACACGTTATCAGCGCGTCGTGCAGGACTATCAGACGACCAACCACGTTGCCGAGGCTCTTGAGCGGCTCGTGGAAGTCTATCTGTCCCTTGGTCTCAAGGATCAGGCCCGCCAGACGGCTTCCGTTCTCGGCTACAACTATCCCGACAGCCAGTGGTATCGTTACGCGTATAATGATCTTCGGGAGAATAAGCTGCTCAATGGCGATCTCAAGAAGCCTGTCGTCCGTCCGGGCCAGCAGGACCATCGTGGATTTTTCTCCCGGATGTGGCACAGCGTCTTCTGATACCAGCCCTTTGAAACAGGGCACTACACTCCCAACATTGCTGTCATGCTGACCCATCTCTCGATCCGCGACGTCGTTCTGATCGAAAAGCTCGATCTTGGTCTCGCCCCCGGTCTGACCGTTCTGACTGGCGAGACCGGGGCAGGAAAATCCATCCTGCTCGACAGTCTGGGCCTGGCCCTCGGAGAGCGTGCCAGCGGTGGCCTCGTGCGCTCAGGCGCCACGCAAGCCAGCGTATCGGCTATTTTTGAAGTCGATGCCCGTCATCCTGTTCTAGCCCTGCTCGACGAACACGGCATCGTCCGCGAAGATCCATCGGACCCGATCGTCCTGCGGCGCATCGTGACGCCGGATGCCCGCTCCCGTGCCTATGTCTGCGATCAGCCGGTCGGCGTTGGCCTGCTGCGTCGCGTGGGCGCCCACCTCGTGGAGATTCAGGGCCAGCACGAGCAGATGGGGCTTGCCGACCAGAGCACCCATCTCGATCTGCTGGACGTATTCGGAATTACTCCACTGCTCCGAGAGAAAACGGCCAGCACGTTCCGGCAATGGGCCGCAGCACGCAATGCCCTCAAAGCCGCGCGCACCGATATGGAAGCCGCAGCCCGCGAGGAAGAATGGCTGCGTCAGACGGTCGATGATCTGGAACGTCTGGCCCCGCAGGAAGGTGAGGAGGACGCGCTCGCCGCCACGCGCGTCAGCCTCCAGCGTGATGAACGCCGTGGTGAAGCCGTTGCCGCCGCCCTGTCAGAACTGACTCCCCGTGACCGCCGCTCGTCCGCTCCGGCCGCTGCCCTGCGTGCAGCCAGCCGTGCGCTCGCAAGACTGCTGCCAGCACCGACGGAGACGGAAACCCTTTCAGACAGCCACCAGACACAGGCACAGGACGCGCTCGACGCTCTTGGAAAAGCCGAAGAGGCCCTTGCCGAAGCGGAGATGCTGCTGAGCCGCCTTGCCGCAGATACCGAAGGCGATCCCCGTCTTCTGGAAGAAACGGAAGAGCGGCTGTTTGCACTCCGGGCCGAGGCCCGCAAACACAATATTTCCGTAGCCGAACTGCCCGGCTTTCTCGCTGCCTTGAAAACACGGCTGAGCGCACTAGACTCCGGCAACGCCGAACTGGCCCGCCTCCAGACGGCCCTGACCGAGGCCCGTCTGGCCTATGAAGACGCTGCCCGCACCCTCTCTGCCGCCCGCCAGAAAGCAGCCGAAAAGCTTGAAAAAGCCGTCAGCATGGAGTTGCGTCCCGTCAAACTGGAACGCGCGCGCTTCATCGTCTCGCTTCTGCCTCTGGAACCCGATCACTGGAACAGTCAGGGCATGGAACAGGCTTCGTTCCTGATCGCTGCCAACCCCGGACAGTCTCCCGGCCCGCTCGCCAAGGTGGCATCAGGCGGTGAGCTGTCACGCCTGATGCTGGCATTGAAAGTGGTTCTGGCGGAACGCTCCGACATCGGCACGCTCGTGTTCGATGAGGTCGATTCCGGCGTGGGTGGCGCCACCGCATCCTCAATCGGCGACCGGCTTCATAAGGTCGCGCAGGACGTGCAGGTTCTGGTCGTCACCCATAGCCCGCAAGTCGCGGCGCGTGGCGACCACCATTTGCGAATCGCCAAACGTGTCCGCAACGACCGAACCGAAACACTGGCCGAACCTCTGCCTCATGACGCCCGGCGTGAAGAAATCGCCCGGATGCTTGCGGGCGATATCATTACCGACGCGGCCCGCGGGGCCGCCGACAGCCTTCTTGGACATCAGATTTCATGACCACTGCCCCAGTCTCCGCCGCCGAGCGTCACGCTGAACTCGAAGCGGACCTCGCACGGTGGGACGAGGCCTATCATGGGCGCGACGAACCGGAAGTGTCTGATGCCGTCTATGATGCGGCCCGGCGCGAACTTCTGGCTCTGGAAGACGCACACCCGGATCTTCGATCTGAAAATGGCTTCAGCCAGCGCGTCGGATCGGCGCCTGATTCCGCTTTCGGCAAATATCGCCACCTCGTTCCCATGACGTCTCTCAGCAAGGCTTTTGATCTGGAAGGATTAGAGAACTTTATCACCAAGATTGGTCGCTTTCTCGGTCTGAATGAAGACAAGTTGCAGGCACTGCAGTTTGTGGCTGAACCCAAAATCGACGGCCTCTCAATCAACCTGACTTATGAGCACGGACGCTTCGTGTGCGGAGCGACGCGAGGGGATGGTATTGATGGTGAGGACGTAACAGCGAATCTGCTGACCCTGAAGGACTTTCCCCTTCAACTCCCTAAGGGTGCACCCGAACTAATTGAGATTCGCGGCGAAGTCTTTCTATCTAAAAGTAGCTTTCTAACGCTCAATAAAAAGCAGGCGGCACTTGGGGCTAAGTCTTTTGCAAATCCCCGCAACGCGGCGGCTGGTTCCGTTCGGCAAATAGATGCAGAAATTACCCGAAATCGGCCGCTTTCTTTCTTCGCCTACGCGCAGGGATACACATCCTCACCTGTAGCCAAAACACAATGGGAATATTTAGAAAAGTTGCGGGACTGGGGTTTTATAATCAATCCATTGTCCGAAATGATTACCCATGCATATGACATTCCGGCTTATGTCGAGAGATTGGCCCGCAAACGTTCAGAGCTAGACTACGATATCGACGGCATAGTCTTCAAAATAGATAATATCGCCTTGCAAAAACGGCTTGGCTTCATAGGCGGTACACCTCGCTGGGCCGTCGCATATAAATTTCCCGCGGAAGAGGCTATCGCGCGTCTACGGGAAATAGAGATACAAGTTGGCCGTACAGGAGCCCTAACACCTGTTGCCTGTTTGGAGCCCGTCAATGTCGGTGGCGTCATTGTCTCCCGCGCAACCCTGCATAACGAAGACGAAATCACCCGGAAGGACGTGCGCGTCGGAGATTTGGTTCGTCTTCAGCGAGCCGGAGACGTGATCCCCAAGATTTTGGGATCCCTCCCAAGCGAAGGGCCGCGCTCGGAGCCTTTCGTATATCCCGACCACTGCCCCGTCTGTGGATCGCTCGCCGAACGTGTGCACGGTGAGGCCGTCCGTCGCTGCATAGGAGGGTTGAACTGCGAAGCGCAGATCGTGAGACGCTTGATCCATATGGTGTCACGCAACGCCTTCGATATCGACGGGCTTGGCGAGCGCAGCATCCGTGAATTCTACGAGGCAGGCTACATCCGCAGACCCGGCGATATCTTTCGCCTGCACCAGCACGAAGACCCGCTACTCCAGCGCGACGGCTGGGGGCGGCTGTCGGTCGACAATCTGTTCCGCGCGATTGACGAACGACGGACTATCCCGTTGGCGCGGCTTATTTTCGGCCTCGGTATCCGGCGCATTGGCGAACGCAATGCCCAGCTTCTGGCACGGCACTACCAGACTTTCGAAAACTGGCGCGACGCCATGCTGGCCGCCCGTCCGGATTCAGAAGAGCGGGCGACCCTCGGCGCGATCATGGGCGTAGGCGATGCGATCGCCGACGAATTGTCCGCCTTCTTCGCCGAGAGCCATAACATCGACACTCTTGATGATCTGGCAACGGAACTGACTGAAATTACTCCCGAAGACGCCCCTCAGGAAGGCCATCTTTCCGGAAAAGTCATCGTGTTCACAGGGACCATGACAACCATGTCCCGTCCGGAAGCCAAAGCCATCGCCGAACGGCTGGGTGCGCAGGTGACGGACAGCGTTTCGAAAAAAACGTCTCTGGTCGTCCTCGGTGAAAAAGCGGGTTCAAAAGCGAAGAAAGCCGCCGAACTCGGGATTGAAACCACGGATGAGGACGGCTGGCGCGTTTTGGCAGGGCTGTAACAGAACTGCAAAACCAAAACCGTGAGAAAGTTGGTAATATTTCACTTTTTCAGGGTATAACGCCTCCCGCATGTCAGTCCTTCCTTCCTCCCAGCAACAGATCGTTTTCCTCCTGCTGGGCTTAGCTGCCACGGTCGCGCTGATTGGCGTCTCCATCCTGATCTCGCTATCGGAGATCTCTTTTGCCGCGGCACGGGATGTGCGCCTTCGTTCCAGAGCCGAAGCAGGAGACCCCCGTGCTGTCGCGTTTCTCAAACTGCGACGCAACAGCGGCCAGGTCATTACGGTCCTTCAGATCTGCCTGAACGCGGTCGGAGTTCTGGGCGGCATCATCAGCGAATCCATGCTGAGCGACCCGATCGCGGCAGGCTTTCGTTCTATGGGCACAAGCCCAGCCCTTGCCAGCAAGCTGGGTTCGGCATGTTCCTTTATGCTGATCACCGGCCTTTTCGTCCTGTTTGCGGATCTTCTTCCCAAGCGGATTGCCATGAACGCGCCCGACCGGATCGCGCTCAAGGTCGGCTGGTTTCCCGCCATCGCCCTGAAAGTTCTCTACCCGGCGGTTCTGGTTTTCTCGAAAATCTCCGATTGGCTGCTCAAACTTCTCAAGATCCCGGCCGCCGCAACCGTCGAGCCTGTCACGCCTGAAGACCTGCGCGCCATTCTCGCGGCCGGAACAGCTTCCGGCGTGCTTTTGGAAGAAGAGCACCAGATGATCCAGAACGTGCTCGGCCTGCAGGACCGTGCCGTCACGTCCGCCATGACCCCGCGCGACGAGATCGTTTTTCTGGACGTACAGGAAAGCCCTGAAAGCCAGCGCGACAAAGTGCGGGTTCGGCCCTATTCGCGCTACCCGCTCTGCGACGGCGGTCTCGATAAGGTCATCGGCTCCATTCGCGCAGAAGACGTTCTGGTTGCCGTCGTCGACGAACCCCAGCCCAAAAGCACGGGTCTGACCACCATCGCCAGTCAGATCTTCCGCATGCGCCGCGATGTCCTCTCGCTCCCCGACACCCTGAATTTGTGGGAAACCCTCGCACAATTCGAGGCGCACTCGGCAGGCTTTGCCCTGATCGTCAACGAATATGGTCTCGTGGTCGGCCTCATCACCTACAAGGACATCATGGGCGCCCTGATGGACGGTCTGGTCAGTCCGTTTGAAGAACAGGCCATCGTCCGCCGCGACGACAAATCCTGGCTGATCGACGGCGCGGCCCCCATCGGCGACGTCATCCGCGAACTGGACATTCCCATGTTCGACGATGCCCAAAACTTTGACACGGTTGGCGGCTTTGTAATGAACCGTCTACGTCGCATGGCCCGCAAGGCGGACAGCGTACAATCGTCCGGATTCCGGTTTGAAGTGGTGGACGTGGAAGGCTTCAGAATCAACCAGTTGTTGGTGACACGTCTGAACTGACTTCCTCTGCCGGACGCAGGCTGCTTAGATCGTGACATGATCGATCTCAACCGCTCCGCTCTTATCCTTGTCGATATCCAGAATGATTTCCTGTCCGGCGGTGCACTTGCCGTACCAAATGGGGACAGCATTCTTGAGGCCGTCAACGCGCTTGCCAGACGCCCCTTCAGGGCAGTGATCGCAACGCAGGACTGGCACCCTTCCCATCACTGCTCTTTCAGCTCTCAGGGCGGTCCTTGGCCGGTTCACTGCGTTGCAGGCACCCATGGGGCTGATTTTCCTGAAGCACTCACGCCCGAACCAATAACGCACATCATCCGCAAAGGCGTTCTGCAGGAGCGGGACAGCTATTCGGGTTTTCTTGACAATGATCGTGCAACTTCAACAGGGCTCGACGGGTTATTGAAAGGTCTTGGCATTGACCATGTGGTCGTCTGTGGGCTGGCTCTGGATTACTGCGTCATGGCGACGGCGCTGGATGCCGTAAATTGTGGCTATCAAACCGACGTCGTGCCGGAAGCCTGTCGAGGGATTTCGACTGATCCAAATGCCACCTTGGAAAAACTTGAAAAACAAGGCGTTCGGTTGAAAAACTTGAATGCCTTCTGAAGGGCACAATCATGCATATAACCCGACTGCTTCCTGCCCTGCTGGCATGTGCGGCGTTTCAGACTGCCTCGGCAGCGACACCTCCGACAACGGCGGATCTGGCGAATACGCAAGGGTTCCGACAGGCCTATCAGGCTATGGTGACACTGCCGTCATGGGTGATGACGGCACATGCGACCTCCGTACCGGTCAGTGATTTCAGCATTGGGGGCAAGTCTTATCTTCTGGGGCATATGTGCCGCCAGCATGACTGTGCGGCAGAGCAGCTTGAGGTTGTTTTTGCGAAAGACCATTCAGCCGCATGGGGCCTGCTGAGCATCAAACGGGAGGGGCCTTTGAAACAGACTTTTCTGGGCGCACCCGATGCCGAGATGCAGAAAGTGCTTCTCAAAGCCTATCAGGACAATAATCCAGCAGACTGAATTTAAAGGAAAATGGAGCGCCAGCCGATGTTTCTGAAATGGCTGGTGCGCCCTGATGGATTCGAACCATCGACCCACAGCTTAGAAGGCTGTTGCTCTATCCATCTGAGCTAAGGGCGCATCAATTGGCCGTTAACTGGTCGGGGCGCCCGGACTCGAACCGGGGGCCTCTTGTACCCAAAACAAGCGCGCTACCAGGCTGCGCCACGCCCCGAACCGGCCGGAACCTAGGATGTCTGGCCGGTCGAGGCAAGAGGGTTTTTTTATTCGCCTTCGCTTCTTACGAGCGGTGGCACGAAAAGCGGTGCTGTGTCCCACGGAAAGAGCACCCAGGTGTCCTGCGCAACTTCCGTCACATAATGATCAGTGAAGGGTTTGCCTTCAGGCTTGGCATAGAGGCACGCGAAAACTGCTTTGGGCAGCAGTTCGCGCACGATACGGGCCGTTACGCCCGAATCCACGAGGTCGTCCACGATCAGAAAGCCTTCGCCATCTCCCGCAGCAACAGGCGGCTTGACGACTTTCGGCTCATGCTGCGTGCCTTCTTCGCCCGCATAGCTGATGACCGAAACGCTTTCGATCAGGCGGCAGCCCATTTCGCGGCCAAGAATAGCGGCGGGAATCAGGCCACCACGGGTAATGGCGACGATCCCGCGGAAAGGCCCATGCTTTTGCATGAGAGTTGAGGCCAGAAGGCGCGCGTCCCGATGGAGCTGGTCCCAGGTGACGGTCGCATAATGAACGGTTTGGGGGGTCTGATTGGCTGTCATGATCTTCCTCTGCCTTCCGTCTCGCAATTTTGCAATAAACTTGAGAGACGGAAGTGCCTAAAGTGCCGCAATGATCGATCCGGCCCTGCGCACCCTCCCCGGCCTTCCGGCTCTTATCGTCGGAAGAATTTTCTCACAGCTTTCCGCGACCACCATGACGATCGCCATCGGATGGCAGATCTATGCGCTGACGCATGACGTAGCCTCTCTAGGCTATCTGGGATTGGCACAGTTCCTGCCCATGATCCCGCTGACATTCGTCGCGGGGCACGTTGCGGACCGCTTCAACCGGCGCACCATCGTCCTTGTCTGTCAGATCTGCGAAATTCTCTCTACGGCCGCCCTCGCCGTGGCCGCCGCACTTCACGGACTGACGACGGGCGGCATCTATGCGTTCGCAGCCTTCTATGGCGTTCTGCGCAGCTTCGAGATGCCCTGCCAGCAGGCATTTCTCCCCGCCATCGCACCTCCATCCCTTCTACCCCGCGCACAGGCCCTACTCTCCTCGCTCTTCATGACAGCCTCCATCGTCGGCCCGAGCCTTGGCGGCCTGCTTTACGGCATTGGGCCAGTCGTCTGTTATGGCCTTTCAACCATCGGGTTTGCCGTGGCTTTCTCGGGAACATTTTCCCTGAAACTGGTGCACACCGTTCCTCCAAAAGAACCCATCACATTCGCCTCGGTCTTTGCCGGTCTCTCCTTTCTTAACCGCCGCCGTGACCTGCTGGGGGCGATTACGCTCGATCTATTCGCCGTTCTTTTGGGCGGCGCTACAGCCATGCTCCCGGTTTATGCCGACGGCATCCTGCATGTCGGTCCGGTCGGGTTGGGACTGCTTCGCGCGGCTCCGGCGATTGGCGCACTCCTGATGTCCTGGGGCCTGTCCCGTTACCCCCTCAAGGGGCGTGCAGGTCTCGTCATGTTCGTGTCGGTCGTCGTGTTCGGCATAGCGACGATTGTCTTTGGCGCGTCCCACACGGTCTGGGTCTCGATTGTCGCATTGATGATCCTCGGAGCCGCTGACGTCATCAGCGTCGTCATCCGTTCCTCGTTGATCCAGCTTGCAACACCGGATTCGATGCGTGGACGTGTCTCAGCCGTCAATACGCTGTTCATCGGGTCCAGCAACCAGCTTGGCGAATTTGAGAGCGGGATGCTCGGAACGGCGATCGGACCAGAGGCAGCCGTGATCGCGGGCGGCGTCGGCACCATTCTGGTGGCGGCCGCATGGGCGCGCCTTTTCCCGCGACTATGGGCGCTGGATCGTCTGGAAGACGTCTTCCCCGAAGAACAGTAAGGTCAGAAACGCAAAAAGCTCCCAAAAGGGAGCTTTTTATTGCGGCCGAAGCAGCTTTCTAAGAGAAAGGCTGGCTCCCGAAGTAGGACTCGAACCTACGACCCAGCGATTAACAGTCGCTTGCTCTACCAACTGAGCTATTCGGGACCGGCGAGGTGGTATGTAGCCAAATGGTCGGGGTCGGTAAAGCCCCTAAATGAACTTTTTTTGGAGATTTTTTCGTTTTTCTTCAAAGACCTGAGAAAAACCGCGATTTTCAGAGCTCTTCCCGCCCCCGCGTTGCAAGCTGATCCACGCGTTCGTTGTTTTCATCGCCCGAATGCCCTTTGACCCAGAGCCATTCAATCTCGTGCGGCTTCGCAGCTTCCAGAATACGCTGCCACAGATCCATATTGGCGACAGGGTCCCCAGCCGCATTCCGCCATTTCCGGCGCACCCAGCCCGTATGCCAGCGGGTAATGCCATTCCGCAGATATTCGCTGTCCGTATGCAGCGTCACGATGCAGGGGCGTTTCAGAGCCTCCAGCGCCTCGGCGGCAGCCGTCATTTCCATACGGTTGTTGGTCGTTTCCGGATGCCCACCCAGAAGCTCTTTTTCCTGACCGCGGCAGACCAGAAGCGCCCCCCAGCCACCCGGGCCGGGGTTGGGTTTACACCCGCCATCCGTCCAGATTTCAACCTGAGGCCGCTCCGCAGAGGCCTCAGACATGCGCGACACCTGCGAAATGGCGCAGGCGCACCAGATAGGCCAACGGGTCTTTGCGAGTCACGAGCGCATTGGCCGGAGTGTTGATCCAGTCATACAGGCGCGTCAGCAGAAAGCGGATCGAAGCCCCCTGACACAGCAGGGGAAGCGCCGATTTCTCCGCCTCAGTCAGCGGGCGAACACTTTCATAACCCTGAAGAATGGCCGCAGCGAATGACGGCTCGAATGTCTTTTCGTCCCGGAAACACCAGGCATTCAGGCAGATCGCCAGATCGTAAGCCAGAAAATCCGTACAGGCGAAATAGAAGTCGATCAGCCCCGACACCTGCCCGTTCTGGAAGAAAACATTGTCCGGAAACAGATCCGCATGGATCTGCCCACGCGGCAGTTCATCCGGGAGGGGCCATGCGCTTTCGATCCGCTGCAGCGCAGTCCGCACTTCAGCCGTCAGGCCGGGCGACAGCGCGTCTCCGCTCTCCCCACAGCTATCAAGCAGCGGTCCCCACGCCGCCGGAGACAGCGCATTCGGACGAACGGCGCTATATCCCTCACCAGCAATATGCAGCCGAGCCAACGCCTTGCCGAGTTCCAGACACAGCCCCGCATCAAGCTGGGTTGCAGAAACACCGGGAAGGAATGTCGTGATGGCGGCCGGACGGTCTGCCAGTGTCCGCAGCGCAGTGCCATTCCGGTCTGATACGGGGAGCGGGCAGTTCAGCCCCCTGCCCGCCAGATGCTGCATAAGCCCCAGAAACCACGGGAGCTCACTGGCATTTACCCGACGCTCGAACAGCGTGAGAATAAAATCCCCCTCCGTCGTACGGAGGAGGAAATTGCTGTTTTCGACACCCTCTGCGATGCCATGAAACGAGACCAGAGTGCCGATCGCGTAAGTGCCAAGAAACGCCTCAAGCGTCTCGGCCGCCAGTTCCGTATAGACGGCCATGAGAAATCAGTCTTCCTCGCCAGCCAGCGGACCGGGCAGACGGAAGTTGATGTTCTCTTCCTTGACGATCCGCTCTTCAATCTTGAGCGTGTATTTCTCGGCCAGAGCCGACACCATCTCCTGCACAAGGCTCTCGGGAGCAGATGCACCCGCACTGATGCCCAGCGTTTCCACGCCTTCAAGGACGCTCCAGTCCAGATTTTCGAGCTTCGGCACCAGCAGCGCACGACGCGCGCCCGAACGCTCAGCCACTTCGCGCAGGCGCTGTGAGTTGGACGAGTTCGGAGAGCCGATCACGATCACCAGATCACTTTCGGGCGCAATCGCCTTCACGGCTTCCTGACGGTTGGTCGTCGCGTAGCAGATGTCTTCGCGCTTCGGCCCCTCGATGAGCGGGAAGCGCGAACGCAGGATGTCCACGATCTCGGCCGTATCATCGACCGACAATGTGGTCTGCGTGATGAAAGCCAGTTTCGCGGGGTCTTCCGGCTGGATCGTGCGGGCTTCTTCCGCATCATTGATGAGCGTGACAGCACCCGGCGGGAGCTGGCCCATCGTGCCAACAACTTCCGGATGGCCCGCATGGCCGATCATGAGGATGTGGAGCTGGTCCGGACCCCCACCCGCGAAGTGACGCTCGGCCTCACGATGGACCTTCGACACCAGCGGACATGTTGCATCCAGATACAGCAGATTGCGGCGCTGGGCTTCGGCGGGAACGGATTTTGGAACGCCATGCGCAGAGAAAACAACATGTCCGTCCTCGGGCACCTCGTCCAGTTCCTCGACGAAAATGGCCCCCTTGGCCTCAAGCCCCTCAACGACCGTCCGGTTATGGACGATCTCGTGACGGACATAGACCGGAGCGCCATAACGACGCAGCGCTTCTTCCACGACACGGATGGCGCGGTCCACACCGGCACAGAATCCACGCGGACCGGCAAGCAGGACGCGAAGGGTTGGAGGAGCATCCACACCATTGGTGCGGGCAGGAGCGAAAGTCGTCTGTTCTGACATGGTGTTCCCCAAGCGGGCGGAGTTCGATATGTAGGACCAGTATCGACCGGATTGCCTCTCGTCGCAACGTCCGGGCTTCTTTGCCGAGCCTCTTTGTAGGAGTTTCTTCAGCTGATGCTAGCCATCCGGCGCTTCGCCTCGCCCCTGTTTGCTCCGGCTTTCGCCCTCCTGGCCCTTTCGAGTCTGGCCGGCTGCGACGAATCCAACCAGAGTTTCTTCGCCCCCGCCTGTCCGGCGCTCGATATCCCGGGATCGGCAGCGGACCAGTTCGTCTATGACGGCAAGAGCGCGGATATCGGAAGCCTCGTCAGCCATGCGCAGATCACATCTCTGTCCGGAGACTGCGAGCGCGGTCCGGAAGGACCTCATGGTCACCAGACGGTCCGCACGCGTCTGAGCCTTGCCATGAACCTGACCCGTGGCCCGGCGGCGACCAGCAATACGATCGATGTGCCGTATTTCATTGTCATCATGCGGGACGGCAAGATCGTGGACAAGAAAGTCTTCACGGACACGTTCCGCTTCCCGCCGAATGTCAGCACACAATCCGTCCGCACGAACCTGCGCCTGATCGACCTGCCAGCCACCGACAACATGGCGCAGGAAAATCCTTATACACTCGAAATCGGGTATCAGCTGACGCACGGCGAACTGGGCTATAACCGCGAACACCTCTCCCCGGTCGCTTTCCACAGCCACACCCAGTAAAAGTACCAGTAAAAATCGGCGGGGCTGAAGCATCAGCCCCGACATGCAGTCACAGCGAGCGGCTCTGTGCCTGCCATCATTTCGGAACAGAAATACATGGACAATCGCGAACTGACCCTCCGGGGGATTATTCTCGGAGCCCTCATCACGGTCGTCTTTACGGCAGCAAACGTCTATCTGGGTCTGAAAATCGGCCTGACTTTTGGCTCCTCCATTCCAGCCACCATCATCTCGATGGCCGTCCTGCGCCTCATGGGCGGCGGGACCATGCTGGAAAACAACATGGTCCAGACGCAGGCTTCTGCTGCCGGTACCCTGTCCTGCGTGTTTGCGGCTCTCCCGGCCCTTATCATGGTCGGATACTGGCATGAATTTCCGTATGTCATCACCCTGCTGCTGACGATGGCGGGGGGCATGACGGGCGTTGTTTTCACCATCCCGCTACGCCGGGCCCTCGTGAGCAACTCCGATCTGCCCTACCCAGAAGGCACAGCCTGTGCGGAAATCCTGCGCGCCTCCTCGCCGGAGGGCGATGCCCGGAGCCTCAAATCCCTCATGCTCGGCACTCTTGTCTCGGGTGCTGTGGCTTTTGCTACATCGGGTCTACGCCTCCTGTCAGACGGATTTTCTGCTGCTACCGTCGTCGGGTCGTCGGCATTTCGTCTGAATGGAAGTTTTTCGCTGGCCCTGCTGGGCACCGGCTATCTGGTCGGCATTGGCGGCGGCATTGCGATGCTGCTCGGCGTGTTTCTGGCCTGGGGCGTCATGGTGCCGGTTCTGGGCCACCTCGCCCCCTCAGCCACGCCACTGGCCGAGGCTTCGGGCCTCTGGCTGCACAAGGTGCGCTTCATCGGCGCCGGAACCATTGCGGTGGCAGCGGTCTGGACGCTGCTCGCTCTTGCCCGTCCGGTCGCACAAGGGTTGAAAGAAGCGCTTTCGGTCACCCATCTGGCCACCGGCGATGACAGCGATCGCGATCTTTCTCCTCGTACACTGATTGGTCTTTGCGCAGGTCTTGCAATCCTGCTCGCTGCGCTGTTCGGCTATTTCCTGTGGCCTGTCATGCCGCATGGTGGCGCTCTGGGAACACTGGTCGTTCTGGGGTTGATCGCCTGTTTCGGACTGGGTTTTCTGGTCGCCAGCGCGTGCGGCTATATGGCTGGTATCATTGGATCATCATCTTCGCCGATATCCGGTGTTGGTATCATCGCCATCATTGTCATTTCGGTTGCTCTCTGGGGGCTGGAGAGCGGCGGCATCCTGACGGTGGACCAGCGCCCGATCGCCATCGCGTTCGGCTTGTTCGTCCTCTCCGCCATCACTGCCTCAGCCGCCGTTTCGAACGATAATCTGCAGGATCTCAAGACAGGCCAGCTCGTCGGCGCGGCACCCTGGAGGCAGGAAGTTGCGCTGCTTATCGGCTGTGCCGTTGGCGCGATCGTTATCCCCTGGGTGCTTCAGGTGTTGTATCAGGCTTATGGTTTCGTGGGTGCCATGCCACGTGCAGATATGGACCCTTCGCGCGCACTTGCCGCCCCCCAGCCCGCCCTGATGGCAGCTATTGCAACTGGGATTCTGACGCACCGACTTGACTGGCTGATGCTGGAAATCGGAGCAGCCATTGGCGTCTGCCTGGTCGTACTGGATATTGTGCTGAACCGCCGCAACCTTGCTCTCCCGCCGCTGGCCGTGGGAATGGGCATCTACCTCCCAGCAGAGGTCTCGGTAACTATCGGGATTGGTGCGGGGCTTGCGTGGCTTCTGCGCCGTTTCCCCAGAGAACAGGGAACGATGATCGCCTCAGGCTTCATTGTTGGGGAAAGCCTGATCGGCGTAGCACTTGCGGCCATGACAGGCGCTACGGGAAGCTCAGATAGTCTGGCGCTTCCCGTTCCAGCTCTATTGAATGCCGGATTAGGCTGGGCTGTCTTCTGTGGTGTTCTGCTCTGGTTCGGACGCCGGGTCAAACATTCAGAGTAAATGAATAAAGGCCTGCGGTCAGGCCTTTACCCACCACTGCACAGGCTCCTGTTCGGCAATCTCGGCTTCCGCCACATCCACCACCTGCGGAGCAGGCTCCTTGCGAGGGCGTCCAACAGGGCGCGGTGTACGGCGTGCTGCTTCGGCAGCCTGCTCACGCGCCTGATGAAGAGATGCCTTCAATGTCTGGATCGTGTCCTGATTTTCGCGTAACTCGCGGTTCAGTTCACTGATCTGGATTTTCGCATGGGCTTCGCGCGTCTCGAACGCCTTGAGTTGGCTGCGAATTTCCCCGAGGCTCCGCTCGGCCTCTTCCCAGCGACGCTGTTCACGCTTGACCGACTGACGAAGACGCTCAAGTTCTTCCTGATCGTCCTGCCCGACATTACGTGCTGCAATTCCACGACCGCCCTGATGTTCGACCACAACCTGCCCGTCGCGGACGAAACGACGCCGACGCTCGGCAGTCGGGGGAACGGGCCTTGACTTGTTTGGAGTGCGTGAGGACGCCCCGGCACCCAGACGGGCCAGAGCCTGTCGCAGTTTGTCTTCTTCGTTAGCCTGATGCTCGTCCTGCATTCTGTATTCTTCAACCAATATGATATTTATGGATTTTCCCCTGCAGAACAGGCCTGCCGAAAGGCAGAAAAGCTGACCGGATTTAAACCCGCTCAGCCGAGACATGTCCTGACAAGGATATGAAAAGTCGACTCGTCTGGAAGAACCCCAGCGTTCTGACGAGGATTTCCTAGCACTTCACGCCCATTCTGTCATCAGGGCAATAAGCGTTTATTTATATTTTCTTCTCATGCCAACGACCCGGCGACCAGAGAATATCGGTTTCACCATGATTGTTCGCGTGACGCGCAAGAACAAAGAAGTAATCAGACAATCTGTTCAAAAAACGAAGTCCCTCTACCGGCCTCTGTTCAAGAAGCGCAACACGCCGTTCTGCCCGGCGCGCAACAGTTCTGACAAGATGCGCTTGAGCCGCGACGGAACAGCCCCCTGGCAGCACGAAGCTTCTGAGTTCCTTCTGGTGTCGGCGCAGATCCTCCAGCCTGCTTTCCAGCCATATAATGGCTTCCGAAGGCAAGCTGGGGGTACGTTCTGGGTCAGGCAGACAAAGGTCCGCACCAAGATCGAACAGGCAGGACTGGATCTGACGGATTTCGTCCAGAAGAACAGCCATCCGGAAATCCTGCGCCATGGTACTGCACAAAATTCCCAACTGGGCATTCAGTTCATCAACAGTCCCCATCGCTTCGATCCGGTCTGAAGACTTGGGGACGCGTGTGCCATCTCCAAGAGACGTCTGCCCGCCGTCTCCACCCCGTGTTACGATCTTATCGATGCGGATCGTCATGACCTGTCCAATCCTCCGCGCTGGTCTTAGCGGCTTCTTTTGTGCTTCGCGTGATGACCGATGCTGCGATCGCCCATCAGATCACGGGCGCGGGATGTATGATCCGTCAGCATTTTGTCCGTGTCCGTAGCGAGGGTCTTGATGTCCGGCGAGCCGCCCGAAGCCTGAGCCGTCGCGATGGCCTTGCTCAGATCCGGTGTCCGGATACTGACGATATCGCGCAGGAACATCCGGTCGAATGCAGCACCGTAAAGATGGGAAAACGACTCGACATGCTCCTGATCGGCCGCATCAATCTTGGCGGCAACCGTCAGATTGGCGTCTGAGGCGATCTTGGCGACGGCTTTCTGATTGGTCGTGTAATCACCCTGAACGGTCGAACCGAAGGCTTTGACCACGTCACTGTTGCTATGGGTCGCGGCCAGTGTCGCAATGGCGATCTGGGTCTGATCCATCTCATCCACCTGCTGGAGGAACGCCGCATCTGCCGTCGTCAGCTTGTAGGTCGAAGCGACGCTCGGCAGCGCCGGCGCAGGCGGCGCATCGGGAGCGTTACAGGCCGCAAGACCGGCCAGAAGGCCCGCGGACAGACAGAGGCGGAGATACGAAACAGTCATCGAAGCTTCCTTTTTCAAACGCGCCTGCCTCGAAAAGACAGGCCGCGACAGACTGACAATGCACTCATGACAGTCTCTCATTCGCTGTTCAGACAACACATGATACATTCACGGCATGTCCGCAAACCCCATCCAGCCCGGTACACCAGTTCTGCTTCGAGGCAGTTTCATTTTCGCGGCCCTCTCCGCAGCGTCCGGCGTCATGCTCGGCGCCCTGTCCGCCCATCTGCCGGACCGATTGTTTGCCGTTCCGGGTGGCAGGGCCATGCTGCATTCCGCAGTGGAAATCCAGATGTGGCATGCTCTCGGGCTTGGTCTGCTTTCTCTGAACGCAGCGCGCCTGTCGCCGCGACTGATCCGCATGGCATGTCTGTGCATGGCGGTCGGCATGGTTCTGTTCTGCGTGCCCGTCACCCTGCTTGCGCTGTTTGACCTGAAGCTGGGTCCGGTCTCGATTGGCCGGATCGCGCCTTATGGCGGGACGATGCTCATGATTGCGTGGTGCCTGGCAGCCGTTTCGGCCCTGAAAGTCAGGCCCGGTTTTTTCTAAGCTTCCGAAAAATCAGAAACCCGATGGACTGGACGGCAAGTGCCAGCAGAAAACAGACCACCATGATCCCGGTCAGGATCAGTTGCTCGCGTCCGACCCCTGAGTCGATATGAAACAGGCTGTAGAGTTCCTGCCAGACAGACGTTCCAGCGATATGCTGCGCGGCCTTGATGGCCGGTTTCCAGAAACGGAAGACCGACGCAAAGGCCAGTGTTAACGCCACGAGGATTGCTGTCCGGATCAGGGTTTCCGTAACACTGACTTCACGCGGAGATTCTGCTTGTGGGCGGGGTACTGCTTTTTTCAAACGCATGACCTTTCCTCAAAATTGGGCTTTAATCATCTGTTCCTGTCATTCTGCGTTATGGCATGCAGAGGACAACATCAATGAAAGCCTTTTTCATGAACCGTTCCCTTCTTGCCGCCGGCCTTGGTCTGGCGCTGACTGCAACCCTGCCGGCACATGCCGCGTCCACAACGCCAGCAGTCCCCGCCCCAAAACTGACCGAAACATCCGCACCGCCCGTCGCCGAACCCTATCCCGATACGGCAGTGGCGCACGAGCAGGTAGAACAGGCCTTCGCGCTCGCGAAGAAAACGCATCGTAAGGTTCTGCTCGATTTTGGCGGCAACTGGTGCCCGGACTGCAAAATGCTCAGCGGGATTTTCGCACTACCTGATGCGGCACGTTGGCTGGACAGCCAGTTCGTGGTGGTGCCGATCAATGTCGGACGCATCAACACCAATCTCGATCTGGCGGAACGCTATGGCGTGACCATCAAGGCCGTCCCGACCGTCATTATCGTCACGCCGGAAGGCCATGCCCTGAACGGCGACGGCTCCAAGGCGCTTGGCAACGCCCGCAGCATGTCACCGCAGGCTGTTCTTGACCTCATTTCTGATTGGAACAAACGCGGATAAGTCCTTGAGGCTCCGGCTTTTTTCCGGAGCCTTACTCTATCCTTAAAGCGCGAGCACCTGCTCGGCTTCATGGACGACTTCAGCGAGCACATCTGCTTCAAACGGAGAGGTCAATCCTGCTTCGGACACGAGTTGCGCGAACGGTTTCGACCCACCTTCGGCGCAGAGCCTGCGGTAGATTTCCAGCGTCCCTTCCCGGTCCAGACGCGACCCCAGCCAGAGTTGCAGAGCACAGCACTGTGCTAATGCATAGTCGATATAATAAAACGGCAGCCGGTAAATATGGAGCTGGGCCTGCCAGCGGCCACCCTTGGCCGGATAGGCCAGATCGCCCCAGTCCCGCCAGGGTATGTAGAGTTTCTCAAGCCGCTCCCAAGTCTGATGCCGTTCTTCTGGCGTCATGTCAGGATGGGCATAAATCTCATGCTGGAAGTGATCCACACAGACGCCATAGGGAAAGAACGACAGCGCATCAATCAGATGCATGCGCCGATATCGTTCTGCCGCGCCATCCTCGACCAGGTCTCCAATCTGCGGCCAGCTCAGGAACTCAAGGCCCATGGAGTGGATTTCCGCCGCTTCCATGGTCGGCCAGAGTTGATCGATCCACGGCAGATCACGGCTTTTCCAGTTCTGGAACGCATGACCCATTTCATGGGTGAAAACGCCGATATCGTTATGGGTGCCATTGAAGTTAGCGAAAATATAAGGCGTCCCGACCGTCGGAAAAGACGTACAGAAGCCGCCTCCCGCCTTGCCCTCTCGGTTTTTCAGATCGAGATACCCAAGATCGCGCATCTGGACGTAAAAATCCGCCATTTCCCCTGAAGGATCGAGGTCGCGGAACATGGTTTCAGCGCGCGCCACCAGCAGGTCATGATCGCCAGCGGGCTCGGGATTACCCTGAAGGTCAATCAGAGCCTCATCCCACGCCATCACCTTGTCCCAGCCCATTTTCAGACGACGACGCTCCATGAGCGCGCTGATCAGGGGTGTGACATAAGCCAGAACCTTCTCTCGAAAGGCTGCGACCTGCTCGGGACCGTAATCTGTCCGGCGCATCCGGCGATACCCGAGTTCGATATAGTTATCGAAACCAAGGGTTTTCGCCATCCGGTCCCGCAGAGCGACCAGTTTGCCGTAAAGGGCATCCAGTTCAGCGCCGTTCTGCTCGAAAAAATCCCAGCGCGCCTTTTCCGCCGCATGACGGACATCCCGATCCATGCCCTGAAGATAAGGCACCAACCCCGACAGGTTCAGGACTTTGCCATCGAAAGAGATTTTCGCAGCCGCCAGAAGCGCCGTGTATTCCCCTGAAAGACGGGCTTCCTCTTCCAGATCCGTACTGATACGCGGATCGAATGTGGTCGTATCAGCTTCCCAGAGCCGCACCACATGCGACGTTACAATGGCTTCAAGACCCGCGCGGTCGGGATCGGCCAGAAGACGCTTCTTGACCGTCACCTCATGATCGGTTACGATCGGAGACAACCGATCCGCATAATCCCGATCTGCCTTGGCGGTCTCATCCTGTGTATTGCGCGAAAATTGCAGATGAACGTGCGATGCCCACGACTCATACTCGCGTCGGACAGCATCAAAAGCCTTCAGGGCTTCCACCCGGTCCCCGGCATCCAGCAGAAACGCGATGGCATCGTAGCGCGCTTTGAGCGACTGCTCGTCAGGCCGGGGGAAAGACAGTTCGGAAAAGGGAGGGAGTGTCTTCGTCATGATGCAAGTCTGACACTCCCCCGCTTCTGCGTCCATGCCCTGCCCTTGTTGCCATCAGACGGGGCGGATCTCGCCCACAAACTGGGCAATACGGCGGCAGGCTTCTGCAAGCTGTACATCGGACGCCGCAAAAGACAGGCGAAGATACGGGCTATATCCGAACGCCGAACCCGGAACGGTCGCAACATGCGCCTCTTCGAGCAGGGCTTCCGCAAATGCCACATCCGTGTCCAGAAGACGCCCCTGCCCGGATGTGCGACCGACCAGGGCCGCGACACCCGGGTAGGCATAAAACGCCCCTTCCGGCATGACGCAGGTCAGTCCGGGAACCTTCTGCAAGGCACCGACAACCAGCGCCCGACGTCGCTCATACGTCGCCAGCATGTGTGCAATTCCGTCAGCGTCCCCATCAAGCGCGGCCACCGATCCGGCCTGTGCCAGCGTGCAAACGCCCGAGGTGGAATTGCCCTGCACCGCCACCATGGCCTGAATTAGAGGCACAGGACCACAGGCAAACCCGACGCGCCATCCCGTCATGGCGTAGGCTTTCGCCATCCCGTTCACGATCAGAATCCGATCCGCAAGATCAGGCGCGACATTCAGCAAGGAGAGGTGTTTGCGGCCGTCGAACGTCAGATGTTCATAGATCTCGTCGCTCATCACAAGAACATGCGGCGCCTTACGCAGCACATCTGCGATGGCTTCAAGGTCCTGCCGTACCAGAATGGCACCGGTTGGGTTGTTCGGAAAATTCAGAACCAGCCATTTCGTGCGCGGCGTAATAGCTTCGCGGATGGCCTCAGGATCAGGACGAAAGCCGTCCTCTTCCCGGCAGCAGATTTCGACCGGAACCCCGCCCAGCATCCGGGTAATCAGCGGATAACTCACCCAGTACGGCGCAGGAATGATGACCTCGTCGCCAATTTCCAGCGACGCCATCAGCGCATTGAAAATGATCTGCTTGCCGCCATTCGCAACCATGATTCGACTGGGCGCAACGTCCAACTCGTTGTCACGCCTGAACTTGCGGATAATGGCATCGATCAGCGGCTTCTGTCCGGGGATCGGCGGATAGCCCGTATCCCCGGCTTTCGCGGCTGCATAAGCGGCTTCAATCGCTTCTGGAGGAGACGGAAAATCCGGCTGCCCCAAGGCAAGTGAAATGACATCCGCGCCCTGCGCCCTCAGTTCGCGGGCGCGGGCAGCCATGGCGATCGTTGCAGGTCGCGGCAGATCCGCAAGGCGTGATGCGATGGTAAAACTCATGAAAGACCCTGACAGAACTTCTGGATCCGGGTGCAGGCTTCAACCAGAAGATCCGTGCTGGTGGCATAGGAAATCCGGAAATATCCCGGGGTCAGGAACGCCGTTCCATGCACGGCCGCCACGCCGGTTTCTTCCAGAAGAGCCGTTACGAAAGCCTCGTCACTCTCAATCAGACGACCGCCCTTGCTGGTCTTGCCCAGAACGCCAGCAATGGACGGAAAGGCGTAGAACGCCCCTTCAGGGAGAGCGCAGGTCAGACCGGGTGCATCATTGAGCATGCCGATCACCAGATTGCGCCGCTCCTGATAGACCGCCACCATCTCCGAAATGAAATCCTGCGGGCCGGATACGGCCTCCTGCGCTGCCGCCTGCGCGATGGAACAGGGATTGCTCGTGCTCTGTCCCTGCAGCTTGATAAGCTGTTTTGTGAACTCCACCGGTGCGGCGGCAAACCCGATCCGCCAGCCTGTCATGGCATAGGCTTTGGAGACACCATTCATCGTCACGGTCCGGGACCGCAGACGCGGCTCGACCTGCACAACGGTCTTGGCAACAGCCTCATCATACAGGAGCTTGGCGTACATATCGTCCGTCAGGATCCAGATATCCGGATAGTCCAGCAGGACATCCGTCAATTCCTTCAGGGCTACCTCGTCATACGCCGCCCCTGTCGGATTGCAGGGCGAATTCAGGCAGAGCCATTTCGTGCGAGGCGTGATGGCCGCACGAAGCTGTTCTGCCGTCAGGCGAAAGCCATTTTCGGGGGCCGTCTGGATAATGACAGGCGTTCCATCGGCCAGCGTTACGATGTCGGGATAAGACACCCATGCAGGAGCCGGGATGATGACCTCATCGCCTGCGTTCAGGGTCGAGACCATGACATTATAGATAACCTGCTTGCCACCCGTGGAAACGCAGATTTCCTCGGCCTTGTAGTCCAGATCGAAATCGGCGTTCAGACGCGCTGCGACCGCCTTGCGGAGTTCAATCGTGCCCGGAACATCCGTATATTTTGTCTTGCCGGCCTCGATCGCCCGGATTGCCGCACGCTTGATGAAGTCGGGCGTATCAAAGTCCGGCTCACCCGCAGAAAGGCTGATGATATCACGGCCCTCTGCCTTCAGGGCACGGGCTTTCTGGGTCACGGCAATCGTCTGACTGGGAAGAATGCGGTTCAGACGGTCGGCAATAAAGGACATGACAAGGTTCCGGATCATTTCGATGGCGCGATCCTAGGCATGTTCCAGCAGTTTTGACCACAGGCAGCCGGGCTGCGATCAACAAAAAGGGCGCCTTCCCTAAGGAAGGCGCCTGATATTTGCCAGATAGGTCCCGTAAGAGGTCAGGCGAGCTTTTCCATCTCGCGCAGAACGGCTTGTCCCATCATTTCGGTTCCGACTCGAGCCATGCCGGGAGACATGATATCCCCGGTCCGCAGGCCCGAAGCCAGCACGTTCGAGACAGCCGTTTCAATAAGATCTGCATCCTCGCCACGATTGAGCGAATACCGCAGCAGCATGGCGAAAGAGAGGATCTGGGCCAGCGGATTGGCGATCCCCTTGCCCGCAATATCCGGCGCGCTGCCATGGATCGGCTCATACAGCGCATTGCGTTTGCCATAGGCGCGAACCGGGCCAAGCGTTGCAGACGGCAGCATCCCGAGTGAACCCGTCAGCATCGACGCCAGATCGGACAGGATGTCTCCGAACAGGTTCCCAGTTACAATGACATCAAACTGGTTCGGGTCACGCACGAGCTGCATCGCGCAGTTATCGGCCAACATGTGCGAAAGCTGGACGTCGGAATATTCGCGCTTGTGAATGTCGGTTACGACTTCCTTCCACAGGAGGCCGCTTTCCATGACATTGCACTTCTCGACCGAGCATACGCGGTTGTCGCGCTTACGGGCCAGATCGAACGCCACACGCGCCACACGCTCGATTTCGGACGTTGTGTAAACTTCTGTGTTGATGCCGCGACGGGAGCCGTCAGGCAGCGTTTCGATTCCACGCGGCTCACCGAAATAGATGCCGCCGACCGTTTCGCGAACGATCATCAGGTCAAGTCCGTGCACCACTTCCGCCTTCAGCGCGGAGGCGTCAATCAGGGCATCAAACAGCTTGGCCGGACGCAGATTGGCGAACAATTCAAGTTCTTTGCGGAGCTTGAGGATCGCTACTTCCGGGCGTTTGTCGAACCCGACATGGCTCCAAGCCGGATCTCCCACCGAGCCAAACAGTACCGCGTCAGACTGGCGGGCCAGTTCAATGACCTCATCGCGGATGGGGACCCCATGCACGGCCAGCGACGCTGCGCCGACAAGTTCTTCCGTGATTTCAAGCTTCAGTCCGCGATGCGCACTCATCCAGTGCACGATCCGCGCCACTTCGCGCATGACTTCCGGTCCGATCCCGTCTCCGGCCAGAACCAGAAGCTTGTGTGCGTCGCTCATTTCACAGTCCCTATGGTAATTGACGGCACCCACGCACGGCTGGTGCGATGTTCGAAGCTGCTGATTTCGGCATCATGCGCCATGGTCTGACCGATGTCGTCCAGCCCTTCCAGCAACATGTGGCGACGGAACGGATCGACCTCGAACGCGATGGTCTCGCCATTCGGACGCACGATAACCTGACGCTCCAGATCTACTGTCAGACGCGAATTCGAACCCTGACGCGCATCGTCCATCAGTTCGTCGCAGATCTCACGCGGCAGCGGGATCGGCAGAATACCGTTCTTGAAGCAGTTATTGAAAAAGATATCGGCAAAGCTGGGCGCGATCACACAACGGATCCCGAAATCCAGCAACGCCCACGGGGCATGCTCGCGCGAGGATCCGCAGCCCAGATTGTCGTAGGTAATCAGGATTTCGGCGTGCCGGTATGGTTCCTGATTGAGCACGAAATCCGGCTTTTCATTGCCATCGGCGTCATATCGCTGGGCGGCGAAAGCATTTTTGCCAAGACCGGTCCGCTGGATGGTCTTGAGAAAGCGGGCCGGAATGATCTGGTCCGTGTCGATGTTCTCGGTCGGCATGGGCGCCGCAATGGCGGTGAGTTCCGTGAACTTGTCCATCAGACGGTCTCCTTCACCAGTTCACGCACATCGCACAGACGCCCCGTGACAGCTGCCGCTGCCGCCATGGCAGGCGAGCAGAGATGCGTGCGACCATCCGGCCCCTGACGCCCTTCGAAATTACGGTTGGAGGTTGAAGCGCAACGTTGGCCCGGCGTCAGACGGTCGGGGTTCATGCCCAGACACATCGAGCAGCCTGCCTCACGCCACTCAAAACCGGCATCAAGGAACAGCTTGTCCAGTCCTTCCGCTTCAGCCGCATGCTTCACCAGACCGGAGCCGGGCACAATCATGGCCCGAACGCCCTCGGCAACATGCCGCCCGCGCACCACATCCGCAGCAGCGCGCAGATCTTCCAGACGACTGTTCGTGCAGGAGCCGATAAACACGACATCCACTGGCGTTCCGGCGATCTTCTGGCCGGCTTCAAGACCCATATAATCCAGGGCACGCTGGATCTGGGCGGCACGGGCCGGATCCGCAACGTCCGACGGAGACGGCACGGAACCGTCGATCGGCAGCACGTCCTGCGGGCTGGTACCCCAAGTGACGGAGGGAATGATTTCCTCCGCAGCGAGCGTGACTTCGGTATCGAAATAGGCACCTTCGTCAGACGCCAGACTGCGCCAGTACTCACAGGCCTGGTCGAACGCTTCGCCCTTCGGCGCAAACGGGCGGCCCTTCACATAGGCGAAGGTCGTCTCGTCAGGCGCGACCAGACCTGCACGTGCACCGGCTTCGATGGACATGTTGCACAGCGTCATACGCCCTGCCATGTCCAGATCACGGATCGCAGATCCTGCAAATTCAATGACATGGCCAGTGCCACCCGCGGTGCCAATGCGCCCGATGATGGCCAGCATGATGTCCTTGGCCGTTACGCCCGGACCGACCTTGCCTTCGACCGAAACACGCATGTTCTTCGCGGGCTTCTGCAGGATCGTCTGGGTCGCGAGCACATGCTCGACCTCGGACGTGCCGATCCCGAATGCCAGCGAACCAAGAGCGCCATGCGTGGAGGTATGGCTATCGCCGCAGACGATCGTCATGCCCGGCAGGGAAATGCCCTGCTCCGGCCCGACAACATGCACGATCCCCTGAGAGGCGGAACGCAGCGGGAAATAGGGAATGCCGAATTCGGCAACATTCTTCTCAAGCGTTTCGATCTGGAGGC
This sequence comes from Gluconobacter sp. Dm-44, assembly GCF_018256175.1. Classification (NCBI taxonomy): domain Bacteria; kingdom Pseudomonadati; phylum Pseudomonadota; class Alphaproteobacteria; order Acetobacterales; family Acetobacteraceae; genus Gluconobacter; species Gluconobacter sp. Dm-44. The sequence goes on along the minus strand of NZ_JAERLZ010000003.1, from coordinate 41,006 downwards.
GGCTCTGCGGCTCCTCGATCGGCTTGGAACGGTCGGACGTGGGGACGTTGTGGTCCACCACGGCCACCGTGGCATCCGGACGACGCACACGGCGCCCGGACAGCCGCAGACCTTCAAAGGCCTGCGGGCTTGTCACCTCGTGAACGAGGTGCCGGTCGATGTAGAGGATGCACGTCCCGTCTTCGAGACGTTCGACGACATGATCGTCCCAGATCTTGTCAAAAAGGGTTCTGGGCGAATTGCTAACGGGCATCCTGTCTCTACTCCGAACGGTTTAGGAAGCGGCCTTGCTGTCCGCCTTCGGCAGATCGCGGGGACGCTCGGCAATACGGGCGGACTTGCCCGAACGGCCACGCAGATAATACAGCTTTGCGCGACGGACCTTACCGCGACGCACGACTTCGATGCTGGCGATCGACGGTGCGTACAGCGGGAACACGCGCTCGACGCCTTCACCGTTCGAGATCTTGCGAACCGTGAAGTTGCTGTTCAGACCCTTGTTGGAACGGGCGATGACAACGCCTTCGAAGCTCTGAACACGCTCACGCGTGCCTTCGACAACGCGGACGCCAACGCGGACCGTGTCACCTGCAATGAACTCGGGAACAGCGCGGACGCCGGAAAGACGCTCGATTTCGCGCGCCTCATACTGCTGGATAATGTTCATGACCAAACTCCTGAAAACAAAACTTCAATGGACCTGCTGTCGTGCCAGATACGCATCCCAGAGGTCCGGGCGGCGCGCCTTCGTGACGGCGATTGACTGTTCATGGCGCCAGCGGGCGATGGCACCATGGTTGCCGGAGAGAAGAATGTCGGGCACGTCCCGCCCGTCCCACACTGCCGGCTTGGTGTATTGTGGATATTCAAGAAGCCCTTCGGCGAAGCTCTCGTCCTGACCGCTGACATCTGACCCCATGACGCCGGGAAGGAGCCGTACGCACGCATCCAGAAGAGTCAGGGCAGGAATTTCCCCGCCCGACAGCACGACATCGCCCATGCAGAGCTGTTCGATATCGTGCTTCTCCAGAACGCGCTCGTCCACGCCTTCAAAGCGCCCACAGAGAACGACGACCCCCGGTCCGGACGACAGGCGCTCCGCATCTTCATGCGACATGCGCTTCCCCCGTGGCGTCGGGTAGACAACCGGGCGCCCATCCAGCGCGGGAAGCGCCGAGAGGGCCGTATCCAGAACGTCTGCCCGCATCACCATGCCGGCTCCGCCACCAAAAGGCGTATCATCGACGGCCCGGTGACGTCCCAGTCCATGCTGGCGCAGATCATGCGCCTCACAGGACCAGATCCCCCGCTCCAGCGCCCGGCCCGCAAGGGAGAACCCCAGCGGCCCCGGGAACATGTCGGGAAAAAGGGTCAGGATGTCCGCGCGCCAGCTCATGCCCGCACTTGGACCTCGCCGGAGAGATCCCCCTCGACCTCGACTTCAACAGGAGGGACAAGGGTCACTTCCCGTTTCGCAAGATCAACGCGCGGTACGCAAGCCAGCGTGAACGGCACGATCAGGCCACGATCCACTTCGAGGCTGACGCCTGCGCCGTAATCGTGAACGACCGACACCGTCCCGAGAACCTCTCCGTCTTCCGAGACAGCCGTCATACCGATCAGATCGGCATGATAGAATTCGTCGTCTCCGGCTTCCGGAAGAACGGTACGCGGAACATACAGCTTGACATTGACCAGACGTTCGGCGGCCGTACGGTCAGGAAGATCCTGGCCTTCGGCATCCGTCAGTGCAGCCACGCCAGCCGAAATCCAGCGTGCCGTCCATGCCCTGCCCTGCCCGTCATGCAGCACGCCCAGCGTCTCGACCGAAGCCGGATCATCTGTGGCAGCATGAAGATGCACCAGACCGCGGACACCGTGCGGACGACCGACGGTGGCAATCAGGACATCGCTGTCAGGGTTGAAGCGGGGCACGTCTCGGGCTTCCTGAAAAGCAGCTCAATCAGGCCGCAGCAGCGGCAGCAGCAGCCTTGGCGCGTTCCTGAGCCTTCGCCTTCGGAGCGGACTGCTTGGGCTGCTCGTTGTAGGTCGGCTTCGGAGCCAGGCCTGCATTGCCGAGGAAGCGGGCAACACGGTCCGTGGCGAGGGCACCGTTGGACAGCCAGTGCTTGATGCGCTCGTCAACCAGACGGATACGGTCGGCGTGATCAGCCGGCAGCATCGGGTTGTAGGAACCAACCTTCTCGATGAAACGGCCATCGCGCGGGCTGCGGCTGTCGGCGACAACGATGTGGTAGTAGGGACGCTTCTTGGCACCTGCACGTGCAAGGCGGATCTTGAGGCTCATGAAATACTCCTGAGAGACAGAACTTGTAAAAAACGGGACAGATCAGACGAAAGGCGGGCGTCCGCCGGGTTTGCCCCCGGGGCCACCCATGCCCTTCATCAGATCCGCCAGACCTCCTGCACCACCCATGCCGCGCATCAGGCCACCAAGGCCCATCTTGCTGATGCGTTTCATCATGGTGGACATGTCGTTGAACTGTTTGAGCAGACGGTTGATCTCCGGAACCGTGGTTCCGGAGCCTGCCGCAATGCGCTTTTTGCGGGACGCCTTGATGATCTCCGGCGTCTTGCGCTCCTGCTTCGTCATCGAGGAAATGATGGCTTTGTGACGCTTGAAGATCGACGTATCGAGCTCCTTATCGCCCAGCATATCCTTGATCTTTCCCATTCCCGGCATCATGCCGAGAATGCCGGAAATCGAGCCCATGCGGTTGATCTGGTTGATCTGGGACACATAGTCATCCAGATCGAACTTGCCCGCGAGCATCTTCTTGGCGACGCGCTCACCTTCCTCGTGATCGAGGGTTTCAGCAGCACGTTCCACCAGCCCGGCAACGTCACCCAGACCGAGAATACGGCCCGCGACACGCTCGGGATGGAATTCTTCAAGCGCTTCGAGGTTCTCGCCCGAACCGGTCAGCTTGATCGGCGCGCCCGTGATGGCCTTCATGGACAGGGCCGCGCCACCGCGGGCGTCGCCGTCCATCCGGCTCATGACAACACCGGTAATGCCAACAGCTTCGTTGAAGGCTTTCGCGGTGTTGACGGCGTCCTGACCGGTCATCGCGTCAACGACCAGCAGCGTCTCGGCAGGCTTGGTGAGCGTACGGATTTCCCGCACTTCATCCATCAGCGCTTCATCGATGGACAGACGGCCTGCCGTATCGAGAATGACGACGTCATAACCTTCGAGACGACCGGTCTCGAGCGCACGCTTTGCGATCTGGACAGGCGACTGCCCGACAATGATCGGCAGAGCCTGAACGCGACCCGTCTTGGCGTTGACGCGCTCAGCCAGCTGCTGAAGCTGGAGTTGCGCAGCCGGACGCTGGACGTCGAGGCTGGCCAGAAGGACTTTCTTATTCTCGCGACCGGACAGACGCAGGGCGATCTTGCCGGAGGTCGTGGTCTTGCCCGAACCCTGCAGACCCACCATCAGCACCGGGACCGGCGGATTGGCGGACAGGTTCAGCGGAACAGCCCCTGCCCCGCCCAGTGCGTCGATCAGGGCATCGTTGACGATCTTGGCCACGGCCTGACCGGGAGAAACGCTTTCCAGCACTTCCTGCCCAACAGACCGCTCGCGAACCTTGTTGACGAAGTCCCGCACCACAGGCAGAGCAACGTCTGCCTCCAGCATGGCGAGACGTACTTCACGCATGGCCTCGGTGACATCAGCCTCCGAGAGCTTCCCGTTCTTGGAAAGCCCTTCGAGGACACCGGACATCTTGCCTGAGAGTTGATCGAACAACGGGTCACCTTAAAAGCAAACAGAAACACGCCACTGCGCGAGTCTTCGCGAGGTGGCGTGTCCGGAAACAGAGTTCGTCTATCGCCTTGCCACACAGGCGTCAAGCGATAGACGCAGAAACCTCGGTTTTCAGGGCATATCGTCCGGTTCGCCTTCTGGCGGATGCCCCATCAGAGCCTTCATTTGCTCATGAAGCGCCTTGAGCTTGTCCATGGTCTCTTTGCCCTGCTGGCGCTGAGCAGGCGTCAGCAGATCATGAAGCTGTTCCATGGTTTCAAGATGCAACGCGGAGACTTTCGCCTTGAGGGCGTTTTCCTGCCCACTCAGATCTGTCAGCGTTGCACGATCCAGATCGCCGACAGCACTGAGAGCATCGTGGATCTTGCCTTCGATCGCCCGTCCCTCGAGACGAAGCGCGCGCTCATCCTGATGAGCCTTTTCAAAAATGGCCTTGAGCTTTGTTTTCTGAGCCGCCGTCAACGTAACGCCGGGAGGAACAGGAGGCATCATACGGCCAGGAGCGCCACGCGGACCTCCCGGAGGAGGCTGAACCCAGTCAGACGCATGATGCGCCTGTGCCGAAGCCACAAGAGGAGTTCCCATCAGGCCCAGAGCCGCAATGACGGGAAGAAAAACAACAGGACGAAGGATCGTCATGGACGTCATATCCTTGGAGGTTATGGCAGCCGGAAACGCACAAGGCGCCTTCCATGACGTTCTAGATGGCATGCTTCAATGTTGCTGAGTTCCCCCTCCTCCGTTTCAAAGAGTAAGGAGAGAGGGTATATGTAACATAGCGACTTGACGGCAAATGTTTCCCGTCGCATGAAGCATCCAGATCCGAACAGAAGTCTTCAGAAATGAAGCCTGCCGGATGGAGAGGTGGCCGAGTGGTTGAAGGCAGCGGTCTTGAAAACCGCCGTGCGTGGAAGCGTACCGTGGGTTCGAATCCCACCCTCTCCGCCACTAAGATAAATTTCATGATATCCCGTCACATTCGGTCCTGAATCTCGCAGGGGTGCGCGATATTCAAGGACCCTAAAGCGGGCTGAGGTTTTCCGGGAACTCCCTATCAACGCGATCCTCTATTGATCCGCAAACAACGCCAGGCAGAAGCCCGCAAGCGGCATAACGGATACAGCATAGACTGAGCGCGATTTTCCCTCGGCACCCCCGCTGGTCTTGGCACATTATATCCCGCAACAATCATCAAAAGGCAGTCGTCTTAATAAGAAGAGGTATCAGTCTGCCATCACAAATCTGGGTAAACTGCACGATCAGTTCTGCGAGGTTGATGCCATTTCAGTTCATTTTGTAACGCTACTGGCGATCATCTTTCTGGCCCTGTCATCTATACCGCCCAGTATTACCTGATATCGTCGGTATATATGCGCCAACACGCCTCAGCAAAGTCCTGAACATGAATTCACGCGTCCAGAAGCAAACTTTTCAGATCCGTGACGCACGCCTGACGGACATAGAGCAACTGCCTGCCATTGAACTTTCTGCAGCACAATCTTTCAGGTCTGTGCCGGGACTAGCTTGGATTGCGACCTCAGAGACGATACCAGAGGAGGCGCACCGAAGCTCTATACAGACAAAGACATGCTGGGTAGCTGTGGATACAGCAGATACGCCTGTCGGTTTTCTGACAGCTTCTGTGAAGCATAAGGACGTCCATATTCTTGAAATGTCAGTCGCGTCGTCCTGGCAGAAATGCGGGATCGGGAAAGCATTACTACAACATCTTAAACACTGGGCTCTACGCAAAGAGCTGGCAGATATAACTTTGACTACTTTTCAGGAAATTCCATGGAATGCACCATTTTACTCCAAAATGGGTTTCGTGATCCTTACGCATGACGAGTTGAATCAGCGCCTGATATCCATCCTCGACAGGGAGCAGGCACATGGATTTCCAGAGGGTTCCCGGTGTGCAATGCGGTTCGATCTAAGGCGAATCACAGACTAAAAGGGCATTTATTTTGTATCTATAAATCAATAATACCCTTAACGCACAAACATACAATTACTTTAAAAAATTAGGATTTGATTTTAATTGTTATAATTTTACGATCACTTCTCTTTTTTCAGTTTCTCTCTGTCGAGTATGATCTCTTTACGGTCCACGCCCCATGCATAACCAGACAGAGAGCCGTCACGGCGAATCACACGGTGACATGGAATTGCGACGGCCAACTTGTTAGCCGCACAGGCCTTTGCCACTGCCCGTGTGGCACGTGGCAAACCAATATATTCCGCAACAGCAGTGTAAGACCGCGTCTCCCCAAAAGGAATATCGCGAAGGGCCTGCCATACTCTGCGCTGAAATGCTGTGCCTCTGATATCCAGCGGCAAGTGAAGTCCGATTTTAGGTGCTTCAATAAATCCTACGACTTCAGACACAACCGCTTCATAGTCCGCTTCGGCACCGAGCAGGTGCGCTTTGGGGAACATATCCTGGAGTTGGCGAAGGAGCACTTCAGGATCATCACCAAGCAAAATAGCGGCTACCCCCGCAGCACTTGAGGCCACGAGAAGATCACCAAGCGTTGTCTTTGCAATCGCGAATTTAATATCTTCGTCGGCTCCTCCTTTGCGGTAGCGTGATGGTGTCATACCAAGCATGGCACGAGACGTTTCGTAGAACCGACCACTAGAGCTGAAGCCGGAATCGTAGATCGCATTAGTGATGGTTGCCTCGCGCGCCAATGCCGCGCGAACGCGCTTTGCACGATGTGCGGCAGCATAGTCCTTGGGTGTAAGCCCGGTATGGGTCTTAAAAGTGCGATGAAAATAGCTGCTGCTCAGGCCAACCGCCTGCGCAAGATCTATCAGGGAAAGGCTTTCTTCGCTTTCCTCGATAAGGCGACAGGCCATTGTCACGGCTGCGGCGCTCTTCATCAGAGCCAGTTCTTTTCTGTACGCGCCCGATCCACATCAGGCATCCGATAAATTGTTTCATCAATTTCGGCGAGACGGGATGGCACGATCTGAGCATCAGAAACTCCGTACAGTTTTTGGAAGTTCATGATGAGAGGATGCCATTTATCCGGGTCAATTCTATTCTCGTATCCTTCCATAAGGATGCCCGGATGCGCATGGACACGCGTTATACGCACTTCGAAAGCCGAGATGAGGCCTGCAACCTGGGGATCATCGTCCATGATACCGTGCTGCGCGACCAGAACGGCTTCCAGTTGAATTGGACATTCCAGAACACGAGGCGCGTTGACCGTTTGAGACGCGACGGGTGTAAGACCCGCAACTTCAAATTTGGACGGCTCGTAAGTATAGCCCAGTTTTTGTTTGAATTCAGGAATGCTTTTGCTTCCAGTGAGGTGAGCAAGCCTGTTCACTGCTTCAGCCTGTGCCGGAGATGGAAGGTTGAGGACGCATTGTCCTGTGCGTAACATATTCTGTGGGGTTTTTGACGCCGTCTGAAGTCCTAGCATGGCTCTCCAGCCCAGCCACCACGCGGATGACATCGGCGCAAGATTAGAGCTTCCGTCTTCATTAACCGTGCTGATCAGGACAACTGGAGTCCCTAGATAAAGAATGGACAGCTCAATCGTGAGATGCGGATCGTTCATCGAAAAATTCCTGGCGATAAAGACGGATTCTTATGTCGCCTTCGGTGCCCTCACGAACTCCGTTTCTTGCCCTTAATGCCTTTTTTATTCGCCATGAAAATCGATAAAACTGCGACGCTGCGCCTCACGGGCGGCCACCCAATCTCTCGGCAAACGTCCGCTTTCAGAGACAAACGAAAGGTCTGGTTTAGAGATAGACTATATCAGCCCTGCCTTCCCCCTTCCTCATGCATTCTTGCGGAAGAGGTATTTCCTGGAGCGCAGCAGGATCTGCCACAGAACACGGCGCCCCCAGAGCGAAAAGCGGTTTGACGGGACGAACAACTGGGAACGCAGAGCGATGAATCTCTGATGCTTGCGGACAAATGGACGCATCCGGGCCTCGAACATTTTCAGCGCACCATCAATGCCCTGCGGACAAGCCGCGAAAGCTTCACCGAGAACCTGTCCACCAAGCATCCCGGCTGAAGCCCCCATGCCTGAATACAGTGTCAGGCACCAGGCTGAATCCCCAAGCAGCAGAACACGACCTTTCGACCATCGGGGCATTTTGACCATCTGAACGGAATCAAAAAGGAAGTCGTCTGTTGTTGCCAGATCCTCAAGAGCTTTGGAAATAATCCCGCCCACATCCAGATCGGCAAATATCTGGCGCAGCGTGGAAAGCGGATTTGTTCTGGAAGCTTTTTCCGGATTTCTGGTTCGGTACGAGAAAAGTGCGGTTGAGGGACGTCCTTCCAGAGGAAAGACAGTCAAAGTGCGCTTTACGTCTGCAACCATAAGGCCATCGCCCGCTTTGAAACCCTCAACGGGGCGCGCCAACGGAAAAGCACACAGCATTGTGCCAATCGAATGAAAGAATGCCTCATCAGGTCCAAAAACAAGTTTGCGAACGGTCGAGCGCACCCCGTCAGCGCCAATCACAAGATCATAGGTTTCTGTCGTTTCCTCACCGCCTTCTGTTCGGAGTATGACCTGCGCCTGTGTATCGCCATTCACAATTGCCGAAGGGACAGTGCTGAACCGGACGTCCACCTTTCCTTCAATTCCGGACCAGAGAGCTTCTTCGATATCCCCTCGCAGTACGGCAATCGGCGCGTTTGTCTCTTGCGTCAGATCGGCAATGCGTCTGCGGGTGCCATCCTTACGCACATCCCAGAAACGAATGTTTTCCGGGGTTCTTTTTTCCATGACATCCAGAACACCCAAAGCCGAGGCGGCATTTTTTCCCTCATCGCGCAAACCGATGAAATACCCACCTTTTCGCCGCTCGGGAGCACGTTCGACAATCACAGGCGTCCAGCCCTGACGCTGCAATGCGATGGCAGCAGACATGCCGCCAATGCCGAGGCCTACGATCAGTGCGCGCTGTGTCATATAACGTATTCCAGTGGAGTGATTTCTCAATCTGAACATTGCATAGATTGAAGCAACCATCAATTTGAACGATGTTCACATTAACGTACAGGAGGTGATATGAGCGTGACAGCACGGGAAAGCTATCACCACGGCGATCTGAAAACGGCACTTATTGTGGCATCAGAAGCCATCATCAGGGCAGAAGGCGTTGAAGGGTTTACCTTGAGAAAAGCTGCGAAGTCTGCTGGCGTCTCTCCCGGAGCCCCCTCGCATCATTTCAATGGCACAAGGGGGCTTCTGACAGCTGTTGCCATCCGGATTTTCAAGCAGCTCGGAGCGGAACTGGATGCTCTCCCGTCATCCGGAATGCCGGCTCAGGATCTGCGGACGCAGGCTCTGGGCTACGTGACATTCGCCGCACGTAATCCCGGATTATTCCGGCTTATTTGCCGCGTTGATCTGATTGATTTCAAAGACGCTGATTTGATACAGGCTTCTTTTGAAGCACTGACACACTATGCCCATGCCGCAGCAGCCTATTTCGGACACGAACCACCCAATCTGCATCACCGTGTCTTTCGTCCCCATATGGCCAGTGCAATGGCAACGGCTCATGGACTGGCGCATATGGTGATAGAAGGCCGCCCTGCACTCTTGTTCGATACGCCAGATCCGATCAGTACTTTCATCGAGACGGCGCTTCCCTCCATTCTGCTGGCGACGTGGCCAGACCCAACCAGCATTGATGCGTAAAGATCACTCAAGCGCGCAAAAACAGACCGTCATCATTCAGGCGAAGCGTGGATCTGATGTCAAAACTCAATTGGGGCGGGTTTTCAGAAGAAGAGCTGCGAACCCAACGAAAATCACTCCTGTGACACGGTTGAAGATGCGTTTGATGGAGGGACGCGTCAGATAATGGGATAACGAACGCCCCCCTGCGGCATAAATGACGTACCAAAAACATTCGACAGCCGAGAAGCTCGCAACAAGGATTGCAAACTGAGGGGCCTGTGCGGCAACGGGATTAACAAATTGCGGGAGAAAAGCTGCTGCGAACAGAAGAAGCTTGGGATTACTGATACCGATGATAAAGCCGCCCCGAAACAGAATGGCCGGGGAGAGAGACACAGGGAGCTTGTCCTCACCGACATCGAGAGGTGCAACATCGCTGCGCCACGCTTTGATGCCGAGATAAAGCAGATAGGCGACACCGACATATCTCAGAATTTCGAAAGCGCCCGGAAGTGCCATAAGCAGCGTGGTTAATCCTACGGATGACGCTGTCAAAACGGTCACGAGTGCCGTGAGGCAGCCAGCCATGGCAGCAGTGCTTCGCTTCATACCAAGGTCAACACTGCGCGACAGAATGTGCAGCATATTAGGGCCCGGCGTGCCTGAGAGCAGAAAGACAGCGGCCAGAAAAAGCCACCAAGTGTGTAGTGTCATAATGCCATTTCTCCTTAACCCAAGCGTGCCATCCGGGAATGATATGTCTTACACATCCTTCCCATCCTGATGGGTTATAAAAAATCATTGGGTGCAGACATTTTGGCCGGGTCAGGCATGATCTGTCTGTCATAGGTTTTTCTGCGCTTCCACCGCTCTCAGGCGGCTGAAACCCTCTTCAAGGTCAGCCATCAGGTCATCGACGTCTTCCAAACCGATATGCAACCGTATGAGATGCCCGGTTTCCGTCCATTGTGTTGCAGTGCGCAGGGAACGGGGATCCACGGGCAGCGCCAGACTTTCAAAACCACCCCAGCTATAGCCGATCGTAAACAGCTTCAGACCGTCGATCATAGCTGCCACGAAATCGGATGACGGACTACGGGTCACGAATGACAGCAAGCCGCTGGCCCCTCGGAAATCCCGCTGCCACAGAGCATGATCCGGATGAGACGGGAGCGCGGGATAAAAGACACGCGAGACTTCAGGCCGCTGTTCCAGCCAGTGGGCAATGGTCAACGCACTTTCCTGATGCCGTTGCAGACGGACATCGAGGGTACGAAGCCCGCGCAGAACGAGCGTCACATCGTCCGGCCCGACGTACTGGCCAACTTGGAAATGCATGTCTCTGACCTGCTCCCACGCCCGGGGGCCACAGGCGATCGTGCCCAGCATCACGTCGGAATGACCACCGATATATTTCGTGGCTGCCATGATGGACAGATCAACACCCAGTTCCAGCGGCTTCAGGAACAGAGGCGTTGCCCAACTGTTATCCATCAGGACGAAGATATCACGCTCATGGGCTACGGCAGCGATAGCGGGAACGTCCTGAACTTCGAACGTCCCGGAACCGGGAGATTCGAGGAAGACGGCACGGGTATTGGGATGGAACAACCCGGCGATGCCAGCCCCGATGCGGGGATCGTAATAGGTGGTTTCGATATTCATCCGTCGCGCCGCCGTATCACAGAAATGCCGGACCGGGCCGTAAACGCTGTCGGGAACCAGCAGATGATCGCCCGCACCACATACCGCCAGGATCGCTGTGGTACAGGCGGTCAGTCCGGACGGGCAGAGCACCGTGCCGACAGCCCCTCCTTCCAGCGCGTTGATAGCCTCACACAGCGCGGTTGAGGTTGGATTACCCCATCGACCGTAACGATAGGGCTGCGTCCTCCCAGCCAGAGCAGCGACCGTGGGAAAGGCGACAGTCGAACCGCGATAAAGGGCAGGGTTGATGAACCCATGGTGCTCTGATGGATTGACAGCAGCATGGGCCAGGAGCGTGCGATCATTCATTTTCTTAGTCATTTTGTCTCCATTTCCTTTAAACGTAGGAAATCCCTGACAAAATGTGCTTTCAAAAAACTGATTTCATGGACGCATTCGGGAAAGAATATTAACTTTTCCCGATGATAAAGCTGGATCAGATCGACCGTACGATTTTACAGGCGCTTCAGGCGGATGGACGCCTGAGCAACAGCGATCTGGCGCAGCGGGTCGGTATTTCCGCGCCCGCGTGCTGGAAACGGCTGAAGCGGCTGGAAGCCGACTGCATTGCGGGATACCACGCAGAGTTAGACGCAAAAGCGCTTGGCCTCAATCTTCTGGCGTTTCTCAGCATCATGCTCGATGACCATTCAGAAGAAACGATGACCGGGTTTGAAAGCGCAGTCTCGAAAATGCCCGGAGTGATCGCCTGTCATAATGTCTCGGGAAAATATGATTATCTGCTACAGATAGTCGTCCGGGACATGAACGATTTTCATAATCTCTCGATGCGGCAAATCCGGATGCTGGGGTGCATCAAGGAAATGCATACGCATTTCTCAATCCGCGAAATCAAACGGTCCGGCAGCTTGCCCGTGTGACATCACGCCGAAAGCCCCTCTGACCAGTGCCTCCCTACCGCATGAAAATAAAGGTTTTTTCGACGTGTCATTGATGGGCAATCCTCACCCAGCTTCGCTCCGGGCCCAGCACTCAACCCGTTTGGCATTCCTCATCGCCGGTTTTTCGGGTGCGGCATGGGCGCCGATCATTCCCTATGTCAAACTGCGATGCGGCCTCACAGACGCCCATCTTGGTCTGCTCCTTTTATGTCTGGGGATGGGATCGATCATCGCCATGCCCATTGCTGGAAGTCTGGCTGGACGCTTCGGTTGCCGGTGGATCATTGCAATGGCCACCCTGGCCGTCTGCTGCGCTTTGCCTGTTCTGGCGTCTTCAGACTTTATGCCTTTTCTTGTTGCCGCCCTGGTTATTTTCGGCGCGGGGGTTGGATCGATTGACTGCGTCGTCAATGTCCAGGCTGTTATTGTCGAGCGCGCCTGCCAGAAAACCATGATGTCGGGCTTTCATGGCCTTTTCAGCGTAGGCGGCCTCCTCGGAGCCGTAGGCGTGAGCAGCCTGCTCAGCCTTGGCTTCACGCCCACTCAGGCCTCTCTTGTCGTTGTTGTTTTGCTGTTTCTGAGTGCATGTCTGGCGCTCTCTGGTCTGCTGACCGGGCGAACCAGTTCGGACGCCGGGACCGCCTTTGCTCTCCCTCATGGGATCGTTCTGATCATAGGGATTATGTGCTTTATCGTCTTTCTGGCGGAAGGAGCTGCCATCGACTGGAGTGCGGTCTTCCTGGCGACAGTGCGCCACGTCGAGATGCGCTATACGGGGCTAGGATATGTTGCGTTTGCTTCCACAATGACAGTCGGGAGATTGCTGGGAGATCGGCTGGTTCGCCACATCCCCGGCCGTGTGCTGGTCATAGGTGGAAGTCTTCTGGCTGCCATGGGAATGTTTCTGGTGACGATGTTTCCGGTCTGGCAGCTGACCCTTGTGGGCTACGCACTGGTTGGCGCAGGGTGTGCCAACGTGGTTCCAGTGCTTTATTCAGCCGTTGGAAGACAGACTTTCATGCCAGAACATCTTGCAGTGTCGGCCATAACAACGCTCGGATATTCAGGAATTCTGGTTGGCCCTGCGGCCCTGGGGTTTGTCGCCCAGAGTGCAAACCTTCCCATCGCGCTCGGAAGCGTGGGGGTTTTGCTCATCTTTGTCGCCTTGATGGGGCTGATACTTCCCCAAGCTCTCATCAGTGGTGAAACTTCGCGCTAAGAAACACGAACCATGGAGATGGATCGAAAATTCCCTATGGCTTCTTCTCACCCAGTATTTCCGGAGTGTTCACTCAGCGGCTGAAAAGGAGTCAATGACAGGCAAAAATGCTTCGTCCTGACCTTTGCAGTCCGCAGCACCGGGCTTGAAAACCGTGTGTTCGTCGCCCCATTTTTTGAGCGCCATGATGACGGGCTCGAGGGTCCGCCCGCGCGGGGTGAGACTGTATTCCACCTTTGGTGGAACTTCCGGGTAGACCGTCCGTAACACGAACCCGTCACGCTCCAGTTCGCGAAGCTGGGTCGTCAGCATTCTCTGCGTGATGTTGGGCAGGCGCCTGCGGATGGCGTTGAAGCGTAATGTTCCCTGAAGCAGATGATAGAGGATCACGCCTTTCCATTTCCCGTCGATGAGCTGAAGCGTTGCTTCAACAGCGCAGCCGGGGCTGCAATCGAGCGACTGATGGCGGATGCGGGTCATAACGGTATCATTTCCGACACTATGGGCGTTAAAAGTGCGTTCTTGCCTGAAAACAGCATAATGCTCACTCTTCTCCTCATTCAACAGAGGAGCAGAGATCATGCGGGCCATCGGTTATCAGACGCCGCTTCCCATCGAAAATCCGGCATCCCTTCAGGACATTGATCTGCCAAAACCTGTTCCTTCGGGTCGGGATCTTCTGGTGGAAATCAGGGCCGTGTCGGTCAATCCGGTTGATACAAAAGTCCGTCGCAGTGCGACGCCGGAGGCGGGTCAGTGGCGTGTCCTGGGCTGGGATGCGGCGGGAGTTGTCGTCGGCACCGGACCGGACGTCACGGATTTTTCTGTCGGCGACGAGGTCTTCTATGCGGGCGCAATCAATCACCCGGGGACCAACGCGGAGTTTCATCTGGTTGATGAACGGATTGTCGGTCGCAAACCCCACTCTCTGAACTGGGCCGAAGCCGCCGCCTTACCGCTGACAGCAATCACCGCCTGGGAAATGCTTTTCGATCGTCTGGACATTCGTCGGCCTGTCCCGGGAACGACGCCGTCCATATTGATCATCGGGGGCGCAGGCGGGGTCAGTTCCATGGCGATCCAGCTGGCCAAGGTTCTGACCGACATCACGGTCATTGCCACGGCTTCGCGCCCTGAAACGCAGGACTGGGTCACATCTCTCGGGGCAGATTGTGTGATCGATCACAGCAAGCCTCTGGCCGCACAGGTTGCTGCCCTTCCTACCGGCGCTCCTGGTTTTGTTTTTTCCACGACGCAGACGGATCGACACCTGGCGGAGATCGTCGAACTTCTTGCCCCTCAAGGACATTTCGGCCTGATTGATGATCCGGCTGAACTCAATGCTGTACCCCTCAAGCGCAAAAGCCTGTCCCTGCACTGGGAACTGATGTTCACGCGTTCACTATTTGGGACGGAAGACATCAGCGCTCAGGGGAAAATCCTGAACGACGTGTCGCGGCTCGTAGATGAAGGTCGTCTTCGCACGACGCTCGGCAAAAATCTCGGTCTCATCACTGCCGCCAATCTGCGAGAGGCTCACGCTCTGATCGAGAGTGGTCAGGCCAAAGGCAAAATCGTTCTCGAGGGTTTCTCTCCCTGAACGGAGACGACCATGACGAAAACAACCAAAGCGCTTGAGAGGAGCAGACCTCATGAATGACGAAGAACATCTGATGACCCTGAACCGGACGGGAGGTCGCTTCGATCTCAATAAAATTGCGGCGGCATTTCCCGAAACGGCGGACACGATGCTGCTGGACACCTATCTGACCGACAAGCCGGAAGCGAGTATCCGGGTCTTCCGGATCTATCGGGATGTGCCGCCGCATTATCATACCCAGTGCGATGAAGTGCTTCATGTCCTCTCCGGGACAGGCACATTCTGGATTGGGGATCCCAAGAAGGAGGCGCCGTTTGCCCCCGGCCATCTTCTGGTATTCCCCCGTCGGGCCGTGCATGCCGTACCCCGCATTCTAAGCCATCCAGTTATTTTTCTGGCCATCGACACGCCGCGACGGGCACCAGACGACGTGGTGTTCGTCGATCCTGCTGACGGCACGCCCTCCGGTTTTATTGCCGGGATCTGAAGGCATGGGAGTCATGAAACAGAATCGGCAGCAGGCTTTCTCTAAAAGAGGCCTTCGCAGGATCGCCATTGCCGTTTTCACGGGATTCGTTGCAGCCTGCGCGCATTCCGCCCCGTTGCGTGCCCAGACCATCAGGATTGAGGCGACCACTACAGCCATGGACTGGAACGCCGTGGCGCTTTCAGGCGGTCGTGTGTTTGTCGCAGGCCCCCGTTGGACGGGGTTTTCCGGACCGGCCGTAGGTCTTCTGACGAAGAATGGAAAGATAGAGCCGTTTCCGGACGCTGACTGGAATGGTTGGCAATCCGGACGGGATGCGACGCATCGGTTTGTCAGCGTCAATGCTCTCCACGTTGCTCCTGACGGCACGCTCTGGGTTGTTGATACGGGAACTCCGTCTTTTGGAGGTTCACCCGTACCCGGGGCAGCGAAACTGGTCCGTATTGATCCGGCAACAGGTCATGTGCTGCGGATCTATCCTCTGGGCCCAAAGATCGCGCAGGCAGGCAGTTATATCGACGATATCCGTTTCAACGGGCCGCATGCCTATCTCACGGATGCGGGCAAGGCAGCGTTGATTGTTCTTGATATCAGAACAGGCCAGGCACGCCGCGTTCTGGACAACGACGCGTCCACCCGCGCACGGACAGATCGACCGATTGTCATGGATGGGCACGTCGTGGAGAGCCGCCTGCATCAGCCGCTTCTGGTGAATGTCGATCCGCTTGAAGTGAGTCCGGACGGGAAATGGCTGTATTTCGGGCCGCTTGAAGGGCCTTGGTCTCAAGTTCCGACAGCACTTCTTGACGATCCCAATATATCGTCAACCGATCTGTCTGCGGCTGTAAAGCCTTGGGCAGATTTACCTCCAATCGGGGGCAGCGCCATGGATACTGCCGGAAACCTCTATTTTACCAATCTGAAGGATGACGGCGTCTATCGAAGGGACGTTTCCGGGAAGATCACGAAACTGCTCTCGGACCCACGTCTGCACTGGGCGGATGCACCTTGCCTTGCACCGGATGGCCGAATGTGGCTGCCTGTCGCGCAACTGGATCGTCTTTCGATGTTCCATCAGGGGCAATCCCGCATCATACAGCCGTTTCTGCTGGTATCTATCGATCCCCATGCCGGTCAGGTCAAACCCGGGCGATAGAGTCGGCATGAACTGACAGAAGACATTGTTATTTATTAAAATGGAATTCCCTACTTTATAAGAATAATGGTCTTTGGTACGGACCCGAGCAATATAAAAAAAACCCGCTCCTGCATGTGTGCAGAAACGGGCTCTTCAGGAAATATTTTCAAAGACAGATCAGCGTGGGCCGGAACGATGACCGCTACGGCTGGGAGCGCCTCCACGTCCGCCACCCGGACGACCACCTGACGGCGGTCCCGAACGGCGTCGTCCACCTCCGCCGCCGCCACCACGCCCCCCGCCAAGAACGGGAGGACGCTGGGTGGAGAGGCGTGCTTCTTCGGAATGGAAAGGATGATCGGTCACGACCGGGATAGGCTTGCCGATTTTCTTTTCGATATCCTTGAGCCATGCACGCTGTTCGGCATCACACAGCGACACTGCGCAACCCTCACGTCCGGCACGTGCGGTCCGGCCAATACGATGGACGTAAGATTCCGGAACGTTGGGCAGGTCGTAATTGAAGACGTGACTGACCTCGTCCACATCAATACCACGCGCCGCGATATCGGTGGCCACCAGTGCCTTGATGGCTCCGCTGCGGAACCCCGCCATAGCGCGCTCGCGCGCACCCTGAGACTTGTTGCCGTGAATGGCTTCCGCACGGATCCCGTTCTTGTTCAGGAATTCGGCGACCTTGTTGGCTTCGTGCTTCATCAGCGTAAAGACCACGGCCCGGGCAACGCTCGGGCTTTCCAGCAGCATGAGAGCCGCATCTTTCTTGCTGTTCGAATCAACGAACATCACGGCCTGATTGATGCGATCAACGGTGCTGGATTCAGGTGTGACCTGAACGGTCGCTGGGTCCTTCAGCAGCGAATGCGCCAGATCGCTGATGGACGGCGGCATGGTTGCCGAGAACAGCAGGGTCTGACGCTGCTTGGGCAGAAGGGCCATAATGCGCTGGATGTCGCGCACGAAGCCCATGTCCAGCATGCGGTCGGCTTCATCAAGCACAAGAATTTCAAGGCTTGAGAGGTCGATATATTTCTGCCCGATCAGATCAAGCAAACGGCCCGGCGCAGCCACAAGAACGTCGACACCACGGCGCGTTGCCTCGATCTGCCTCCCCTGCCCCACGCCGCCAAACACGACAGCGTAGGAAAATTTCATGTGCCGTGCGTAAGCAGCAAAGCTTTCGCCGATCTGGGATGCCAGTTCTCGCGTCGGCGCCAGAACCAGAGCCCGAACGCCCTTAGGCGGCGCAGGACGACGGTTTGAAAAGATATGATTCAGAATCGGCAGGGCAAATGCTGCAGTTTTTCCTGTGCCGGTCTGGGCAAGACCCAGAAGATCACGGCCTTCCAGCAGATAGGGAATGGCCCCGGCCTGAATCGGCGTAGGCGTGGTGTAACCCTCTTCTGCGAGAGCCTTCTGAATTGGCTCGGCAAGCTTGAGTTCGGCAAAACTGGTCATGGACCTCTCCTTTGAGACGGCAAGGTCATGCTCAGTTAACCGCACCGCTATACATCCCGCCCGACCAATCGGCCGCAGGCTTTATATTGCAGACCACTTCTTGCCCGATGTGCTCACAGAGCCAGCAGGATCATGAAGTCATCATCACATTTCAGAAAATGCCCCTGAAGTGCTTATGGGATGTAGGACAGCACTTGTCCCATTGCAAGGATACAGCAATGCCATTCTGTGAAAAACCATTGCTATTTCTTGAGTTTTGCCATCAGGCGAAGCTGTCGTATTGAACCAGTGCATCAAGAGGCAAGAGCCCGCCGCGAGGCTTTGGCGAGGATGCCTCACGCCCAAGCGCGACAAACATCACAATTTCATGATCCACCGGAAGATTAATGATCTCCCCGACCCGATCGAAATCAAACCCGTCCATAGGACATGTCTGGAGACCATAGGCCGATGCTGCCATCATGAGCGCATAGGCCGCCAGACCGCACGACCGGAAACCCTCGTCCCGCTGCACCTGTTCGCGCCCTTCATAGTAAGAGCGGATCATGCCGACATATCCTTCGCGCACGGATTCCGGCGCGTCTTTCCAGTACCGTGCGGGATCTTTCTCCCACGCTTTGATATCGGCACACATAACGATCAGCGCGGAACATTCCTCGACCTGCGGCTGATCCCATGCGGCGGCGCGAATTCTGCGACGCTGATCGGCGTCCCGCACAACCAGAAAGCGATAGTTCTGGATATTGAATGCTGTCGGCGCATGGCGGGTCGCCTCCAGAATCGCCGTCAGATCAGCATCCGCAATCTGATGGTCCGCATCAAAATGCTTGGTAGCACGACGGGATGCGATGGCCTGAAGAATGTCGCTCATAAATCCAGCACTCCGCTTTGATGATGAAAGACCTGAATCAGGCCTGTATCTTCAAACCCTACCCTAAAGGAAAGGTTGCAAACAATTGAACCCGGTCAGGGTTCTGCTCGCCGCAGCAGGAACATCGCCTGTTCCCCGAACAGGTTGGCGAGCCTGATGGAGCGACGCCAGGGCGCACGGGCTCCGTCTTCGTCAATCGCCAGCCACTGCTGAACGACATATCCCTCTTCTTCACACAGAACGAGGAAATCCCGGATTGTGCAGGGATGGATGTTTGGTGTCGTATACCAGGGCGTGCTCCAGACAGACGTCATTGGCATCCGGCCTGTCGTCAGAAGCTGAAGCCTCAGCCGCCAATGTCCGAAATTTGGAAAGGAAACAATCGCATAGCGCCCGATCCTGAGCATCTGCCGCAGGACTTCCCGAGGACGCTCGACGGCCTGAAGGGTTCTTTGCAGCACGACGTAATCGAACGTACCGTCTGGATAATCCGCCAAATCATGATCCGCATCGCCGTGCATGACAGGCAGACCGTGGGCAACCGACTGCGTGACGTTCTGCATGTCGATCTCTATGCCACGCGCATCGCACGAACGCGTCCGGTATAGGTAGTCGATCAGGGTACCGTCTCCGCTTCCGACATCCAGAACGCGGGCCCGGGGCGCAATCATTTCGGCAATCAGGCGCTGGTCAACACGCATTAGCCTTCTCCCGCCAGAAGGGCTGCATGTTCGGCAGCGCCATTGATAAAGCCCCGGATCGTCCGGTCAAAATCGGGCTCTTCCAGCAAAAAAGCATCGTGTCCGCGATCGCTCTCGATTTCGACGAAAGACACGTTCGCTCCTGCCCGGTTCAACGCCCGCACCAGAAGACGCGACTGGGATGTCGGAAACAGCCAGTCCGAACTGAAAGAAACGACGCAGAAACGCGTCTGCGATTTCCGGAAAGGGTTGGCCAGATCCCCGTCATGTTCCGCAGCCAGATCGAAATAGTCCATCGCACGCGTGATGGTCAGATAGGAATTGGCATCGAAGCGCCGCACGAATGACGAACCCTGATGACGCAGATAGCTCTCGACCTCGAACATCTCGCCAAATAGGGACGGACTGCTGGACGCCGGCACAGCCGTGGCGGCATCATGCCGGATGCGCCGTCCGAATTTCCGGCTAAGAGCCTCCTCCGACAGATAGGTGATATGCGCCATCATCCGTGCGACCCCAAGCCCACGGGCCGGAATGGCATCGAAGTCCCGGTAGTGACCGTCATGCCAGTCCGGATCGGCAAAAATAGCCTGTCGGCTGACTTCGTTGAACGCGATATTCTGGGCGGAATGAAACGGCGAGGTTGCAATCGGCATGGCGGCAAACACCCGGTCCGGGAAATCCGCAGCCCAGGTCAGGGCCTGCATTCCGCCCATTGAGCCGCCAATAACGGCAAACAGGCGTCCAATGCCCAGATGGTCGATTAGCTTGGCCTGGGCAGCCACGATGTCATGCATGGTGATCGGCGGAAACGCGCTATCCCACGCCTTCCCGGTTTCTGCACAGACCGAGCGCGGCCCCGTCGTGCCCATACAGCCCCCCAGGACATTGGAGCACACAACGAAATACCGATCCGTATCAATCGGAAGGCCGGGCCCCACCATGCGGCTCCACCAGCCGGGTTTTCCGGTCAGAGGATGCTGCTCCGCGAGATACTGATCGCCCGTTAATGCATGACAGACTAGAATGGCATTGTCGCGTGCTGGCGAGAGCGTTCCATAGGTACAATACGCGATCTCCAGCGGTGCCAGATGCACCCCGCATTCCAGATCGAGGCCGCCCTCAAGACGCACAGTCCGGTGCTCATGAACCGGACCATCCGCGACAATCGGTAACGCGCTGATGTCCATCGTTAACCCGCCTCCGATACCAGACCTGAAAGCAGCATTGCCTTCAAGGCGCCACGGTATGACACCGCACGGCAATGCGATCAAATTCCTTTTGGAATGACGATCAATTAACGGCTTGAATAAAGTTAAAAAACCGTAAAAAAGTCATCAATGCCGAATGCGTTCTCACATTCCCCTGCTGACGATTCACAAGCACCGTCTTTCCCGGTCGATGCGTCGCCTCTTCAGATTCTCGGGCATTCCGGACTTTTCGACGCATTTTACTATTTGAAAACCAATCCGGATCTTGAACCCCTTGGAACCGACGTTCTGCGCCATTTTCACCAGCATGGATGGCGCGAAGGTCGCAAACCCAATCCTTTTTTTGATCCTCACTGGTATCTCAGTCAGAACCGCGACGTTATTGGCGATCCGTTACTGCATTATGTCCTACGCGGGGAGCGGGAAGGACGT
Source organism: Gluconobacter sp. Dm-44 (assembly GCF_018256175.1). Classification (NCBI taxonomy): domain Bacteria; kingdom Pseudomonadati; phylum Pseudomonadota; class Alphaproteobacteria; order Acetobacterales; family Acetobacteraceae; genus Gluconobacter; species Gluconobacter sp. Dm-44. Next base: position 19,797 of record NZ_JAERLZ010000003.1, on the reverse strand, counting down.
CGCCCGATCGCATGGTTCGACCCGACCTGGTATGTAAAAACCTATCACGTTCCGGAACGGATGCTGGCACTCGCCCATTATCTGCTGAACCGACACACGACACCCCTGCGCCCCATTCCGGATTTCGATCCGGAATTCTATCTGCGGTCTTATCCGGATGTCGCGAAAGCTGGCCTGGATGCGCTTGAGCATTATATGATTCAGGGCTTTCGCGAGGCAAGACGCCCCTTCGACGGGTTCGACCCGCTTTATTACAGGCGCAAGCACCTGCGAAATGCGCCCGAAAGCAATCCATTTCTTCATTATCTGGAAAACCGCGAACGGCCGGATGTTCATCCATGCAGTCCTGAAAGCGAAATATCGGTTTTTGGCGAAATCAAACGCAGAACAAAACCCGGCCCATTTTTTGAAAAGCCCCGCCCCATTCCCAAAAGCGCCATTCGCCGCGCGCGGGTTCTGGCCTATTATCTTCCGCAGTTTCACGCCATCCCAGAGAACGACGCCTGGTGGGGCGATGGCTTCACGGAGTGGGCCAACCTGCCCCGTGGCGTTCCACGTTTTGCAGACCATTATCAGCCGCGCATTCCACGCGACCTGGGCCACTACACTCTGAACTCGCCAGAAATCCTCGAACGGCAAGCTGCCATGGCCCAGGCAGCGGGCATTGAGGGGTTCATTTTCTATTTCTACTGGTTCAACCGCCAGCGCCTGCTGGAACAACCACTGGACATCCTGCTGGCCAACCCGCAGATCGACCTTCCGTTCTGCCTGATGTGGGCCAATGAGAACTGGAGCCGTCGCTGGGACGGATCGGATGACGACCTGCTGATTGCGCAGGACTACCGCCCCGAAGATGACGAAGCCCTCGTGGACTGCTTTGCCCGCTATTTGAAAGACCGGCGCTATATCCACTGCGATGGCCGACCGGTCCTCATGATCTACCGCCCTGGCACAATCCCCGATGCGCCGGCCACGATCGCCAGATGGCGCGCGATGTTCCGGCATCGACACGGATTAAACCCGATCCTTGTCATGGGGCAGGCCTTTGGAGACGAAAATCCCGACCTTTTCGGACTGGACGGGGCCATCGAGTTTCCGCCCCACAAGGTCGTATCAGGCTGCAACCTGATGAATGACGAACTCAAGCTCTTCGATAATGAGTTCAGTGCTCAGGTTTATGATTACAGTGACGTCGTGGAGCATGCGCTGTCTCAACCCGAAGCGCCGTTTCCACTCATCCGAACTGCGGCCCCCTCCTGGGATAATGACGCGCGCCGGCAGGGAAAAGGTCTTGTCCTGCACGGATCAACCCCGGAACTCTACGAACACTGGCTCGGCGGTCTGATCGAACAGGCTCAAACCCGGACTTTCTTCGGAGACCCGGTCGTGTGCATCAATGCCTGGAACGAATGGGCCGAGGGAGCATATCTGGAACCGGATCAACATTTCGGAAGCGCCTATCTCAACGCGACGGCCCGCGCCTGTACGGGCTTTGGCGGCAAGCGGTCTCGATCCAAGCTTCTGCTGATTGGTCATGACGCATTTCCAGCGGGCGCGCAGAGACTGCTTCTGGAAACAGGCCGCACCCTGCAACACTGCTTTGGAGTGGAGCTTCAGTTTCTTCTTCTAGCGGACGGTGCACTTCTGAATGACTATCGGAATGTCGCACCAACGGAAGTGCTCTCCGCAGAAGCAGAAACACTCGCATCTCGTCTCTACACACTTCAAAAGCAGGGATTTCAGTCAGCCATCCTCAATAGCGCTGCGTCTTCAGGCATCGCGCCTCACCTTGCGCAGGCAGGTATCGATTTCCTGTTCCTGATCCATGAACTTCCAGCCCTCCTCCGCAGTCGCGACCTTTATACACCTATGAAACAGGCCTGCGCGCTTGCTCGGAATGTTATTGTCCCGGCCAGAAGTGTGGCCAGAAAACTTGATCTCGAAACTGCAAAAACCCTGAAAATCCTGCCACAGGGCCTCTATGCCGCCGCGTCACTTTCCTTGCAGACACGGCAGACGATCCGCAAACAGATGGGCTTTAGCTCAACAGATCCGGTCGTGATCGGCGCAGGCTACGCGGATTTGCGAAAGGGATTTGACCTTTTCCTTCAGCTCTGGCGCAAACTGCGCAGCACAGTACACTGTGTCTGGCTGGGAGATATTGATCCGTCCCTGAAAAACAGCCTTCACACTGAACTGGAAAACGCCTGCTCCAGCGGCACATTCCACATGCCGGGACGAATAGACAATGTTCCGGTCTGGTTTGCCGCGGCCGATGTGTTTGTTCTGCCATCACGCGAGGACCCGTACCCTTCGGTTGTTCTTGAAGCGCTGGCTGCGGGCCTTCCATGCGTTGCATTCGACGATGCAGGGGGAATTCCAGATCTTTTGAAAGAACTCGACAGCAATAAAGATTTCCAAAACCGGACTGTTCCGTTCGCAGATGTCTCAACTCTGGCCAGTGCAACTGAAGAACTGGCCATCTGGTCCATGAAAAGAACTGGCAAAGAACGACAGAAAGCCGGGCGGTTCGCACAGGACGCATTCAGCTTCAAACACTATGCTCAGGACATTCTCAGCCTGGCTCTGCCAAAGGTACCAAAAATCTCCGTCGTTATTCCGTCCTATAACTATGCCCGTTACATGAGCAGCCGCCTGTCTTCCATTTTTGCGCAGACAATACCGGTCTTTGAAATCATCGTACTTGATGATGCGTCTCACGATAACAGTCTGGAAATTGCGCGTCAGACTGCAAAAGACTGGAACCGAGACATTCTCTGCATTGAAAATACTGTCCCCTCAGGGTCTGTCTTCCGGCAATGGCACAAAGCCCTTAACCTCGCACAAGGCGACTGGATCTGGATTGCCGAAGCAGATGATTTTTGTGAACCTGATTTTCTCGAAAATATTCTGGACGGCATCAACAGCAATCCGTCTGTTGTCATGGCATTCACCGATAGCCGCTCTGTAGATGAAGACGGAACGCCAATGTCTTCATCTTATCGTCCCTACTACTCACAAAGTGTAGGCGCACTTTTGGAAAATAACAGTCAATTTACAGGTGAAGGATTTGTAAGAGAATGCCTGTTTGAACGTAATCTCGTTCTCAATGTCAGTAGCGCCATTTTTCAGAAAAAACGTTTGTTGACTGCTATTAATGCCTGTCAAAAAGATTTAAAAACACTTCGCGTTGCCGGAGACTGGAGAATTTATGTAGAACTTCTGACGCAGGAAGATGCAGAAATTGTATACATAGCAAAATCTCTCAATGTTCATCGAAGACATGCTGTTTCAGCAACACACTCTCTCAATCGACTAAACCATATCGAAGAAATTGCGTACATGCATACCCTGCTCATCAATCGCCTAACCCTTCATGAAGCACATACAAAACGTCAAAAAGATTATATTGCCGCATTAGAAAATCAATTCGGAATACAGCAAACACACTAAAGGAAAATATAAATCGCAACCCATATTAATGGGCGCCCGCTTCTTTCCGGGTAAATCCTTACGACATAATTAACATTATATTTTTAATTTTTTGTAGCGTGATTGAATATCAATTAAAGATACAGAAAAGTTCCAAAAGGAAATGCCATGAGCCGCGATTTCAAAATTGTGGATGTTTTCAGCTCTACTCCCTTTAAGGGAAATCCTGTTGCTGTTGTACTGGATGCTGGAGGACTGAACACAAAACAAATGCAAGCGATCGCTGGTTGGACAAACCTGTCGGAAACGACATTTCTACTCCCCCCAACTCAGCCAGGTGCAACCTATAAGCTGCGCATCTTCAGCCCCCGCAATGACGCGTGCAAGATCCGAGCCTTTGCAAGCTTAACTAAGTTTCGCAGACAAAGGTTATTCATTGGAATGGTGAGACGAGATTGACGAAGCCAAGATATGGTTTCTGGGTTTCGTCATATCGGTTAGCAACACATTGCCAGTCCTAGAGTTTATTGAAGAGGCGCTCGACGAAATTTCGTCAACAATACTTATCCTATCATGAGGGACAGGATCGCGGCGGTTGTTTTTGTGTGGAATGACGGATTCGGAAAGCTCCTCGCGAATGAAGTCTGCATCGTAACCTTTATCGGCCAGAAACGCCTTGATCCTGTCAGGGATCACGGAACGTCGAGCCGAAACCATGGACATCGTGTGTCTATGTCGGCGTCAGGACAAAACCGATAGGACACCCCTGACGTTGTATCGGGCCTGCAATTTGGCGCTGAAACTGTCACGCGACCGTCCAAACGCCTCGCTTGCCTGAGATCTTTTTTATAACGATGAAATAATGGTTCACTGGGGTCAACGTGCTGACGATCATGTCTGATTTGGTATCTCGTTCGACCGCCTCAGCCAGGATTTCCTGCACCGTATCGAACACGTCCGTCGTCACCCAGCGTCGGTAGCGTCGGAACACGCTGTTCCACTTGCCAGAGTCATGAGGCAGACAGACGATTGTTTTGCGCAGGACGACAGCCATGATCCTTCTCGAGCGAAAGCATCGTCCCGATAAGGGTTCATCCTTCGTTAGAAATGCTCAATACGATCGCCCAACAATGCCTCTAAAAAGCAGCCCTGAATCAATCAGGGATGTTACTGTCAAACCTCGTCCACGAAATCTAGGCTGTGGCGTCCATGTGCAGATGCATCTGCCGCTTGTCAACGATATTAGACAATCTGATTCGCGCAGCAGCCAGTCTCATTTTTGATTTAGAGTCAAAAAATAGAGTGGTGAGGTCGATAGGGCGGATTATCCTTCTTTCTTGCTATCAAAAATAGTACGGGCTTCGTGATCTATTTTTAGGCCAACATAGACGGAGTGGAATCACTGAAGCGTAACTCAAAAACTGAGTATTTTTCAGAAATTTTCATTTTAGATAATTCGACGCAATATGCGTGGACCAAAGAGGAATCTGATTCTCGGTAACCATTTATTATATAATATAACTATTTTATGATGATACTTTATGTGAAAGTGTCGTAATTTTTTATAGAAATAAATTATTTTTCTTGTTTTGCTTCATTCAGTCTTTCTGGGTTGATGTTCGAGTCAACGAGAAAAATGGAGAAGTAACATGTCCAATATCGGAAATACTTATTACGGATCTGGGAATTCTCTCTCACTTACAGCCTCAACAAATGGTGGCAGCTACAATCTGGGTTCTCTTTTGGCTATTGGCCCCAATGACTTGACTGTGGGATCCGGAGACGGATCTGCAGTCAGCGCCACTGTCCAGTTGGCTGCGCTCGCGGCCGCTGCTTCATATACGATAACGGCGGAAGCTCACACGACAGTCGCAGTCAGCAGTGGAACAGTTGGCATCTTGACCGGAGTTACGCTTGATGCGGACGGCGGGACAATGTCTATTAGCGGCGGTTTGTTGGATGCATTGAAATACGTAACAGTAAATATTACAAACGGCGGCACTTTTAGTGGATCTGCCAGTTTTATTAGCGCGGCGTCAGGCCTTCAGATCAATTTTGGGGAGGGAGGGGGAACCCTCAATCTTGCGGCATCAAGCGCGAATATCGCTCTTTTGAGTGGAGCAACTATCAATGGTTTCGGGGCAGGCGACGAGATTATCGTGAGCTCTAACGGCACTCTGGCAACGATTACAGGTGTTACATACAACTCCCTGCTTGACACAAGTACGATATCTTTTGGCAATGGGGATACATTAATCCTCAATGGGCAATACACGGATCAAGAAGATGGAGAGGGGACATATCTCTCCACACAGTCCGTTTCAGGCGGAAATGGAACGGAGCTTGTCGTCGCGTGCTTTGCGAAGGGGACCGCAATTCAGGCTGCAGACGGAGAAGTCTCCGTAGAGAATTTGCAGATTGGGGATCTGGTTCGGACTGTGAGCGGAGATTTGAAACCTGTAGTCTGGATTGGCTACAGAAGTTATTCATCGCGTTTCGCAGGCGTAAACCCGAATGTTATCCCTGTAATTTTCAAACGTGGTTCGTTGGGAGGTGGTCTCCCCGTTTGCGATCTGACAGTCTCTCCGAAACATGCAATGTTGATAGATGGAGTGCTTGTCCAAGCTGAAAGCCTTGTGAACGAGACAACAATAGTCCGATCGTTTAGTAAAAAAATAATTGAATATTATCATATAGAACTTGAAGAGCACGACGCTGTTTATGCAGAAGGGACGCCTTCTGAGACGTTCATCGACGATTCAAGCCGATCAATGTTCCATAACGTAAACGACTATTATACACTTTACCCAAACCGGAGGGTGAAACCGGTGCATTACTGTGCTCCGCGATTGGAAGAAGGGCCCATCGTAGAGCGTATTCGTCGCAATCTCCAAGAGATTTCCAAGAAAAATACGCTTCTTTCAGCGTGATTATAGTATGAAGATACTTATTGATCATGAATGGAAAAAATCTTGACGGAGAGGGATCTCTCGTTGTCGTACGTGGATTTGTCGATAAAATCGACAAATCCACCATCGTAGGATGGGCATATAATGGGACGGATGAGGCGGTAGCTATCCGTCTATTGTGTAATGGAGTTGTTCTAGGGATCATCAAAGCCGATTTGTATAGAGAGGACCTCGAGCAGTCTGGTATAGGTGATGGATATCATGGTTTTTGTTTCAATGTTGTAGGTGGGTTACCTTCAGGAGAGTTAATCCAAATTGAAGCAAGAGAAGCCGTGAGTGGCGTCGAGTTGGAGGGTTCTCCCTGCCAAGTCGAAATCCCGGCTGAGCCACGCCAGGTTACTGCATTAGCAAATTTGCAGGAAGGAAAGCATGCAGGCATTCTGGATACTGTTGAAAGACGCTGTATAGCGGGGTGGGCATGGGACGAAAGCCATCCCGAAAATTCTGTTGGCATACAGGTAATTGTTAATGATTGTGTATTAATAAACTCTATAGCAAATAGGTTTCGAGAAGATTTAAAAGAATGTGGGATTGGAACGGGCTATCATGGATTCATTATAATATTACCAGAATTATTATCCCCACACATATGCAATACCGTTCGTGTTATCAGAGATGATGGGGCTGAATTACAGGGGTCCCCAGTTATTATCGAAGCGGTTTCCATTTTTGATCCAGATATACTTTGGTTCATGCAGCTTGCAGCAAAGCGCGTTGGAAATAATGAAGAGAGAGAGCGAATTTCGGAAATACTTCTGTCAACGTTGGATATTTTGAAGACAACGGCTAATGACGAAATATCTGGTTATGACAAACATTCCATTGAACGACAGAAGGCTTTGACATCGGGGTTTGAAGATCCTTCTCAGAATATTAAAAATCGTTATAAACGTGCGCTAGTGATAGATAGTAGATTTCCAAATCCAAGTCGCGATGCTGGCTCAAATGCTATTATATCGCATATCCGTGCGCTTTCAGATATGGGATACGATGTTTCTTTTATTGCGTTAAATGAAACGAAGGCGACCAGAGAACAAAAGAAATTTTTGGAAAAAGACGGGATCCAAATTTTAGAGGCTCCGCTTTTTGATACTGTGGAAGTAGTTTTACGCAATCAACGTGATAGTTTTTCCTTGATTTATCTCCATCGAGTGGAGGTGGCGCAGGCTTATATCGGTCTTGCAAGATGCTTTCAGTCGCGGGCTCGTATCATTTTTAGTGTTGCCGATCTGTCTTATTTAAGATTGGAACGCCAAGCCATAGAACTTGATGATATGGAATTAAAGAGTAAGGCGCAGCGTGTACGGGTTCTGGAGCGAATTTGTGCAATTCAGGCTGACGCTTTGATTACGCATTCAACAGAAGAAATGCGTATTCTGAAAGAATTAGCGCCTCGAACTCCTGTTTTTGTTGTGCCATGGGTGATTGAAACGCCCCCCGTTATTCAACGGCTTCAAAATCGTAGCGGTTGTCTTTTTGTCGGGCATTACGCTCATCAACCTAATCTCGATGCAGCCTTCTGGTTAATAGAAGAAATTATGCCGCTTGTTCACAAGCGGCGTCCGGATATCATTTGTTATCTTGTTGGCTCTCATATGCCAGAGCGCCTTCGGAATACCACAAGTCCGGGCATAGAAATTCTTGGTTATGTTCAGGATCTGAATGAAGTTTTTAGCAGGGTAAGGATTGGCGTTGCGCCTCTTCGCTTTGGAGCGGGTATTAAAGGCAAGGTTCTTGAAATGTTGGGGTGGGGTCTTCCTGTTGTCATGACACCTGTCGCTGCTGAAGGGATCCCTCTTCCGGTAGAGTTGAAGGAGGTTGTTGTGGAGAAGGACGCTGATAGTATTGCGAATATGATTATTTCCATGCATGACGACAGAGATATTGACAGTATATCAAGAATTGGCGTTTCTTTTATTAGGGAAAAATATTGTATTTCTTCAATAATAAATTCAATGAAGAAAATCGAGTAATATAATATATTTTTAATTAATTATCAGTGGGAATTTATGGTGTCTTTATAATTATTATGGAAAATTTTTTTGGGTTTCGTGGACGAGATTTGGCAGTAGCGTCACTGATTGATTCAGGGCCGCTTTTTAGAGTCATTGTTGGGTGATCGTATTGAGCTTTCTGATGAAGGATGAACCCTTATCGGGACGCTGCTTTCGCTCGAAAAAGGGTCATGGCTGTCGTCCTGCGCAAAACAATCGTCTGTCTGCCTCATGACTCTGGCAAGTGGAATAGCGTGTTCCGACGCTACCGACGCTGGGTGACGACGGGCGTGTGCGATGCGGTGCAGGAAATCCTGGCTGAAGCGGTCGAACGAGATACCACATCAGACATGATCGACAGCACGGCGACCCGGGCGCATCATTATATCGTCGTTATAAAAAGGATCTCAGGCAACCGAGCTGTTTGGCCGATCGCGTGACAGTTTCACCGCCAAACTGCAGGCCCGATACGACGTCAGGGGTGTCCTATCGGTTTTGTCCTGACGCCGACATAGACACACGATGTCCATGGTTTCGGCTCGCTGTTCCGTATGATCCCTGACAGGATCAAGGCATTCCTAACCGACAAAGGTTACGATGGAGAGCTCGTGACCAACAGGCCCTGCATCGCCTGTCACCAATACCGGTAAAGATTATGGCCCCAGAACTTTCTTCATCGCGGCTCTTTGCATTGATCTTGGCATTAGGCGGTTGGAAAACACGACGATCTTGTTCATGATCCCGGCTGTGATACTCGCCTTTCCTTTCCAAAGTGCCGAAAGACCACTTTGCACGACTGGACGGGGCTGCATGGTCAACATCCGCAATGCAGTTGAAACGCTCGCACCAGCCACCGCGTCAAAGCCCGTTTCCGTATGGCCCGGGCAAAGGACGGTCACCTTTACACCGCGAGAGCGGAGTTCATCGTGCAGCGCCTCCCCGAAAGAAAGCACATAGGCTTTCGTCGCAGCGTAAGCCGCATAGGTCGGCACGGGCTGAAATGCCAGAATGCTGGACACAAGCAGAATATGACCATTGCCGCGCTCCGCCATGGCCGCGCCAAACATATAGCTTAACTCAGTAAGCGCCGTGATATTAAGCTGGATCATGTCGGCGGTTCGCTCAATCGGAATATCCAGAAAATCTCCATGCAGGCCATAGCCAGCATTATTCACCAGAATATCGATCTGGAGCGATCGGGCATCCAGCCTCTCTCTGAGACGACCGGCCGCTCCGGAGCTGGCCAGATCAAACGGTTCAACGATGACATCCACACCATGTTGAAGCCGAAGTCTTTCCGCCAGCGTCTCCATCGGATCCTGTCGTCTGGCGACAAGAACAAGATCCACTCCCTGCGCTGCCAGTAAATCGGCAAAATCGACACCCAGACCACTTGAAGCCCCAGTGACCAAGGCTCTTTTACCGAGGTTAATCGTTTCATGGGTTCCAGAAATATTCTGTGCCATATTCTGCTCTTTCAACTTTGATGTTTATTGCAACAACGACCACGACATCCCTGCCGATGGGCCTAACGTGAAGCCAGTTGCAGACCGTCCGCCGCTCCTTCCCAGCCGCCGCCGATCGCTCTGAAGGATCGGACAGCGGCCCGGGCGGTTTCGCTCTGGTTATCGGCCTGGCGGTCTTCGGCCTCGAGCAACTGCCGGTTGGCATCAAGGACATCCGTGAGAGGAATAACCCCCGCCTTGTAGGACTGGCTGGAAAGATCACGAGCCTGGGTCAAAGAAGCCACTTCGGTTCTGAGATCGTCTCCACGTTTTTCAGACTGAGCCAACGCCATAAAAGCGTTTTCCACGTCTTCGGCCGCGTGAAGAACCGTTGACCGATACTGTGCAAGTTGTTCGGCATGTGCGCCTTTTGCCTGCTGGACTTCCGCATCGATCTTGCCGAAATCGAAAATCCTCCACCGAAGAGCGCCGGACGCCGACGGCCCGAAACCTGCTGGCGTAAACATCTTGTTCACGCTCAGACTCTGAAACCCAAGCGCACCCGAGAGCGAAAGCTTCGGATAATAATCAGCCAGTGCCTGACCGATACGTGCGTTTGACGCGGCAAGACGCCGCTCTGCCGCGATAATATCGGGGCGGCACCTCAAAATATCTGCGGGCGTGACATTACCAATGGACGGAATTGCTGGCGAAGGCGAGGCAAAAGCCAATTCCTGTGCATAAGTCCCCGGCTGGGCGCCCATCAGGACATCCAGCCGGTTAAGCTGAACCTCTAACGCGACCCGTAGTACCGGCACTGTCTCGCGTGCGGACTGAAGAAGGGCCTGCGCCTGATCAAGCGCACGCTGCGACTCAACACCGCGGTCCCGCTTTTGCTGCACAAGATCAAACAAGTGCCGATCCGTTGAAATCTGATCCTGCGCGATGCGTAGCCGGGCCTGATATCCCCGTATCTGGAAATAAGCATCCGCGGCCTCTCCTGCGACACTGATCCGTACGCCCGCGCTCTGCGCAACAGCAGCCTCGGCTTCATCTCGGGCCGCCTCATGCCCACGTCTCAGACCGCCAAACAGATCCAGTTCCCAACTGGCCACGCCATGCATATCATAAGCTCGCTGATCGCGGTTATAGCCCGGAAAATTATGCGCTATCCGACCAATCAGTCCTTCATTGGACAGCCTGTAGGCCGATGCCTGCGGAGCAAAATCCAGTGTTGGCAGCATTTGTGCAGCAGCAGCCTCAGCCGCACCATGAGCCTGTCTTATGCGCCCGATTGCCGCTTCCAGATCAAGATTCTGCGTCAGAACACGCTGTTCTATACGGACCAGTTCAGCGTCGTGAAATGACTCCCACCAGCGATCCAGAGAAGTCTGGCCGCCGTCATACCCTCGCAAGTCGACATTATGAAACGCGGCAAGATCCGAGTGAGGTGCCTTGTAATTTGGCCCCACCGCACATGCCCCGAGACTTAACATAGCCGTAAGCGACAAAGACGTTCTCGCGAAGCGCACGACCCTTGAGGGCTTCACAAACATCGCTCGTGCGGTGTGATCGACAGCCATATGCTCATGCCCCAAATGTGATCCAGCAATCGTGTCTGGCTCTACAATGCGAGTGAATGGTTTTCACATTCGTCACTCGTTGTCAATATTGGGTAACAGAGCTATGAAGGACGGGTAAAACAAGGGGCAAAACGATGACCAGAAAACCTTCCGGGCAACGAGGCCCCGTCGATCATGACCGTCGGGAGCAGATCATCACGGCGGCACACGAGCACTTCCGGCGGTACGGCTATAAAAAAACGACAGTCGCGGATCTGGCAAAGGCGATCGGTCTGTCCACCGCCTATCTCTATAAATTCTTCGACTCAAAAAAAGCCATTGGCGAAGCGATCTGCACCCTCTGTCACGACAAGCTCCTGACTGACATCCAGACCGTCGTGAGAGAAGACATCACGCCCCCTGAAAAACTGCGAAAAACCTTTCAGTCTCTTGCTCATAATGGGGCCGATCTGTTTATTCATGATCGTAAAATGCACGATATTGTCGCGTCCGCAATTGAGGAGAAATGGCACGCCGCCATCGCCTTCGATCAGGAATTGAGCAGCATTATCCGCCACATTATTCTGGAAGGGCGTGAACAGGGAGAGTTCGAACGCAAGACGCCGATTGATGAAGCCTGCCGCGCCATCACACTCAGCCTTCAGCCCATTCGGCATCCCGTTCTTCTCGAATACAATCTGGAGACCCTCGATACCGATGCCACGATGATTGCCAATCTGGTTCTGCGCAGCCTCGCACCGTAAATTTTAAGTGACGATTTGACATTTCGTTCACTAATAAACAGGATAAGTCACCACTCTTGTCCTGGAGCCCTCAATGGCCGTCTTGCGCCTGCCCCGCCTTACGGCGGCAACTTTGTTCGCCACTTTAGGACTCGTCGGCTGCAAACGAGAGGCTCACTCCGACCCTCGCGTTGCCGATCGTATCGTTCAGACCGCCCAGATCGAAAATGCGCGCACTGACACGTACCAATTCACCGGGACTGTCGTCGCGCGGGTACAAAGCGATCTGGGCTTTCGTATTCAAGGCAAAATTATTGAGCGTCTGGTTGACGTCGGCCAGCAGGTAAAGGCTGGTCAGGTGCTGATGCGGCTTGATCCGACTGATTACGTTCATGCCCTGACGGCACAGACAGGGAGCATGGCTTCCGCACGTGCCCGTTGGGTAAAGGCTGCCGCCGATGAAAAGCGCTATCGCGGCCTTGTTGGCACGGGAGCAGCGTCTGCCTTAACCTACGACGAAGTGAAAGCAGAAGCTGACAGCGCAAAAGCGCAGCTCGATGCCGCCATCGCTCAGGAAAAAGTTGCCCGCAATCAGGACGATTATTCACTGCTCCGCGCCGATGCCAACGGGGTTATCGTCCAGAAACTGGCAGAACCGGGCCAGGTTGTATCAAGCGGCCAAGCCGTCATCGTCCTGGCTCATGCCGGTCCCCGCGAAGCGCGCGTCGATCTTCCGGAAGGCCTCCGTCCAGCGTTACATTCAGAAGCAAGCGCTTTTCTCTATGGCGGCGCTCAGAAGATCTCTGCCCATTTGCGAGAGCTTTCCGATGCCTCGGATGCCTCAACGCGCACCTATGCGGCACGCTATGTCTTGGAAGACAAAGGCGCATCGGCTCCTTTGGGAACGACGGTCAGGGTCGAACTCCCGTTCGATCAGGACGCACAGAGGCTTCAGGTTCCTCTGGGAGCACTGGATGACGAAGGACAGGGTCAGGGCATATGGATCGTAGACAACAAAACGTCCCGCGTCAGTTTCCATAAAGTCGCCGTCGCACAACTGACAGAAGAAAACGCTGTCCTCACTCCTGCCAGCGACCCCACATTGCACTCTGGAGCGACGATTGTCGCAACAGGAGGCCATTACCTGCATCCCGACGAGCATGTGTCACTCGCTCACGAGAAGGTCGCGATGCAATGAGCCGCTTCAACCTTTCGGCTCTGGCGGTTCGCGAGCGCGGGATCACCCTCTTTCTGATTATCGCCCTCAGTCTCGCCGGGGCTTTTTCCTTCAAACAGCTCGGGCGTGCTGAAGACCCCACTTTTACCGTCAAAAGCTTTACCATCTCTGCTGTCTGGCCAGGTGCCACGGCACAGGAGATGCAGGATCTCGTCGCAGACCCTCTGGAAAAAAGACTTCAGGAACTTCAGTGGTATGACCGGGTCGAAACCCTCTCCAGGCCCGGAATGACCGTTCTTCTGGTCACACTAAAGGACAACACGCCGCCATCTACGGTGTCAGAACAGTTCTATCAGGCGCGCAAAAAGCTTTTTGATACGACCCCCAAACTACCGCGCGGTGTCATGGGGCCTTTTGTCAACGACGAATACAGCGACGTCGATTTCGCCGTTTATGCGATCGAAGGCCATGGTCTGCCCGAACGGCTGCTGGTTCGCCATGCCGAGACCATCCGCCAGCGCCTGCTGCATGTGCCAGGCGTGCGAAAAGTCGACATCGTCGGAGAACGTCCCGAGCAGATTTTCGTCAATCTTTCCAACGCGCGCCTCGCCACACTTGGCATCCGGCCGCAGGATATTTTCAATACTCTTTCCCACCAGAACAGCGTCACGGCAGCGGGTTCGATCGATACCAGCGGTCCACAGGTTTTCATCCGTCTGGATGGCCGTTTCAACGATCTCGAAGCGATCCGCAACACACCCGTCGCAGCCAATGGCCGAACCTTCCGAATAGGCGCCATCGCTACAGTCGATCGTGGTTATGAAGATCCTCCGGCCTACCTGATCCGGCACAATGGCGAGCAGGCGCTGGTCCTCAATGTCGTAATGCAGGAGCACTGGAACGGTCAGACACTGGGGCTTGCGCTCGATGACGCAGGCAAGACCCTCTCGGCAGGCCTTCCACAAGGCGTCACGCTGACAAAAGTCGTCGATCAGGCCGTGAATATTCACGCGGCGGTCGGCGAGTTCATGCTCAAGTTTTTTGTGGCGCTGATCGTGGTGATGATTGTCAGCCTCATCAGTCTTGGCTGGCGTGTGGGCATTGTGGTTGCCGCTGCTGTTCCCCTTACGCTTGCGACCGTCATGATCATCATGCATCTGACTGGCCGGGCACTTGATCGTATTACTCTTGGCGCCCTGATTATTTCCCTTGGCCTTCTGGTGGACGATGCCATCATCGCAATCGAGATGATGGTGGTGAAACTTGAGGAAGGGTATGAACGCACCAGCGCTGCGGCCTATGCCTGGAGCCATACCGCGGCCCCAATGCTCGCTGGCACACTCGTCACGGTTATTGGCTTTACACCGGTGGGTTTCGCCCAATCCACGGCTGGCGAATATGCGGGCAACATCTTTTGGGTGGTCGGATTTGCACTGATCACCTCGTGGGTCGTTGCAGTCGTTTTCACGCCTTATATGGGGGTAAAGCTTCTCCCCAAAATCCATAAGGTCGGTAACGAGCACGGCTCGCCTTACATGACGCCGCGCTATCAGAGGTTTCGTCGCCTTGTCATCTGGGCAGTGCGTCGCAAGTTCATGGTTGCGGGGAGTGTCACGGCAGCTTTCCTTCTGGCGGTCGTGGGGATGGGAGCCGTCAAACAACAGTTCTTTCCGACATCCGATCGTCCGGAAGTACTCGTTGAAGTCCAGATGCCCGAAGGTACGGGCATTGAAGCAACCAGCAAAATCACCGCACGCGTGGAAAACTGGCTACGCACCCAGCCGGAAGCCACCATCGTCACGAGTTATGTAGGTGCTGGCGCGCCCCGTTTCTTCTTTGCCTATAACCCTGAACTTCCCGATCCGTCCTTTGCGAAAATTATCGTTCTGACCCCGAACGAAAAAGCGCGTGACCGTCTTAAATTCAAGCTCAGAGCGCAGGTCGCGCAGGGATTGGCGCCGGAAGCCCGCATCCGTGCAACGCAACTCGTCTTCGGCCCCTATTCTCACTTTCCCGTCGCATTTCGTGTCATGGGTCCTGATGCAGACGAATTGCGAGTGATCGCGCGGCAAGTGCAGGACATCATGAGGCAAAACCCGAATACCCGCCAGGTGAATACCGACTGGGGCGAACGCGCTCCTACAGCCCATTTCGTGCTGGATCAGGCCCGTTTGCGGCTCGTTGGTTTAACGCCCGAAGAGACCGCTTCCCAGATTCAGTTTCTTCTTCTGGGTATTCCAATCACTCAAGTACGCGAGGATATCCGGACCGTCGATCTGATCGCCCGAAGCGCGGGCCATGACCGCCTCAACCCCGATCGTCTCAAGGACATGACCATCAGCAATAACACAGGTAGGGCGATTTCCCTGAGCCAGATCGGTCATCTCGACTACCGCGCAGAAGACCCCATCCTGCGCAGGCGGGACCGTGTGCCGACCATTACGGTGCAAAGCGATATCGACGAAAATCTTCAGCCCCCACAAGTCTCGACAGAGATTGAAGCTGCTTTGGCTCATCTGAAGGCAACCCTGCCGCCCGGCTATCGTATCGAAACGGGTGGAAATACAGAGGAAGCTGGAAAGGCTAATCGCGCTCTGCTTCCGATCTTTCCGGTGATGGTCCTCCTGACCCTTCTCGTTCTGGTCATTGAGACACGCACCATGTCCGCCATGATAATGGTCTTTTTAACAGCACCATTGGGGCTGGTTGGTACTGTTCCCGTCCTGCTGCTCTTTCATCAGCCTTTTGGCTTCAATGCAATTCTGGGACTGATCGGACTATCGGGCATATTGATGCGCAACACACTGATCCTGATAGGGCAGATCAAGGTCAATCAGGCTGCGGGACTTGATCCTTTTCATGCCGTCGTTGAAGCCACCGTACAGCGTGCACGCCCGGTCATTCTGACTGCGCTCGCGGCTGTACTGGCCTTTATTCCTCTGACAGAATCAGTGTTCTGGGGTTCGATGGCCTTTACCCTCATTGGAGGAACCATTGCAGGAACAGTGCTGATTCTGCTCTTTCTGCCCGCTCTTTATGCGATCTGGTACAAAATAAAGCCAAGCGCGCACGTATGAACACAGAAAATCGTAATGGCCCGGAAACCGAGGCAGGGAATTCAAAAACCCTGTCCCCTTCCCTCTGCCCATTTCCAGCACGGCAACGAAGCGTGCGCTTGCTGGGGGAAAGCTTTATACAAATCAGACGTAGTCATCACGCATGACGGAGAAGCGTTCATGAAACTCTACAATCTCGAACTCTCCGGCAATTGTTATAAGGTGCGCCTCTTGGCAGCCTTGGCCCGAATTCATCTGGAACATGTACCCGTGGACCTCGCGGCAGACGAACAGCGCACTCCAGAATTCACGGCCCTGAATCCGTTTCAGGAAGTGCCAGTTCTGATCGACGGGGAGATCGTTCTGCGTGATTCCCAGGCGATCCTCGTCTATCTGGCCGGCCAACTTGCGGACAGAACATGGTGGCCACAAGAACCAGCAGCCCAGGCTGAAATCGTGCAATGGCTTTCCATCGCCGCGAACGAGGTGCGCGATGGTCCAAACACGGCTCGCCTGATCCGAAAATTTGGCTATGACCGTTCGATGGAAAGCGCACGTCTTGTCACGCAGCGGCTTTTGCTTCTGTTGGACCAGCATCTGAGTGTCCATAACTGGTTCGCTCTTAACCGACCGACCATCGCGGACTGCGCACTATTTCCCTATCTTGCGCTCGCCCATGAAGGCGGGATCGACATCACCCCTTTCAGCGCGCTGACACGCTGGATCGATCGCGTCCGGGCGTTACCGGGATTCGTGCCGATGCCCGGTATTGACAGATGACACCTAAAGGCGCCGCGACGCTTTCCCCGAACTGGATCGAGACGCTTCTGCCTCGTGTTGATTTTCGGGAACGACATAGCATCGATATTGCGGCGCCTCCGGGACGCATTCTTGACTGCGCGATGGACTACCGCTTGAAACATGATCCGCTGGTTCGTGCTGCCATAAAGCTACGCGAACTGCCCATGCATATGTTGGGACGCACCAGTCGACCACCCTTTGACCAGGACGATTTTACCTTTTTAGGACGTGATGGAGACAGCACCCTTGCTTTCGGGCTGGTTGGTGCATTCTGGGAAGCCGATTACGGGTTACTCCCATGCCGTTCAGTGGAAGATTTCCGGAGTTGCGCAAGGCAGGACGTTTGCAGACTTGTGCTTTCCTTCACGCTTCTGCCTCTGACACACGGAAGAGCGCGCCTCACGACCGAGACATGTGTCTTTTGTCCTACGTCCGCGACCCGGCGACGTTTCGCGCCTTACTGGTATCTTATCCGCCCCGTGAGCGGACTGATCCGCAGGCGCATGTTAGCTTCTGTGCGCACGCAGGCTGAATGCCGCAGCAAAGTTCGAACACTCACCGGCTGATGCCGGGAACCCGCCTAAGTCCCTCTGCAAGAAAATCAACGCAGAGACGAACCCGGGTCAGGTTCGTCCGTTCCGGCGCGATCAGCATACTCAGCGGCACGGGCGACAGTGTATAATCTGGTAACACATGCTCAAGCCGACCATCCCGCAGGCAGTCCTCTATCAGCCAGCGATGGGCTGGCCCATAGCCTCGACCTGCAAGAAACGCATCCCGCGCTGCCAAACCATGATCGACGATTAAACGACCGTGGAACGGCACAACGTGATTTCTGCCCCTCGTGCTCCGCAAAACCAGCCGGTCCGATCCATGCACACGAGACATCCGTACGCCTTCAAGCTGACGCAGGTCCTCGGGGCTCCGCACCGGACCGTTGCGACGCAGCCATTCGGGAGATGCGACCAGCATACGCTCGCTCTCGCCAAGGGAGCGCAGTTTCATTGCGCAATCGCTCAGGGGGCCAAGACGGATGGCGATATCAACACCGTCACGCACCAAATCAATACGCTCGTCCGTCAGACCGAATTCCACCCTGATCCCTGGGTTCTCGTCCTGAAAAGCATAGACGAGACGACTGACATGCAGAACACCCAACGCACCCGTACAGGAAATACGCACCGTTCCGGCAGTTGCCTGCCGTGTGTCACGCATTTCCTGACTTGCCTGCTCGACAAGAGAAAGAATCTGCACGCACTGCGCATAATATCGCGTGCCTTCGTCTGTTAAAGCAGTCCGGCGCGTGGTGCGCGTCAGTAACGAGACACCCAGAGCCTCTTCAAGTTCACGCAGATGCCGCGTCACTGTCGATTGTCCGGCACCGGTTTCCCGTGCGACGGCGGCCAGATTGCCGCGTTCAGCGATGCGTACAAAGGTTCGCATCCGTTCCAGCGAGATCAAGGATTGTTCCATTTTTCGGCACAGTGCCTTCCGCTATCTCCATATGGGAGAAGAATATCCTATCGCCTAGTCTTGCCGGGAAACGAACCTTTTTTACAAAGACAAGGCCCCACGCATGAATGTCCTGATCGTGTTCGCCCATCCCGAACGACACTCCCTCAATGGCGCTCTTCTCGATATCGCAGTCGCCGAACTGCAATCGCAGGGGCACGAGGTCAAAGTCTCTGATCTTTATACCATGCACTGGAAAGCGACCGTCGACCGCAGCGATTTCCCGGATCTGCCTACCGACGAGCGCCTTAAAGTGGCATCTGCATCTTCCCGCGAATTCGCAGCAGACGGCCTAACGGATGACGTGAAAGCAGAACAGGAGAAACTTCGCTGGGCCGATACCGTGGTTTTCCAGTTCCCGCTCTGGTGGTTCGCCATGCCGGCGATCCTCAAAGGCTGGGTTGACCGCGTTTATGCCTGTGGCTTTGCGTATGGCGTTGGTGAACACAGCGACCGCCGCTGGGGGGATCGCTATGGCGAGGGCGTGATGGCAGGCAAGCGCGCCATGCTGCTCGTAACGACGGGAGGTTGGCCGGAGCATTATTCCGAACGCGGGATCAATGGTCAGATCGATGATCTGCTGTTTCCGATCAACCATGGCATTCTGTTCTATCCCGGCTTCACAGTGCTACCGCCTTTCGTGGCTTACAGGACAGACCGACTGGATGACGCACGTTTCGAAATTGTGTCCGAACAACTTCGCGAGCGTATGCGCACGCTCGCAACGACAACGCCGATCCCATACCGGAAACAAAACGGCGGCGACTATCAGATCCCGACGATGGAGTTGAAACCCGGCCTGGAAACACTAGGCGCAGTTCGTTTTGCACTGCATGTCGTAGAACCAAAGCCCTGTCTTTGCGACTACGAGGGCTAGCGTCCCGACGATCACGCGAAAGTGAAAACCGACAAAATTGCGCCTGAATTCCTTTTCGTTTGTTTCCTATGTGTTTCCTGCGGGCATTTCAGGCACCAAAAAAGCCACCCGATTGGGTGGCTTTTCTTCTGTCTTTTCAGACGCTTATTCACTGGTTGCGGGGGCAGGATTTGAACCTGCGGCCTTCAGGTTATGAGCCTGACGAGCTACCGGGCTGCTCCACCCCGCG
>NZ_JAERLZ010000039.1:0-5347 GCF_018256175.1 Gluconobacter sp. Dm-44 | reverse complement strand
TGGAAAGGAAAACCCTTGATGATCGTCACCTATGGCGGTCATGGCGGCGGGAAGTGCGCGGCGCAACTGCATCAGGTGGCGGAGGGACTTAAAATGAGACCCGTCTCTCCGATGCCCGCGATTACCCTTTCAGACGCTATCATCCGAGAAAATGCTCCTCTTGATGACGCGACCTTTGCAGCGGCTCTTTCCCCTGTCCAGGACGGTTGGGCAGCGCTCGCTGAAAGCCTGTCCTCTTCGACGTAACGTGCAAGCACCCTGATCATCAAACGAAACCCGTCTGATGATAGAGTCCGACGGAAAAATCGTCCGGCAATGCCTGCCTGGCGGCGTATTGGCGTCAGCCGGGAGATGACAGGCCGCGGAAAAACGCGACCAGCCCTCGTTCGAAGCGAGCATGGAAATCACCGGCAAGAACGGCGTCCAGGCTTTGGGGCAGGGCTGATCATTATCATTGCCAAAGTGATCTGCGCCGGAAGTGACCGTTATGTCCGCTTCGCAGAGTTTCCGATGAGGAGCGGACACTCCGGTTCCCCCCCGAAGTGCCCGTCTGCTCAGTGATGCCAGAGCAGACGGGCGACAATCGCCTCATAACGGACATCGAATACTACGATCGCATTCCGATAACGGATATAGCCTCTGAATACATAGTCTCATATTATCCGCCGCTTCATACTAAATGTCCTGCCATCAGGCTTTCATCGCATCCGCCATTATGACCTGTTCATAAGTTCTAACCTTCAGGTCAGCCCAACAAAGAAATTGCCGCAAGTCAGGTAGCAGGCCGATGTGGCATTATCATTTGACGTTCTTTTGTATCTGTGAGTTACTTAACGTAACGAAATTATACAAAAGCCAGAGCTACCATGACGGATCAAAGTTTTTTTTACGTCTCTGCCTACATCTTCCCACGATACTGCCTTGGCGCAGATCCCAGGAGGGGGCCATTCCGCAGGGATAGCAAACCATCAGTTTGGAGCCGCTGCTTCAACAACAGATTATGATCTAAAATTGGCTAGTGGCACATCCTCAAATAATGAGATCACCCAATATGGGGGGGGCGACAGACTATCACCGTAATAGTCCAGCGCTTACGGCCGCGCTTCAGACGCTCCAAAACTTTGGAAATGGTACGGAACAGTCGACAAAAGACACTCAATTTTCTGTCCCTGCAATACAGACCCCGTCGTCTTCGTCAATCGGACTGGTCATGTTGGCGCGTTCAGCGGAAGATCCGGGCAGCGATGATGGCTACACGCCCCCCAAACAGAGTGCCAGCATTCCTGATAACAACGGCGGAGATGGAGGTGGGGGTGTCGAAGCGAGTGGAGGCGGGGATACTTTCACATCGCATCCTTCTGATCCAGATGATGAAGGCAGTGGAGGAGGCGGAGTGGATCCATCTACTTGGTGAAGCTCCAACAGTCCTCCTTCCAATTCATCATCAAACGACGAGCATATCCCTGTCCATGGCCATCGGATTGTATCGTATCACGGTTACAAAGCTGAAGTCCTGAGCACTGGCACCTTTCTTCTTGCGCCTAACGGAAAAGATTTTGCAACTTACACGGCGCCGTCTGGTGCACACGTCCCTATAAAGGTGTCTGATCTCGATCAGGACTTACAGAAAGACTTTAGTGACATTCTGGGAACCTCACCTTCAGAACAGGATTATGAGAACGCCTACAAGACGGCCAGCAACGGCGGTTCACCAGATCAGGTTCGAAGAGACATCGCATTTTCTGATGCTTCGACAGCAAAGGTCAACGACCTTTATTCTCAGGTCTTGGGCCGTGGGTCGGATCCAGACGGTTTGACAGCTCAACAGAATGCAATGGCATCGGGACAAACGCTGCACGATATTCGCTGGAGTATGGCGCACTCAGCCGAAGAGATCGGCAAACTGAATGATCTTTACCATATTGAACTCGGACGTTCGATAGATACGAGTGGAAATCAGAGTTATCAGGATGCTATTGGGAACGGTCGTAGTTTAAATGATAGTATTCACGGTATAGCGCATTCTCCAGAAGCGCGCACACAGCAAATAGATCCTTTCCTGCGGAATAATGTTGGTAATATTTCCGGCGATCTAGAGCAAAGCGCCGCCACGGTCCTGAATTACGTGTCGCAAGCTGTCATGAGTATTCGAGATTACTCACAAGACCAAATTCAGTCACTCGCTACAAACTATCAAAACACGTTCGCACTCTCTGGTTCTGAAGGTAGTTATGACAAGTTAGTTCAAAACAATTGGATTAGTTGGGTAGGTTTGGCCGCAACTTTAGCAATAAGTATGACTCCACCCGGAGAAGCTGTAGCTGTCGGCGAAATATTGGTCTCTGGCGGAGAGGAAATTTTAGGGGCAACCTTAGATAATGAAATCAGTTCTGCTGCTATATTCGAAACAAAGGGGGCAAGCTCTGAGCCGCAGTATGCGTTATATTCTTCTCAAATAGAAAAATTCGAAAATTTAAATCCAAAAAATTCCGGTACTACAGTGGTTTTGGATGATGGTGCCAGTCTGACGCAAAATTATTCTACTAAATACCAAAAGAGAGCCATGGATTTCACTGGGGCAAATGAGCAGTCAGTTGAAAATATCTTTCGTAACCTTACATGTATTAAAGGGCCATTAGATCCGTATCTAAAAATAGATAGTGATATCGGAAAGGTGTATACCGTGAAAACAGAAATTGGTAATATAACATATCGTACAGTTTCAGGTTCTGGTAAAGACTGGACCATAGATTTACCTACAATGTCAAACGGTGTAAGTCGTCTTAAATTTTCGAAATAGGGGTAAAGTAATGGATATTGAAGACACAAAGAAAATTTTAGAGAGCTTATGTGATGAAGATTTCTCCATGATATGGAAGGAGTTGTTTTTCAAAGAGAAAAATTTAACAACAAGAGAAAAATTCAGCCATATTATACTACTTTTTACGATGGGCATAAAAAATAATATAATAATTGAACATGATAGAGAAAATAATATACCTATCTTCTCCGAAGAGGATCCGATTGATGTTGCAAAGCGCATTTTTAATGATTTTCCATTAGATAACCTTCCAGAATATGATGTCGAAGATAATATTATTTTCTTGGAATATTCTTTGAGAAAAAATTATGGCTGGGCAATACTAAAAGAAGGAACAACGCTCGTGTTGCCTAATAGCTTTTTTTAAATCACGAGGAGAGTTCTAAAATCGCTTGATTGTGAGTTCCTCTCGGTAATTTTTTTCTCGCTTCTGATCGGAGGAATGTGGCCACGAAAGTGAGTGCAGCGAAAGGCCGCTTTCGACCATCTCTCCCGAGCACCCGACATTCCGCCTTCCCCCCATATTGGTCGTCTGAATGAGCGTATCAGGACCTGTGTTTTCTCAGCGAGCCACAGAAAGCAGCTCACTCACTAAAGACGGTCGCTTATCCAACATCGCCAGCAAAACCTGGGCTGGTCCGGTTGGCTGACGACGACCATGTTCCCAGTTCAAAAGAGTTCCTTTGGCGACCCCGATGCTTCTGGCAAATTGGGCCTGAGAGAGTCCGGTCCGGGTTCTGATGGCCGCCACGTCAACCGATGGAACACGGACCTGGTGGGTCACGCTGTCCTCGGCGGGAGCTTCTGAATAGGCAAGAGCCGCATTCACCCCCTGCAGAATGCTGTCATAAGCGCTCATGATGGTTCTCCGTATTTCGCAATAAGCGTTTTGCTCAACTCTACCAGGGCAACCTGTTCAGATCGCGTCAGATTGTCTTTCTCGTTTTTGGCAAAAACGGTCAGGAGGAACAGAGGCATCTGTCTTCCACCAAAAACGTAGAGAGTTCTGTACCTTCCCCTCTTCCCACCACCCTCGCGGGAAAAGCACGACCTTTCGCAGACCGCCACCTAAAGAAATGCCAGCATCTGGCATCGCAGCGAGCATGTTAATCAGAGCCATACGATCGTCGTCTGACATCAGGGCTTTTGCCCGCTTTATGAATTCAGGCAGTTCGACAACGGTCTGCAGCTTAGCGGGGATACTCCGCCATTTCGCACCATTCTCATGACGCCAAAAAATCGCTGCTATCGTCCGCCGCAGATCATGTCGAGACGTCTTACCCCTCGAGGGAAAAATTTTAAGATCTAAGAGGTCCTAAACACCCACAGAGCTGTTTATCTTTTTTTAATTAGAAGATAGATGGGCTGAAACAGTGTCGGAATTTATGTAGTTTAATAACCTTTCCGCAGTATCAGAAAAAATACAGGACCCGTAATCTATTTGTGGCTTATATTTGTCATATATCCCTAAAGCCAGATTACCATGGTACAAACAGATTTTTATAAGTTTATACTCTCCACTTGAAAAGACGTTATTATATTCTTTCTTGTTTTGTAAAAGAAAAGATTTTATCTTTATTACTTCCATCAAAATTTCATCATCTGAAAACATTCCTAAAATGGATATCTCGGTGGCATCTGAAAAATCCAATACCGTTGCAACCAGATAGTTCCGAATTGAAACCAGCTCATCAAAGGAGAGAGTGAAATTATCAGTCATTATTGTAATACTTTAAAATAGCTATATCCGAATTTGGGGATGAATAAAGTACCATTGTTATCTCCAATAGTTTTTGAGTATGGATTAAATATCAATACCGTTTGGTCTTGACGGTCACATATTCCGATTCTGTCTCCACCCAATTCTGAGTTTATTTCATATCTGCTAGAGTTACTTGGGGCGTTCAAAAGCATATTTTTTGCATATTCTGACAGGTCATGTACGTTGTTAATCCCGAGTGTTCGCAATGGAATGGAATTGGGCTTCGTAAGGGCATCAATATGTTTCTCACTATGCTGAGCAATCATCGGAGCAAGATCGTCTGCTGCATAAGTCTTTCCGGCGGACGTCAAAATATTGGGGTTTTTTGTTTCTAGATCCGTAACGAAGCGAGACTCCATGATCAGCGCCGCTCTGTCGAGAAGGGCCTCTCCGCCCGGGACAGCAACGCCTCCCACCACCGCTGCAGCGCCCATCTCCGGCGCGCTCATCACCGCGAAAGAAACAACAACCGCCGCTGCAAGGCACTGCCATGCAGTCCAGCTGTGAGGCGTAAGGCTGTTCACGACATTGCTATCAAGCGTAAAGGACGTCT
Organism: Gluconobacter sp. Dm-44; assembly: GCF_018256175.1. Taxonomy (NCBI): domain Bacteria; kingdom Pseudomonadati; phylum Pseudomonadota; class Alphaproteobacteria; order Acetobacterales; family Acetobacteraceae; genus Gluconobacter; species Gluconobacter sp. Dm-44. The sequence continues at coordinate 211 of NZ_JAERLZ010000039.1, read as the reverse complement.
GATACCCGTTAGCAAGAGACTGAAGCTGGTCCTGTGAATAATCACGAATGCTCATCGCAGCTTGTGACACATAATTCAGGACCGTTGCCGCGCTCTGTTCCAGATCGTCGGAAATGTTTCCAACACTGTTTTGTAGGAAAGGATCTATTTGCTGTGTGCGCGCTTCTGGAGAATGCGCTATATCGTGAATACTATCATTTAAACTACGACC
>NZ_JAERLZ010000038.1:0-5529 GCF_018256175.1 Gluconobacter sp. Dm-44 | reverse complement strand
AAATCCACAGTCCGGGAAAACGCTTCGAGCTGGTCACCAAGTCCGCTCAATCGAGCAAGCCGCTCTTCAACATCAAAAAAATCCCGCCCGCTCCATAGCGCTATTCCCTCAGTCAGAACCAGACGAATGGAATCACAGAGCTGCTTTCAAAACCAAGGGGTTTTTCGAACTCTTCAAATCGCCAAAACCCAGAAATCACGGGCCAAGCGGATCAATCAAGTGTTCTTCGATCCCTCTATCTTAACGTTTTATAAAATAAAGTCTCTTAAAGTTTTTCTCAGAAGTAAAAAACCTATAAGGTGATATAAAATGTCTATCGCTAAGTCAATTGTCAATATTTTTGAAAATCCAAGCACAAATGGACCTAACTTTAGATTTAATAATGGACAAGTCATTAATGGTATTGAACAATATCAGGATTCTATACCAAATCTTCCTGGAACTTTCAATGATGATTGGGATGTTACGCAATGGTGTTCGGGTTCCTATTTCGATCCAACATCTCCTATATTAGAAGATATAGAATTCAAAGATAATCTCTTAGGAACTCCTGTTGCAACTTGGCAGCAAGGAAGCATTAATGACGGCGCAGGAAATTCTAGTTTATCTATATACAATTCCTCTGAATCTTCGGATGCAAGCAAAGATGGAAGAATATTACCTGGGTATACTTATGGAATTCAAGTGCAAGGCGGCAACTTAAATGATGTTAATTTACAGACTTACAAAAATTTAAGTACTGATGTCACATTTGATCATCAAATTAATTTTACGGCTAATGAGCGTATCACTAATATAAGCGGAAGTACAGGACTTATTTCATTCGGAAATAATTTTACTGTAAATTTTAATACAGTAAAGAAAATTTCTGGAGTTCCTCAACTCGGTATTTTTCTACAATCCGTTGTCTATGACTCGCGTGGTGTAGAAACTGTTGAAGCAGGTTATTCATCATTAAATGGTTCCAACTCTGGAGGCAAAATCTATAGTCCGGGAGACTTGACAGCTATATCGCTTTATCTTGGATCAATGGAATATAACTATAACGGTGAATTAGATGCCTTTTCAGGAGATACATCGAGTTTTCATAATGTATCTATAAATCTAAACGCTGCACTTGATAAAGTAATTACTATACTTTCACGTCAAGATCCTCAAAATGCTTCGTACTATCAAGACCTTTCGAATTGGAACCTTACTGGGTCATATGTAGGGGGAGAGGCAGGTAATCTAGGTACTGCTCAACCATCAAATTCTAGCGCGACTATGGATATTAACGATATATCAATAACACAAGATTTATCATCTAACATAAAATATTCAGATAAAAGTCAAAAAATTCAATCTATCTCAGATCTACAGATGGAAGATAATCAAATTTCAACTACTACTCCATCTGATGGAGAAACAAATCTTCTTTTAAATTCTGGAAACGCAAATTCTTCGATATATACCTTAAAAAATCCGCAATACATCACGAGTAATGGAAATGATACTCTAACTATAGGATCAGGAACTGCAGCGAGTGTTCATGCCTTAGGTCTGTCTACAAACATCATTGGTAAGGGAGGATCGGCTACTATCGACGGAAACTCAGTTTTGAACGTTTCTGGAAATTTTTCATACTTCACATCAGAAAACATCAACTCTAACAGTGTATATAATATATCTATTAACACAGACATGAATCCATCAATTAAGTATGGAACTGTGAATTTTTCTTTAGAAGCGGCATCTACGCTAACTTTATCAACAGGATCAAATGCTAAATACAATATAAAACAGAATAATGATTCTAAATCTATTTTATTAACAGGAAATAATAGTGTTGAAGTAAATAATGAAAGCCAAGGATATCAAGTAATAGTTTCTGGTAACATTTCAAGTACTGGAAAACTTTTGGTAAATGGGGGAGGAAATCAGCAAGTCTGGACTGGCTCGCAAGATACGGTTTTTAACGCCTCAGATGCATCTTCTTTCGCGGGAGGTATCTTCTCTTCAAATAAAGGAAATATAAATTCTGCTTATATCGACGTTCAAGGTGGAACCACTAATGTAAATCTCAATACCGAGATGGTAACTATTTGGTCAAATGCAGGAACAACAAATGTATATGGTAGTTTAGCATCTTCTGCAAACGATCTGTTAGTCTCTCAAGGAGGAGACATGAATATTACAGGAGGAGCTGGGACCGAGACGTTGGTTGCTTTTCAGAATGAAACCAATCCTGAAGATGTAGCTAGTGTAGTGATGACAGCAGGGGCTGGCAGTCAAACTATTTTTAATTACGGCGTAGATTTAACTGTTAACGGAGGAGATAATAATAAAAGTAATCAGTTAATTATAGCCTCAAATTCTAAACAGGTTAAATCAATTAACTGTATTAATGGTGGTTCTGGGTACCAAGAAATTTGGTCAACGGCTCCAAATACTGTTATTAACGCTTCAACTTCAACAGCTAGTGGTTCGATCAAGGACGTAGTTCAAGGTGGGAATACTACATTTAATTCCGGAATAGAGAATGCACAAGTATTTGTTTTTGGCGGTTCACTTAACGCTAATCTAGGATATAATAATGGAATTGCATCTACAGGTAATGTGTCAATTCAAGGAGATATTAAATCAAATTTAAATATGACTATAAATGATTTCACATCATCTAACGATACACTTATTTTGACAGGACTGTCTGATGCACATGGGTATAAAATAACAGAAAAAGGAAATTCGGTAGTTATGACATTTGATAACTCCAACTCTTCTGTTATGATTGGTGGTGTAACACATGTAGATATTCATAATATCGGGGATAGCGCCATTCAAATTTATGTACCGGTGTCGCCGTGATGGTGCATATGCGTCTATTTTTACATCCTCTGATATCACATCGATATAAGATGGCTATCAGAGGGGATATACATTCGCAGAAGAGGTATGCTGCCATACGAAGTGCAGCTAAGGCTAATTTCCCAGACGCATGTCGTTATCTCGGAGCAAGTTATTTAAATGGTACTTTTGGGAAAAACACTTCTACTATTGCATCGGCACATTACTGGTTAAAAAAGGCAACAAATCTGGGAGATGTTCCGTCATGGTACTGGCGGGCTCGTCTTGCTCTACAAGCTATAAATTTCGAGGAGAGCTCGTTAGATTCTATTCTAGGATTACCCCATATTTCTACTAAAAATATTCCGCTAGGGCTTGATAATGCAATTCTATTTTGTGACCGTGGTAGAGACCTCGGAGACGCTCCTGCTACACGTCTCTTATGGCGTTTGATATACATAAAATTGAACAAAAATACTGATAAGGCAGTTTTTATCCTTCACCAGGAAGCTAAAAATAATCAACCTTGGGCTATGGTTGAGTTAGCGGATCGGTGTATTCAAGGAGATGATAGAGCCGCCTCTGCAGAAATTTCAACTAAAGATTCTATTAATTACTGGATTTCTATGGTTCTACAAACAAAAAATATAAATAATGGAAAAGCTCATCTTCTGATGGCAAGGGCGATTGAGCAGGGGATAATCACTCAAGATTCTACTATTTTGAGATGGCACCTAAAATCTGCGGCGGAGGATCAGATACCTGAAGCTTACTTTCGATATGGTGTTTTTCTATTAAAAGCTGATCGAGACACTTTGAGCGCTGAATCTTGGTTACGTAAGGCAACGAATGCGGGTTACTCGGATGCTGCAGCCACGCTTGGCGACTGGCTTACGATGGGATGTCAAGATGTAGAAAGTCATAAAGGTATATACTGGTATTTAAAAGCTATTGAAATGGGACATTTCGGGGCTATGCTACATGTTTCACGCATGGTACTGAGTGGAAGAAAGTATAATATTAAAAAAACAAAATTAAAAGAATGGCTGATAGAGGTAATAAATAATAGTAATTGTGAAATACAAATAAAAGAAGCTATTTTCCTGTCCGGGGTCTGTTAGAGCGGCTCCGCTTTAATCTGGTTCATATCCAGCGTCTGTAAAGAAGCTGGCGCATTGACTGGGAGTGAAAGCGGGAAGCATAGCGCCGACGGTATCCCACAGAGCACTGACAGTTCGTTCGGCTTTAGCGCGCAGCAAGGCTTTGAGTTTTGAGAAAGCCANCGCTGGAAGATTGTCCATCACGACGATATCACCCGGCTTCAGTGTCGGGATGAGAACGCGTTCGACATAGACCTGAAAGATCCTGCCATTCATGGGACCATCATGCACGAAGGGCGCGGTCAGGCCTGTCAGACGCAGCCCCCCGGTGAAAGTCGTGGTTTTCCAATGACCGTGCGGCACACCGGCGCGGCAACGTTCCCCGCGCAAGGCACGCCCGCGCAGACGGGCCATCTTCGTGGAGAGGCTGGTTTCGTCAATGAACACCAGACGCTGCGGATCAAGGTCAGGCTGGCGATCAAACCAGTCCTGTCGTCGCTTCAGAACGTCTTCACGCTCCTGCTCCAGTGCATGAGCGGTCTTTTTTTGAATGTCCATCCCTGTTGCCGCAGCCAGCGACTGAGCATGGTGCGACCGATCCCGACGGCCCGTTCGCTTTCCAGGCGCGCTATCATTTCGTGAAGCGTGATGTCTTTCTGCGCCTCGATCATGCCGGCAATGAACGCTTCATGCGCGTCCAGCCGTGATCCGCGCGGCTTGCCCTGGCGACGGGGCGTCCGCTCGCCGCTCTCACGTTCCCGACGCAACCAGCGGATCGCCGTCGAAATCCCCACTCCGAACCGCGCCGCAATCGAGCGGGCAGATGCTCCCGCAACTCCAGCTTCCAGAACACGCTCCCGAAGATCATCACTCAATGCTCGTGCCATCACCGTCTCCATCAATGAAAACGGTGAATCACAAGACCTCTTCAGTGTCACCTCTCGATTCAGAGTTCAGTGGAACCGCTCTAGTCCTTGAATAATAGAACGCACTGCATAGTTGTTTGTGATGAGCATGATGCAGTCTGTCTTTTCTGATACCGTCTGGTTCGTCTGGGAGACTTTGATCGAGGACATCCACTTCGAAGGGGAAGACCCTCGACCGCCGAGATCTACGATTTTCTGGCGCCATCAGAACGGGGAGGGATCGAAGAACCGTTGATTGATGTGCTTGGCTGGTGATTTCAGGCTTTTGGTGATTTGATTGACGGTTTTTGGGGTAGCTTTTGATCTGCGTTTTGAGCATACCGGGGACTGCCCACTCTGGATGACTACGCGCTCGCGCTCAATCTTTCGAGGAAGAGAAAGCGGCGCATATTATAGACAATATTGGCGAGCCCGATCCTCATGGTGGCCCGGGTGATACCGACAGTTCGGACGAACAGACCCATTTGCGATTTCTGACCCGCAAAGACATGCTCGACGCGGGATCGGATCACGGACTTTCCAGCATTCGATCTCTGGATATGTCGGGGCATAGGCTTGAGATGCGGCTTTTTCCTGTGGACCTGGAGGGATCGAAAAAAACCCTTGGCTCTGACCTGTTCTCTATGATTCCATTTCTCTTGCGTTGATTGGAGTATGGATCATGAAGCAGCCGGGTT
>NZ_JAERLZ010000037.1:0-4177 GCF_018256175.1 Gluconobacter sp. Dm-44 | reverse complement strand
GCCGCGACAGTCCCTGTTGTCAGCCCGCTACACGACCCGGCTGGAGGAGATCGTGAGGGCGAGAAGTTGGTAACTTCTGTTCATGCAATTATCTCGGTCGCTCATCTTATAATTATTTATTTTACGATGCTGAACTATAATATACTACATCCCATTTCTGCCATATTTGATTATATTCAGACACCTTACACAAGGCGGAAGTCATTCAAAGTTATCGGTCTCCTAAGGGCTAAGGCGGGTCTTGTTAACTCGACCATTCGAAAGAGCAGAAATAGGGTTCGAATGGCGCTACGTTTGTGCAACTGTGGCATCAAGCAAACAGGAGCAAATGATGGCAACCGAACTTACATCAAAAAATTTGGATAATTTCCATAAAGCAGCGGTATCTCTTAAGCTATTTAGTCGAGCTGAGCTTAATGATGATAGAAACAGATCTCTAATCGAGAAACTTTACGTAGATCCTCTACCGAATGAACACGTATTTAAAACACTTTTGTCTGAAAATACGACATTTATAGTGGGTCGAAAAGGAAGCGGAAAATCAACAGTATTTCAACGTGTGCAACACGAGATACGAAAAAATAAATCAAATATCATTTCCGCCTATATGGATATTCGAAATGTTTTTGAAGCATCACAAATTGATCCTATCGCGTCAATCAGGATAGAAGCATTAGATGCAGCTATGTCCCCCGATCAAATTCAAAAATTTTTACTTTATAAAAAATTTTTCAAACTCTTAATTTCAGATATCCGAAACGAGTTAAAAGCTCAGGTTGATCAAAGCTTTCTGACCAGATTGCGGGATAGATTTTCAGGCACATCAACAGAGATATTTGCCGGCCTAGACAAAATCATTAAAAAATTAGAGTCTCCTAATTACGAAAATATTGCTGGAATAATATCCAGTGAAATAAAAATTAATGATTCTGAGAAAAAAAGCAAGAAAAAATCAGGCGGCATAAAAATTTCTGCATCCAAATCAGATATAAGTGGCGGAATAAATGCTGATTTAGAAAACAATTACTCATATGAGCATAGCAACGAAGACGTTTATACAAATATATTAATGAGGATTATGGATTTAAACAATATAATTTCAGAAATTCAGAAAATTCTTTCTTCAATCGGCATAAAGAATCTTTACATATTTTTAGACGATTTTTCTGAATTGCCACGTGAAGCAATGTATCTATTGGTAGATGCGCTAATATCACCGCTAGCTAGGTGGTCTGATTTTATAAAATTTAAGATCGCAGCTTATCCTGGGCGAGTTTATCTTGGATCTCTCGATAAAACTAAAATCGAAGAAATTCATTTGGATATGTACGGTCTATACGGAGGCGGCGGCGTTACGAAAATGGAAGACAAAGCCATAAACTTTGTTCAAAGAATAATTGAAAAAAGAATTCAACATTTCTGCAAGATAGATGCTGCAGTATTTTTTAATGTAAAGTTACCTGATTTTTGGCGCACTCTCTTTTATGCATCTATGGCTAATCCCCGCATACTTGGCCATCTTATGCTTTACGCTTATGATTCTCAATTAATTTACGACAAGAAGATTGGAATTCAGTCTATTCAAGAGTCTTCTCAAAGATATTTTGAAGAAAAAATTGCTCCTTTTTTTGAAATTGGAAAATACAACCTTAGCTTTAGAGAGCGCTCATCGATATACTCACTAAAAGACCTTCTTGAAACAATAGTTTCACGTGCTCGACTTATCAGGCAAGAAGGTTCTCGTGACAGTTCATCAAACCGAAGCCGACCTTATTCAAGCCATTTTTATGTTTCGCATGAATACGACGAACTCCTACAATCACTTGAGACGTCGTTTTTTATAACGAAATATTTTGAGCAATCAGACAGGGAGGGGGTCCGTGTCTCAATTTATGCACTGAATTTCGGCTTATGTGTAAAATATCAGATTAGTTTCGGTCGTCCAACCGATAGGCGTGAAGATAGACTATACTTTGTAGACAGAAAATTCGACTATAATAGTTTGGCGAGAAGTTATATCCAGGAAAACCAAGAAATTAAATGTCCAAGCTGTGGCACGGATTTCGAAGTATCTATGCTTCAAGCCTTGAAATTGTTTCACATGAAGTGCCCAGAATGTCAGACTGGAACTTGCACCGTTGTAAACCTCTCAAAGAAATATGGAGATGTAATTGAAACAATTAGTCCAGAACTTCTTCTTCCAGAAACTGAACTGGAAATTTTACGGACGTTATATAATGAGCAGAAACCGATGTTCGCCTCTGAAATAGCGGGAGATCTCGATTGTTCTGGCCAACTCGTTGGGCGGCGTGGAAAGCATCTGGCTGAACGAAATTTGGTAGATCGAAGTGCGTCTGGGCAAGTTTACAGTTATAATCTTACAACCCATGCAAAATCTGCTTACTTCAGCGACCCATCCTCGTTAGATCTTAATATTAAAACTGATGATATCTGATATATAAGCAATCGCAAGAGCACTGTTTTCTTCATGCGGTCGCTCTTGCAAATCAATTAGGTAAACACGTCAAGGTTAAAATGGGAACTTAGAACCTCGAAGGCAGTTAACGACACGCACATACGTTGCGAGATGACGTCATATTCTTCCCTGTTGGTTGAAAAAATGCCTTTTTTGTAATAGTATTTTTTATTCTTTCTTGGAGCCTACGAATGGTCGGATCTTCGCTCCAAAGCAGAGCGTAACATTCGAGATCAGCACCTCGACACGTGCTGCCAGCGCCGTCCGGTCCCCCTCAATTCGAGCGGCCACTCGCTCCCGCACGGCATCGTTCTGTCCGAGGAGCGCCCCGGCGTACCCAACCTCCCGTCCAGCCTCGGCATCAGCCAGAGCCGACAAAGGCACAAACTGGACCGGGACATTCATGGTCTGACCTTTCGTCCGGATGGCATCTGCCTGCAATCCAAAAACCGGCAGAGCCGACGACGCTGAAATGGAGAACGATCCCGACTGGCTGAAGCTGCCCGACAGATCCATCCTCACCGCCCCGGCAATCATCGCGACAACCGGGTCAGACGTCTGCTGCGCGCACTGGAGCGTCCGGACGTTGGCATCGAACCGGGCGACTTGATCCGCTGTCCAGTGCTGCACGCCCGAGACACTGACGACACCGGCCTTCGTCAGATCCGCCTGGACACCGGCAATGGCCTGACTGATCGTGACAGGTGCCACGGATCCTGATGAACAGCTCGCGAGCATGAGGAAGAGAAAGGCGCTATGTACCCTTCGCATATGCAGAAAGCGGCGCGGATTTTTTTCGTTATTCACGCGGCCCTCACTTCCGCCAGCAGCGCGTCGAAGTCCTCACCGGTCGGAGCTGTGCCGGGAATGCCGAGCCAGTTCTCGCGCGACAGCAGGCCATAGGCTTCATCTGCAATCCGCGTGAAAGTGCCCCACGGCATGAAGGTGCGCGTACCCCAGGTGTTGAAGAACACGCCGTCCGGGTTGTAGCCCACGAGCGCGATGGCATGGCCACCCGCAGGCGTATGGTCGGCGATGGCATCCCAGTCCCAGGTCTCGCCCAGCCCCAGATCGAGGAAGCCTTGCGGCACCTGCACACCCGTCAGCACGCCGCCCAGATAGGCAATGGCACGGCGGATGCCCACGACATCAGTCGGCGCGATGGAGCCATAGGCGGTCAGGTAATCGCGGGTCTGCCCCGGCCGGAGCAGGCCGTCACGGCGCCAGGCGTTGAGTTCGTCCAGCAGAATGGTGCCCGGATCGTACCCGGTTTCGGCATTAAAGCCCGTCAGCGCCGCATAGTTGGCCAGCACGGTTTCGGTCGACAGCATCACAAGGCTCTGCGCGGCCTTCGTCCAGGTCGCCACCAGCGCGGCGTGAGCGGCAAAGGCGCAGCAGCCGAAGCGGTCATTGCCCCACATCTGATAGGGCACATTTTGCGACCAGTCGCGGGCTGCGGGCACAGCTGGCAGACGCACGGCCAGCACCCGGCCAAGGCGATAGGTGCGCGGGTCATGTTTCGGGGCGCGCTTGCCCAGTCTTCTGTCCTGCATGGGATCTCCAGAAACAAAAAAAGAGGGGAGCAGCCGAAGCCGCTCCCCCTGGTGCTGGTCAGGATCGAGAGATCAGACGCCCTGATAGATCCGGGCGCGGATCAGCTCCGGCGACTGGAGCGGGGCGGCATAGGGTGCGGCCGTCACA
>NZ_JAERLZ010000036.1:0-4340 GCF_018256175.1 Gluconobacter sp. Dm-44 | reverse complement strand
GCTCCAGAACCCCTCGAAGTGGGCCCCGCTGCGTCGGTGAACGGGCTTATACGGGGGAGATCACAGAGTGTCAAACAGAATTCACAAGGCACTTATCAACAGATAAAATCCCGGTTTTCTGCGGCAGAAAAGACTAACCCCCACTATTCATTGCGAATCGCACTCGAAAAAAGGCGGTTTTTTCTCAAATTTTCTGCTTTTCTCAGAAATCCGGCCAGTTGGGAGCCAGATGTCCGCCAATCCGTAGCGGAGCGACCTTTCTGGCCAGACCGGTGGCGTCATCCGTTTCAACCATAAGCCCACAAACCGTCGCCTCCCCTTCCGCCGGCTGCGGCCGGTCACCCGGAGTTTTGCGAACCAGCTTGTGGAGTGCTGCGGGTTTTCCCATTCCTATGACGCTATCGTAGTCGCCACACATCCCGGCATCCGTCTGATAGGCTGTACCCGCAGGCAGAATGCGATGATCCGCAGTGGGAACATGCGTGTGCGTTCCCACCACAACAGAAGCCCTGCCATCAAAATAAGCTCCAAAACCCATTTTCTCGCTGGTGGCTTCGGCATGAACGTCAATCAGGATGGCATGAACCGTCACGCCAAGCCGATGTTTTGACAGAATCTCGCTGACGACCCGGAAAGGGTCATCCAGCGGGTCCATGAAAATGCGCCCCATCACATTGATGACGAGAGCCCTGCGCCCACGGCTGATTTCAACGATATGGCTCCCCTGCCCCGGCGTTCCGGCAGGGTAATTGGCAGGCCTGACAATGTAAGGAGCCTGATTGATATAGCCGATCATGTCACGACGGTCCCAGGCATGGTTGCCTAGCGTAATGACATCGACGCCGGCACTATGCAGGTTTTTCGCTATATCAGGGGACAGGCCATAGCCGTGTGAGGCATTCTCACCATTGGCCACCACCAGATCCAACGAGAGTTTCTCACGCCAGTCGGCCAGATTTCGAATAATGGCCTCACGCCCGCTACGCCCGATAATGTCGCCCAGAAACAGCAGTCTCAACAGTCAGTCTTTCATAAAGATTTTGGGTTATCAGTCCGGATCACCCCACACTCCGTCACGATCATTTTTAACGGAATATCGTACGGGCCTGTAGGAACGGCATCGATCTGCTGACCGGCAAAGCCGAAGCCGATCGCCGGAACATTCAGTGCGGCCAAAGTACGGTCATAATAGCCGCCACCATATCCAAGCCGGTAACCGAAACGGTCAAATGCCAGAAATGGCACAAGAACAAGATCCGGAACGTCAACGTCACCCTCCGGATGCGATGTTCCGAAACGGCCAACAATCATGGGGGACGCAGGCGTCCAGCGCCTGAATATCAAAGGAGAACCTTTTGGTGTGGTTTCAGGCAACAGAACCTGACGCCCGGCTTCAGACAGAGCATGACACAGGGGGCGAAGATCGACTTCTTCGGCAAGAGGCCAGACTGCAGCAATTTTTCGAGCAGGCTGTGCGAGAATTTCTTTTAAGAGAAAGCCGCGCAGCCTCTCTTCGTCTTCAGAAGACAGCCCCTGCCGATAATCGGCCATTTTGCGGCGCAGGTTTTTTTTCAGAACGTCGATTTCGGAAATCTGTGGAGCCGCCAAAGCCGTTGGTCTTTTCAGCCCTCCTAGACCTGCAAGTGCAGGTGGGCACCGGTTAACGTGACCAGGGCCACGACAGAGCCAGTTCCCGTAGGAATGCTTATCGGCCCGGGGGATGATTTGCCTGACGCACCAGGCAGCTCCATCACCTATATTAGACTGTCCGGCCCGATATTCAATGCAAACCTTGAAGAATTAGGAGGTGCGCTCCAGTTCCGCGGCAAGAAGTTCTGCCTGCCCCGCTAGGCGGGCCAGACGCTCCTGACGCGCGCCCTCACGCTGAAGCAGATGTCCGGCCTGCTGGATCTTCGCTTCGGCCTGAGGCGAAATCTGCCGGTGCTTCAGTTCGAAAATTTCATCGGCCATCAGAAGCGCGGCCATCATGAGCGTTTTGGATTCGCTTGCAGCACCACCCAGACTCCGGGCACGCTGAAGCCAGCCTTCGACATGACGGGCCATGTCATACAGATGGGCTTCTTCGCCATCCTGACATCCGACATTATAGACGTAGCCATTAAGGCGAATGGATACCTGTCCCATCGCTCAGCCCTCTTTCCTGTTCAGCACGCCCTGAATGCGGGCACACAGCGCATCGATATTGGCTGCAAATTCCGAAAGGTCAGGCGCGGAATGAAGAGCACGCTCACAGGCTTCCTTTGCCAGCACATGACGCTCGGACGCAGCAGCAATCCGCATCATCGCTTCCTCAAGACGCTCAAGCGTCTTATCGTCCTGCGCAATACCTGTCTCGTTTACCGCCACGTTCTTCCCGTTCCTGCAATCATTATGCCAGTCAAATGCCCGATACAGACCCGCTCCGGCCCGTTGCTCAGGAAAGACCCGATCCCGCTTTGGGGTCAAGGACATCCCTACCCTTTCACTATCCTGTTTTCGTCATTTCGTCGCGCCATGAGATGGATCGGATCACCCGGCTCAAGGGAAATCGGTTTTTTGCCCTCTCCGTCGAAAGCGCAGGCAGCAGCTTTGGCGTTCCCTGGTGGCTGAACGTCATGGGCGACCATGCGGGATTATCTGTTCTGGATTGCGGCGCGTCTCCCATAGCGGCACGACAGGCGCTGGATTGCGGGGTCGGCTGGGCGATCTGCCGGGTCAATGCCGCACAACTTCGCACTCTGGATTCCTATGACCAATATCACGGACGGCTCCTGACGCTCAGACCGCCTAGCTCCCGCATCCACAATCTGCGAGAACATCCCCATGACAGCCTGTGATCTCTACCCCGTTTTACCTGCCGATTTTGATATCGACGCCGCTCTAGAGGTGCTCCGCGATATTCTGCCGCTGCCTGAAGTCACCGCCCTTCGGTTGCCATGCGGTTGGACGCCAGAGAAAGCACAGCTTTCACAGCTGGTGGATCTGCTCCATGCCAATGGCGTCGCCCTGATCCCTGAAGTCGGCGTTCCGCTTTCCAATACTCCGGACTCTCTTCTGGGAGTCTGCGATGGGCTGCATGTCGCTTGTGTCGAGGATCTGGTCACGCTTCGCAAAACGGTCGGGAGCGATATGCCGATCGGCTGTGCGTGCGACAACCGCGATGATGCCATGAAAGCTGGCGAATCGGGCGCCGATTATGTCGCGTTTCCTGCGGGCGATCTGGAACTGGTAAAGTGGTGGAGTTCCGTCATGGAACTTCCGGGCGTCACGGAGAATGTCACGACTGCGGCGGATGCTTCCTCAGCAATCACTGCCGGTGCCGATTTCCTTGCCATCCCCCTTCAGTTTGATGGCAAGGATAAAGAGCGATTTTCAGCGATGGCCATGCTTGCGGCCGGCTGAAACCTTTACGGTAGGGATCGGCAGAAGCGCGTCCTGAGTGAAGTAAAGAACGCCATTTGACTGCGGGAAAGACTTGCCCCACAGACGGTTGGTCTCACCCGCTGCATTCTCGAGCAGCAGTTCACCCATACGCGGAGACACTTCCACGCCTAAAAGATCGCCATACAGGGTCTTCAGGCCGATTGCATGGCCATGATTGCGTTGGATGGCCCGGCGCAAAGCGGCTTCGTTCCATTTTCCATAGGCAATCGTGTAGCCCAGAATATGGACGAGCTGCCCGCGATTGGCCGGAGCCAGAAGCCCACCGGGCCAGCGCGCACTCAGGCGTTCCATAGCCGCATTGGGAATCGCAAAAAGCGTGTACGGCCCCGGTCCGCTGATCCACGGTTCCAGCCTCGCCACCTGAAGCGCCTTGACGTAGTCGCTAAGTTCGAGAGAACCCGCGATATTCTCGTCAAGCGGACGATCCTCATAAGACAGCATCGGAGGCGAGTGATAGGCGACCGGACTGTTGGGCGTCCCGTCCGCACTGGGCTTATAGGCGCCATCAGTGCTTCCCGGCATTGCAGACGCGCGGGCGCTGATCTGGGTCTCGAAACTGTCCTGATAGTTCTTCGTCCAGTCCGTGCCCTGCCAGTCAGGATCGCCACAGGCGGACAGCGTGGCCCCAAGCAGGAGCCCCACGCCGAGTTTCAGTCCCTTCCCCCAGCCCGAAAACCGTCCTGAAGGGAAAACATCGAGTCGCACATCCATGCCTGATCGCACCATCCTGTGAGCGGGAGAGACGACCATAGAGCAGGCCGGGCGTTTCAGCACCCGTCCCCACGCATGGTCCATCCGACGACATGACCGCTGACCAGCTCGAATGTCGTCTGACAGCTTGTGTTGTAATAGGTCGACGGAAAACCGCCACCCCATCCACCCAGTCTCTTATACAC
>NZ_JAERLZ010000035.1:0-5545 GCF_018256175.1 Gluconobacter sp. Dm-44 | reverse complement strand
GGAAATCACAGACTGCATCGTGCTCATCACACAAAGCTATGCACGTCCGCCAGTCTTTCAAGACCTAACAGGCCCTAAAATACCGTATTTATAAAGTATAAATGTATACTATTTTGAATTTTCTATGAGATCTATGACGCTACCAGCCATAGCAAAAAAAAACGCATTTTGTAATGAAATGAATAATGGGGGGTTACGTAAGTTTAACTTTTGAGCTAAGAGCCGCCAGGTAAAATTTTAGAAATGAAACTTCAAGTTCACCTCCAATGCAGATCTCCGATAAGGCGCCTCCCCGAATGAATTTCAAGCACGAAGAAATCTTGAAATCCGAAGACAAAGTAAAAAACTATACAAAGTCTGGATCTGCAAAGGTTACAATGCCGCACATCCCTTCGACAAAAAGCGCTTCAGCCTCAAAAAGACCCTTTTGGCGCTCTCCGCTCAATGTTATTACACTTTTCATTCCGAATGCAATTTCCATACTATATTTTGGGGTTTTATCGTCTCCAGTCTACGTTTCAACCAGTAGTCTGATTGTAACAAATCCTGTCAAAGATACGGATAGCCTGACTTCACTTCTCTCAGGAAGTTCCGGTTCCTCAAGTGACGGCGCGTATGTACTGAAATCTTTCATCGGTTCTTGGGATGAATATCGCCGGATTGATGCACAGTATGATTTGGCGCATGCTTACTCAAGCGGTGATCTCTACGCCCGCTACGGTGGGCTCAGCATGTTGTTCCATAATAATGATGTTGCACGTTGGCATTATTATCAAAATCAGGTTGCTGTGGATGTCGATGAACGCAGTGGCATCACGACAATCAATGTGCGCGGTTTCGAGCCCAATGTAGCATCTGGAATCGCTCGGGCAGTTGTGGCTGATGCAATTGCACACATCAATTCCATGAATCAGGCATCTGAAGACAATTTTGTTTCAACGGCAAAAAAACATGCAGATGCCCTTCGCGACGCAATAACCGCCGACGAACTGGCTCTTTCCGCATTCCGGTCTGATAAAGGCATATACGATCCAGAGCAGTACAACGAAGCGCTCCTGACGGAAGTCCAGAGTCTGACCGCTAAAAATATTGATCTTAATGCTCAATATCAGGCACTTACTCACGGCGCAGCCAACAACCCTATGGTTTATAATTATCAGTCTCAGATGGCAGTGCTTGAAAAGGCAATATTGGGCGTCAATCATAATGCTGCAACAATTGCGCAGATTACTCCCGCATATAATGCGTTGACCCTTCGCCGGGAGACAGACATCGCTTTGCTCAAACAGGCAGAAATTGCGGCTCAAGAAGCATCGTTCAAAGCCGGTCAGAACCATTATTCATTAAATATGATTAGTGCTCCGTCCGAACCCCACGCGCCGGAACTGCCTCATCGCCTATGGCGCGTGCTTGAAGTCGCTGCAGTTACGGTACTCCTGCGTCTCATTGCTGGCTGATCAGGTCTGTCAACTTTACCCATTTTGTATTACCGCGCGCAATCAAGGCCACATCTTCTCATGAAAACGTTTTCCTCGTGCTCTGCTGCCGCCATCATCGCCTGCCTGCCCTTGACGGGGTGCGCTCTACCCAATGGCGGCCCGCTAGCGGGCACGGTCCAGGAAACCCGCGATACAGCAGTCATCAAAGTAACTCCGGCTCTGGCCAATCAGATGATTCTGGCATCCCGGGCGCGGCAGCAGGCGTTGCTTGATGCTGCATTGACTGCTCTTTCCGGATCTTTTGAAAAGCGGGATTATCGTCTGCATCCTGGAGACAGTATCCAAATTGCACTTTGGACATTTTCTCCTTTGCCTGGCCAGGCCCAGTCCACCAGTGACAGCGGCGGACCTGCTCCCCTTCCTTTGGGAAATTTCCAGCTTGATGTACATGGCAATGTCTCTCTGCCGTATATAAGAAGTGTGCATCTTGCAGGACTGACAGGTCCTCAGGCCGAACAAACCATCAATCATTACTATGAATCTTTACACGTACTGCAGTCGCCATCAGCGACCGTAACAATCGCAGGCGGATCACGGAGCAGCATTCTCGTTACTGGATCCGTAGGAAAGCCAGGCATTCTTCCTTGGAGTCCTGGTGGACTTACCATGGCAGAAGCTCTGACATTGTCGATGGGGAATGCATCGGCAGCATCTTCCAGCGCCGCAGTACCCGGCCAGCAGACGGCGACAACTGTCAGCGTCTATCGTGCAGGAAAGGATCCTGTAACACTACCTATTGCCAGTGCACTAGAGAACGCCATTGCATTGCAGCCGGGAGACAAACTGATCGTCCACTCCCAGCCAACAGTTCAGGCTCTGGTTCTTGGTGGCGGCGCGACCCGGGCGGGAAGCTATGGCTTTGGTGAGGTTCCGTCGTTGGCGCAGGTTCTTGCGCAAGCTCAGGGGCTAAATCCAAACGCGGCCAATGCACGGCATATTTTCGTATTTCGGCAGAGCATGAAAACCGGCAGTGCTCTCTATGATTTTGATTTTAATAGTGGGGTCGGAATTCTGACAGCCCAGACCTTCCCTATCGAAGATCGGGACATTGTATATGTGGCGGAATCGCCTATTATTCCCGTTTCCCGCGTGCTGAACACCATCTTTCAGATGGCACTTCCAGCAACAATCGCCCGCTGACGAATAAGTATAGCTGCTTGTGTCGACGGTTAATTTTGAATCTTATCTCTATTATGCAGGCCTTTCTAAACAGGAGGCCGCATATACTGCTACACATCTTAAGAGTTGGGATGATCTCCATCGCTGGTTAAGTGAAAAGCAGGAAAATGATTTTCAGCCTGTTCCAGACCGCGTTCCCATCGGAACCCCTTTCCTGGAAACCAACTGGCGGATCAATCTGCGGAATCGCCTGCGCAAAGTAGAAGAGACCCATCAGCCTGTTGGAGAGCCGCCCCTGTGGCCGAAGGTCGTAGACCGGCGGCGCCAGCTTGCGATGATTTTTTCTCTTGGTCTAACCGCGTTGATGACGATTATCTCCAACATTACGCTGGTCACAGAACACATCTCGGATAACTGGCGCCATGCATACCTGATTATCTATGCGATCATGACCTATTTCATGATCGCAACTTTCGCAAAGCTTGGACTTGGTTCATGGCACGCATTACGAGGTCCGGCAGGCAATCCGTGGCACCCTAGCCATACCGCGCGGGATCCACGAGCCAACATTCGCATAGCAATCATTTATCCGGTATACCATGAAGATGCTGCACGCGTTGTCGCAGGCCTGACGGCTACGTGGGAGTCCATCAAACGACATGCCCCAGACTACGCCAGTCAGTATGATCTTTTCCTATTGTCTGACAGTCGGAAGCCCGAGTACTGGGTTGCGGAACAGGCAGCTCTCCATACAGCACAAGCCGCCAATCCGGATGCAAGATTTTATTACCGTTGGAGACCGTCAAATCATAATGCCAAGCTTGGCAACGTAATCGATTTCTGTCGCCGCTGGGGTAAAACCTACGAGTATATGGTCGTCATGGATGCGGATAGTATCATGAATGGGGGCACTATCCATTCAATGGTGCGCATGATGGAAGGAAATCACCGACTGGGGATACTGCAAAGCAATCCGACGCCAATTTTACGCGAAAGCCTCTTCGGTCGCATGCAGCAGTTTGCTGGTCGCCTGTATGGGTCTGCTTTCTCATACAGTCTACAAGCAATGTATATGGGGCACGCCCAGTATATCGGGCATAATGCCATCATTAGGATGGATCCTTTCATCAAGTACTGCATTTTGCCGGAGTTGTCGGGAAGTTCGCCTTGGGGCGGCAAACCCCTGAGCCATGATATTATTGAAGCCGCCATGATGGCACGCATGGGGTACGAAGTATGGTTTATGCCTGAACTCAAAGGTAGTTATGAGGAAATCCCAGCGAATATTTTAGGCTTCCTTATCCGGGAGCGACGCTGGATGCAGGGGAATCTGCAACATTTACGTTTTCTTTTTGTTAATGGCCTGCATACCATCCATCGTGAGACCTTCCTAAATGGGTTGATGGGATATCTTTCTGCACCACTCTGGGCCGCGTTTTTATTCGTATCAGCCTATTCGATGGTATCGTTTCTTCGCCATGGCACATTAAATCTGGGAGCTATGTCGACTGTGGAAGTGCCCGCCATGCTGATGCTTGCCGCATCCATGGTTTTCCTATTTCTGCCACGAATTTTGGCTATTGTTCTTAATTTTTCGAAGCCCCGTGCCAGACTGTATGGGGGACGCACGAAAATCATTGTCTCGATCCTGCTAGAAACAATTTTCTCAATGTTTTTCGCGCCAATCATTATGATCTACATCACAAAATTCGTGTGGCAATGGGCGATCCGTAAAAGTGTTTCCTGGGGCACACAGCAACGAGACGACGCTCCTTTGCCTTGGCTTGACTGCTTTCGACACTTTGGGTGGGTTATGGTGATTGGTTTGCTGTGTTCCTACCTTCTTTACAGACAGGTGCTGCTCGTACCAGCACAGACAGTCGCGTTAATGTCACTTGTCTCTGGTCACCTACTTAGCCCTGCCAGTGTCTTTTTCTGGTTTTTTCCTATCCTGGGTGGATTTGTTCTGAGCGCCCTCATTGTCCGCTTCACAAGTCGATCTTTTCCCTTACTCCGGAAAGCACGTCTATTTGCCATTCCAGAGGAAGTGGAGGTGCCCCCTGAGCTAAGTGACCTTGAAAAATGGGAACAATATCTACGCCAGCATATACCGGATCCAGAGCAGGATCGTCATGCGCTTCGTTATGCGATTAGTGATCCGTTTTTTTATGTACGTCATCGCCCACAAACACGAATTAAGCCTCATATTGCCGACGCACTGCTACCCAAGATCCGACAAGGGATGCCGTTGACCATCAAGGAATTTACATACGCCATACGAGAACGTCGCTGTTATGATGCCCTTCATCGGGCTGCCATATTGGGCAACATAATGCAGAAATAAGCACTCGAACAGAAAACAACTGGGGGATCGAAGAACCATTAATCGACGGCTCCTTCTCCCGATTTCAGGTTTCTAATGTATTGATTGATGGTTCCTGATCCTGAATTTTTACTCCGCTTCTGCCACAGAGCGTAAAGGTTTAACTCTGTACTACACGTGGGCGTTAATCCTCTGCTCCCGGAAGAGAAGAGGATGCGGCGCATGTTATAGACAATATTGGCCAGTCCGATCCTCGTGGTGGCTCGGGTGATGCCGACGGTTTGGACGAGCAGCCCCGTCTGATCGGCAAAGACATGCTCGACACGAGATCGGACCACCGACCTGGAGGGATCGAAAAACCCCTTGGCTCTGACCTGTTCTCTATGATTCCATTTCTCTTGCGTTGATTGGAGTATGGATCATGAAGCAGCCGGGTTTCTTTGATGTTGAAGAGCGGCTTGCTCGATTGAGCGGACTTGGTGACCAGCTCGAAGCGTTTTCCCGGACTGTGGATTTTGAAGTGTTCTGCCCGGAACTGGAGAAGGCTCTGGCCTATTCAGATGGAAGCCAGGGCGGGCGACCGCCATTTGATCCGGTGCTGATG
>NZ_JAERLZ010000034.1:0-5704 GCF_018256175.1 Gluconobacter sp. Dm-44 | reverse complement strand
GCCTTCACTCCCAGCCAATGCACCAGTTTCTTTACAGCCGCTGGATATGAACCAGATTAAAGTGGAATCGCTCTAGGTGGTGGGCTGGGTACGAGCCGTAAGCTTGTTTCCATCTGGATCGCGAAGGTAAGCAACGAATGCTCCGTTTGGGCGCTCAATGGGCGGGCTTTCTATGCTGGTTCCGCCATGGGCGATACCGGCGTCATGCCACGCAACAACATGGCTGGGACTGGCGGCAGCAATGCCAATGGTCCCGCCATTAGCAGCCGTCGCGGGCTCTCCGTTTATCGGCGTTGTGATCATCAACCGTCCCCCATTGTGTCTGTAGATGAGACGACCTCTGGAATCCATTTCGCCAAGGACGCCCCCTAAGGCGGCAAATGTTGCGTCATAGAAAGCTCTCGCCCGTTCGAGGTCATTGCTACCAATCATCACGTGAGTGAACATGATTCTACTCCTGAACTGAGAACAACAGAATATCCGATATCAGTCCGCCAAAGCATCCTTAATAGATGGATGTGCCATTTCTGGGTGACGGGATCGAGGAACTATTAATGGGATTTCTTTAGGCCTGTTTTCTGACTTAAAAGACAAGCCTTTATGGTTTTGGTTGGTAAGTGCAGTCTTTGCTTGGGCAAATCCAAGGTATGAGTGGCAACCTGGTCAAAATTCAGTTCTCCTGCGATCAGGAAAAGTGTTCGCGACCGTTTGCACTAGGCAAATACCGCGAGGGCGTACTGCCAACAGCCTTTCGAAACATCGTAATAAACGCATTGACGAACTCATAACCGAGTATGGCCGCGACCCGCTGCACGTTCGTGCCACTCGCCAGTTCACGGAGCGTGACGACAAGATGAAGCTGTTGTCGCCACCGACCAAATGTCAACCCGGTTTCCTGAACCATCAGTCTGGCCAGAGACCGTTCGCTCATCGCAACACGTTGCGCCCAGTCGGCCACTATACTGCGATCTGATGGCCTGGCTGTCAGCGCATCAGCAATGGCACGAATTTTGGTATGCTCTGATACGGGCAGGTTAAGCCTCTGTCGTGGCATCTCGGCCAATTCGTCGAGCATTACGCGCGCCAGTCGGGCGGCATGACTATCTGGAAGATAATCTTTCGGCTCAGCAGCCAGACGATCAATCATCGTCCGGATCATCGGCGTGATCTCCAGCGCACAGCAATGATCGGGAAGGCTACTCGCACCACTTTCAACGAAGAGATAATCGACCCGGGCGTTCGCAGTCGCCCGGGCACTATGCGGCACCCCGCCCGGAATCCAGATCCCGCAGTTCGGGGGAACGATCCATACGTTCTGGGCGGCCGTGCAGGTAACGGCGCCATAAGATGCCAGAATCAGCTGTCCTTTTCGATGGATGTGCGTCGGCACTTCGGATGCATGATCAGTAAAATCGAGCCTGTGGGCGATTGCGGTTGCATCTGAAGTGTCCGGGTCCACGGAAGCGATAGCTGAGGAGCGGTACGACATCGGATTGGCAGCTTTCAGTGATTGATTGTCTGGATACCTAATTTACCCGGTTGTTGCAACTTATTATCAACAAGGCATGACATTCAGGCCCTTCTGGCAGGACGGGTGGATCAGACCCGCGTTGATTCTGCCGTAACTTATCGCCTTGCTTCGTAACCCGACCCTCAGGGCGGACGGTGAAGCACTGCTCTTTTCCGCCAAGAGTTTCGCTGCCGCGATGCTGGCTTATTTCATAGCGCTTCGCATTGGATTGCCGCGCCCTGCCTGGGCGATCGTCACCGTTTATCTCGTGTCGCAACCCACGAGGGGCGCCTCGCTCAGTCGTGGTCTCTACCGTCTGATGGGCACTCTGGCCGGGGCGCTCGCGACCGTCACAATCGTTCCGACCTTCGCCAACGAGCCAGTGGTGTGCAGTGCGGTGCTCGCAGGATGGATCGGTCTCGGTCTGTTTCTGTCGCTACTCGACCGCACGCCGCGCTCTTATGCCTTCGTGCTGTCCGGCTACACAACCAGCCTGATCGGCTTTCCTGCAGTTGCGGCGCCTGGCGCAGTCTTCGACACCGCCATCGTGCGCGTACAGGAGATCGCACTGGGCATTCTGTGTGCTGTGGTGATCCATCGCTATGTGGTCCCCCGGCCGATGACCGGCCAGTTTCAGGCCAAGCTGACAGCAACGCTGCATGATGCCCGAAAACTGGCCTGCGACGTATTGAATAATGTCTTGGAAAGCTCATGCCACGATGATCGCTACCGAATGGCTCTGGACCTGCTCGCGCTCCGAGGGCTGGCGACACACCTTCCTTATGATCCGGTTACAACACGTCTAAGCGACTCAACGTTGCGCGCTTTACATGATCGGCTGGCTCACCTGTTGTTGCTCCTCGCCGATGTTGAGGAACGGATCTCCCTCATTCATGCGCCTGGAATGCCTGAGGAACTAGCGCAGCTTTTATGCAAAGTTCGCAGCTGGATCACTCTGGACACACCGAGTGATCGCGTGACAGAGGCGCACAGGCTGTTCCAGACTGCCCGTTCATTCGGCCATGTTGATGACGCCACCTTGATTGATGGCCTTGTCGCCAACATCGCCCGTCATCTCACCGAACTCGTCGGTCTCCTGCACGATATCGAACGGCTCGGCGCCGAAGCCAGCGCGGTAGAGTGTGCAACAGAGTCATTTCAGGGCGCTGAGAAAACGACGGGCTATATCTTCCACCGCGATCCGATGATGGCGGCGCGGGCAGGTCTGGGTGCCGCTTTGGGGATCCTCCTCGGCTGCTTTTTTTGGATTTGGTCTGCGTGGCCCGATGGAGGGCTGGCCGTATCAGTTTTGGGTGTCACCTGTGCCCTGTTCGGCAATGTGGACGCACCGGTGCCCTATGTCCGAAAATACATGCTTGGCTCGGCCCATGGTATCGCGATCAGCCTGATCTACAGCTTTACCGTCCTGCCGCGTGTCTTCGAATTCTGGGTGTTGATCGCGGTCCTCGCACCGGCGTTTCTATTCGGAGGATCGTTGCAGGCTCGGCCGTCGACCGCCTTCATGGCGCTTGGCATCACGCTGACTGTCCCGATCCTTGTCGGGTTGGGGCCTGTTTATGGCGGAGATTTCGCTGAGGCCATCAATAGTAGCATCGCGCTGTTGATGGGGGTCGGCTTCGGAGCGGCAACTATGACGTTGTTCCAGACCGTCTCCCCAGATACCGCGATCAACCGGTTGCTGCGGCTGGGCCGCCGAGACGCGGCCTATCGCGTCCGAAGCAGGGTTTCCGCCGAAGCCGTCTGGACCAATCTGACAATCGATCGCATCGCCCTGCTGCGACCCCGTCTAAATCTTTCGGTGCGGCCGACAACGGAGACGATCGACATGATCGTGCGTGACCTTCGCATCGGTCACGCAGTGAGCCGTCTTCATGAGCAATTCGACCAGTTGGAAAGTGAGCCCCTCAGTGCCATCCAGGTGCTGCTGCTCGATCTCGCGCACCATTTCGACAGAGGTTCACCATCGGTCGACGAACTGAATACGCAGGTTGAAGAGCTGATCGCGCGCATTGTCGTCGGAACCGGCGCGCACCGTCACCTGCTTGATCCACTCATCGACCTGCGTTTCGCGCTTTCTTCCGTCCCAAACAGCGAGGCCAGAGCATGATTCCGGACCTCTGCATCAGTGGCGTCTTTGTTCCCGGCTTGTTGGGAGGCGCCTTCATCGCCTTGGTAACCACCGTTGCGTTGCTACGTCTGCTCACCGTCCTCGGCGCGTGGAGAGTGTTTTCTATCCGGCCGTTCGTCGAACTTGCCGTCTTCACCATTGTGTTCAGCCTGCTCGCGCAGGGTCTCTCCACCATCGGACATCTCCCATGAAATTCCTCCTCACCTTTCTGGGGCGCCATGCCTTGACGCTTGGGCTCGTTGTCATCGCTGCTGCTGTCGCACTCCATCTGTGGGAACGCAATCAGCGCACGCCCTGGACCCGTGATGGCCACGTACGGACTGACGTTGTACGGGTTTCGACCGATATTGGCGGTCTCATCACTCAGGTTCTGGTCCATGACAATCAGGTGGTGCGCCCTGGACAACTCCTGATCGTCCTTGATCGACCGCGTCGGGCCGCGGCGCTCGGACGTGCTGAAGCCGCCATAACGGAGGCAAGGGCGCAACTCGATCTGGCGCGCAAGGAGGAACGACGCGACTTGGCCTTACGCGATCTCGTCGCGACGGAGGCTCACGAGCAGAACATCGCAAAGGTCCGGACGGCAGAGGCAGCGCTGACGCGCGCACTCGCTGACCGGGACGTGGCCCAGATCGACATGCAGCGCACTGAAATCCGCGCAACAGTCGGGGGCACCGTCACCAATCTCGACCTTCATCCTGGTGATTATCTGGCCGTTGGCGTCCAAGCCATGGCACTGGTGGACGCCGAGACATTGCGCGTGGAAGGGTATTTCGAAGAAACCAAACTGCGCAGTGTCTCCATCGGCGATCGCGCGCGCATCCATCTGATGGGAGACGATGCCGATATCGTCGGTCATGTCGAGAGTATTGCCGCCGCAATCGCCGACGACCAGCGCGACAACACCGGAAATCTTCTGCCCAAAGTCGCGCCAACATTCTCATGGGTGCGGCTCGCTCAACGCATTCCTGTCCGTCTGCACATAGACCGCGTACCAGCGGGCACAAAGCTGATCGCAGGACGAACAGCGACTGTGGAAATCCTGCCCTCTACCCCCTTGAGCGTGGTTGGGAGGCACCTGTGAGATCTGTTTTTGCCCTATGTATGGCGCTTCTGATGACGGGCTGCGTTGCTGGGCCGGATTATCGCGTTCCCGACGTGGCCATTGCCAATCGCCCTGGAGTGACGCAAGCGCTCCTTGGCGGCAGGAACGATGGCGTGGTCCCGGCCCCCCTGTCACCGCATTGGTGGCATCTCTATAAGGATGCCCGGCTCGACGCTTTCGTTGCCGAGGCACTGGCTACAAACACTGATCTTCGCACCGCAGAGGCCAATCTCGGGAGAGTTGACGCGCTTGTAGGCGAAGCAGAGGCAGCACGCACCCTAACCACGGATGTCAGTGGGCAAACTACTGGCTCGCGGATCGGAGGTCCGACCCGGTTTCTGCCAGCGCCTTTCAGCTACGCGTTAGGTATGAACGTCAGTTATCCTCTCGATCTGGCGGGAGGCATCCGTCGCGCAATTGAAGAGGCTCGCGACCAGTCAGAGGCGGCGCAGGCAGCACGCGACCAGGTGCGTGTGATCGTAGCTGCCACTGTCACGCGTAATTATGCTCGCGTTTGTGCTGATGGCGTAGCGCTGGCCGCCGCGAGACACGTTGTTGCAGTGCAACGCGCGACACTTGATGTCGCGTTACGTATGACCAGCGAGGGACGCAGCACGCGCTTTGATAGTGAACGCGCGCGAACGGCAACATTCGCCAGCGAAGCAGCCATTCCAGACATCCTCGCTGATCAGAAAACAGCGTTATTCGCATTGGCCGCTGTCATGGGGCGCATTCCATCGGACTATCCGCGCGATCTGGAAGCATGCACGACTATTCCGTCGCTTGCCCTGCCGTTGCCGGTTGGCGACGGAGCCGCGCTATTGATGCGTCGCCCCGACATCAGAAAGGCAGAACGCCTTTTCGCCGCAGCGACGGCCGGCATCGGCGTCGCCGAAGCCGATCTCTATCCCCAGGTCAGCCTTGGCGGCTCGGTGGGGAG
>NZ_JAERLZ010000033.1:0-6003 GCF_018256175.1 Gluconobacter sp. Dm-44 | reverse complement strand
CGCTCATACATTCATGTCCGCAATCCACATCGCAGCAAGCGTCATCTTCTACCTCAAAGAATGAGTCCTGAGCCTAGCAGCCTTGGCGGCTCCACATCCTGGCTGTCTTCTGGTCTCAAGACCAACCTGTTCGGCACAGCCACGGTGGGCAACCTCCTGGGCGGGATCGGCGGGGGCTTCGGGATCGGGTCTGCGCTTTCCGGCATCGGCGGTGGGACAAAGACCAATGGCCTGATCGGCAGCGGTGTTGGAGCGGCCGCTGGCGCTGCGGCCGGATCGTTCATCCCGGTGGTTGGCACCATGCTGGGCGGTCTGATCGGCGGCGGCGATGGCGGGCTGCTGGGGACGGTCCGCGATGACAAGAACAACAAGGACAAGTCGCTTCAGTCCGTCTCGCTCACGGATCTGCTGAAACAGGCGACCTACAGCACGTCGGACGCCACGTTCCAGCAGGCCCTGCAACAGGGGCTGCCAAGCGATGCAACATCCGTCTCGGATTATGCAACGGCGATCGCCAACCTGAAGACCATGGCCGACACGGTCGACCAGCTGGGCGTTGCCGTCTCAAAGTTCAATTCGGACGGCACGGTCACGGTCGGCAGTTTCACGAAAGCCACCGGCGATCTGAAAACCGCTCTGGACACCGCGCTCGATGGCAAATCGCTGTCGACCTCGGATCTTCAGACCCAGATCTCCACCATTACAACCTTCGTCGACACGACGATGCCGGAGCTGCTCAAGGCCACGGTCTCGGGGCAGCAGTCCTGGGTGGATCAGATGGCCGCACTGAAACAGACCTACGAGGCAGCCGCCTCGCAGGCCAATCAGTACGGACTGGATGGCACCCAGCTGAATGCGAAGTACCAGTCGCTTTACGACCAGGGCTTCGCCTCCCAGCTGGACACGCTGCGGCAGAGCGATCTGTCGGTTCAGGCGCGGTACCAGACGGCTACGGGGGATGATGAAGGCGGGTTCGCCGGTGGCATCGCCTTTGGCGGACTGGTCGCGGATCTCTATGCCCAGTCCCCTGATCCTGGCACCTACCAGATCCAGAGAGGGGGAACGGGCACATGGATCCGCCTGGGCACACGCCCCGTCTACGGCATCACCGTGGATGCGGTCGGATCGTTTCCCTCCGGAGCCACGCCGCAGAACGTTCTGGACATCCTGCGCACCATGCTCCTGGAGGACTTCGTTCTTCCGGAGGCCTATATTGATGCGCAGTGGCCAGCGCAGAGTCCGCTTGCTCCCTGGCGGGCGGGATGGTTCTGGGATGGAACAGAAACGGTCACGGGACAGGACGTAGTCCGGACCCTGCTCTCGGGGCTGGCGGTCTCGATCGTGCCAACGCGGTCGGGGACGCTGCGTCCTGTTCTTCTGGCAGCAACCGATGATCTCACCTCCGCGACCCTGACGCTTGATACAAGTGTCATCACTGACATCCAGTCCGTTTCTCTGGACGCCTCGCTCAGCCCGCCGACATGGCGCTGGCGCATGGGCTGGCAGCATAATTTCACAGTCCAGACGGCAGGCTCGGGTCTGCACCCGCAGGCCCCGGCCGACCGGCAGGCTTTGATCGCGATAGCAGACCGCAATGCTGTCTGGTCCGACGCGAGCCTGCGGATGCGCTGGCGGGTTCCAAACGATCCGACGCCGATCGTCACCGCGCTGGCGGCGTCGCAGGACGCCCAGACTGTCGCGGATCTCCATGGCAGCCTGTGGGGTGCGCACCCCACACTCTGGGCCGTCACCATCCCTCTGGAACTGAGCTGGCAGGTCGACCTTGGCGACACGGTGACCATGCGAGCCCCTGTCCCAGGGCTGGCCAATTCCTGCCTGGGGGTTGTCGTCGCAGAACATGTCCGGGCCGGTGATGCGACGGCGACACTTCAGATTCTGACCCTGTGGAACATCCCCGACGGCATCCCTTTCGGAGATTTCGGACCCAACCTCTTGTGAGACTTCATGGAAAACTGTGGACTTGGCTATCAGAACGCCGTGCTTTCTGCCGTCCTGTCGGCCGATAGCGCCGCAGACGCGCTGCCTGTCAGCAACCTGACCTCCCCACAGGGAAATCCGGCCTATGCCTGGCGGACGGACGCCACGACGGCCACGCTGACAGTGGCGCTCTCGCAGCGCGGGGGCGTCCGGGTCGTGTCGGTGCATCGCACGAACCTGACAGCACAGGCCAGCTGGCGGATCGTGGTCAGCAACGCCGACAACGTCCTGCATGATGCGACCCAGCCCATGGCAATCTTGGCGGGTCAGGCGGTCTGTGTTCTGCCGGCAGAACTGTCCTGCGATGTTGTGACGATTACGATCGCGGATCCGGGCAATCCGGACGGGTATCTCTCGGTGCCGCTGGCCTATGTCGGGCCGCTCTGGCAGCCGGTCCGCAACTTCTCGACCGACAGCAGCTCGGGTTTCAATCTCGGGGTCGATGAGGTGACGGCGCTGTCTGGCGCAGAGTTTCCGCAGATGCGCTGGATCCAGAGAAAGGCCTCGATCGCCCATCAGTCCTATGGCGCAGCCGAGACCGCGATCCTGCGGGAGATCCAGCGGGTCGCGGCATCTGGGGAGAATATTCTCTTCCTCCCGGATCCGGGGGCCACGTCTCAGGAAGAAGCCCTCTTCGGTCGCCTGAGCGGCGGCGACATTGGCAATCCTTACGGCCCTGCCGATCGGCGGAGCTGGACCTTCACCCTGACGGAGCGACTGTGATGACCATGCTGGCCAATTTTGTCCTGGAGACTGCCAGCAGTCCGGGCGTCGGGGACTTCGTGCTGAACGGCGCGGCTGCCGACCGCAGAGCGTTCTCCCAGGCGTTCCCGAATGGTGGCCGGGTCTTCTACTCTGCGGATGACGGAACGCAGGCTGAATGGGGCGTGGGAACGCTCACGATCGCCAATCCCTGCACGCTGGTCCGCAGCCGAGTGATCGGCAACACCCAGAACGGCACGGACCTGATGCGTTTCTCCGGAGGGGTGCAGGTCTATAACGAGATCCCGGCCGAGTTCCTGGTCCAGCTGGATGAAGACGGGGCCGTGAGCCTCAAATCGCTGACAGTTCTTTCCGAACTGCTGGTCCCGGATGTCGCGGACTGGGGCAGCAATCAGGCTGTCGGGGCGGCGGATGCCAGGAACAAGTTCGTCAAACAGAGCTGGGGCTTCAGCAACTTCGGCGCAAACCAGATCTATGTTGGCTGGCGCACGGATGGGTCAGGCCTTGGCATTGCCGTGGATCAGACGGATCTCGGGAATGTGGCGTTCCAGTCCTGGGTTAGCCAGAGCTATGCGACCACGGTTCAGCTCAATACGGCGCTGTCCTCCGCCAACTCGGCCCAGGGGACGGCAAACTCTGCTCTGGCGGCCGCGAACAATGCGAACGGCAACAAGCTGGACATTACCGATGGAACGGCCACCCGCATGACGGTCAATTATGGCGCCATGCGGGCCCAGTTCCAGGGCGATGGGAATTTCGTTCTCTACTCCGGGACGACGCCGGTGCTCAGTGTCAGCAGCAGTTCCATCAGCTGGAACGGCCACGACTTCGCGTTCATCGACAACCTGCCGACGGATCCCGGAGAGAAAATCGTCATGGACGTTGCAACAGGCATCGCATCTGGTGGTCGCGTGACCTTCGCGGTGCCGTTTTCGGACACGCCGAAGGTCATGGCCCAGAATTTCGGCAATGGTGACGTGAACTGCCACGCCTATGCGCCGGACAAGACCGGCTTCTCGCTGCACATCAACAATGGCGGGACGACGGACATCACCTACATCGCCAAGGGTCCGAAATAAGCGGCCCCTGCCCTTCTGCATTCTTCTGACAGCCGCCTTCAGGGTGGCTTTTTTTATGGAAAAACGATGCCTGATTCTCAGACGGCCACCCTGGTCGCAAGCCTGCCTGCTGCTCTGTCTGCCGAAGAGCGGATCCGCGTTCTCGAAGATCGATGCCTGACGTTAGAGACCCAGCTCTCCAGCGTTGGCAACAGCCAGTCCGATCTGCGGGCAGAGATGCGTCAAGAAATCGCGTCGCTGCGCAGTGAGATTGAGGCTCTGGCGAAATCAATGGAGAGCAGCAACCGCCAGATCAACGGCAAGCTCGACCGTCTGTTTGGCGCACGGGCCGTGGTCACGGCCGCCATCACCCTGCTGACTTCGATCCTTGGATCCGGGGTCGTGCATCTTGTCGTCTCGATCGGGAAATGAGATCAGGAATAGAGAGTTAACTATAGCCATTTATTACAATAAAATTCAGATACAATATTCCACGCATCTACATAAATTAATAATATTAGTTTAAACATGATTATTATTTATGAAAACATAACTAAATTCCGAGCGCAGAAAACAAATGTGGCACAGAAAACGAAACTTTATAATCCGTTCCACTTATCGCCCCTTGAGGAGAAAAAAATTGACTTACCGCAAATTTTTCAAGAATTATGGTATCTTTCAAGCTTGATTTTGATAGTTCCAATAATTCCACTTCAAGCTCATTTCTTACGTTTTTTTCTCCAAGGCAAATTAATTTAACCCCATTTAATTTCGGTTTTACTTCTTTATCGAGAGAATTTGCTAATTGTTGTTTTGTATAATTGGGATTTATACAACCTATTATCTCAAGAGCTCTAATTATATCTCGATTCATTGTGTATGAATTCTGAATTTCATTAATCTCAGATACGAGTTTACTCAAGTCGTTTTTTAATATCCCCCTACTTCCTGCTGCAATTTGCAATGATCTGAATACTTTAGTCCATCCATTTACGTCGACCGCATTGATTGCATCTAAATTATTGATTGGCTGAGGTAGTTGGGACGGCGTGATCCCCGAATGACAGATTGGAATAGTAGGAATTTCGGGCCCTGAATCTTTCTGGCTGAGCAAGTTTCGAGTCCAAACGGCTCCCAACTCGAAGTTAATCCAGCTTCTTGATACTGATTTCGGACTAATAAGATATAATGCAGCAACACAATCTATTAATCCTTTCTCCATTACTTTTAAAAAATTTGATCCAGCCATAATGCTTTCAGTATCACTTGAAACAAAAACATCCACAAACCCAGCAAAAGATTCTTCTACATGTTTTTTTATAAGCAATGCCATTTCTTTTTCTTCATGTATATGAGAAAGAAAAATTTTTTTTATTGTCATTTCTTCATTCCTAGACGTGGAGAACCACTAAGATAATTATTTTCATATTCTTGCAGTAAAGTAAATTTTTATAAATTCCTTCCGATCTTCACCTGCCTAAGGCATTTATTTTTCCAAGCCGATAGCTTCCACAAAATAACCGAAGTCACCATATCAAAATCCCAATAAGGCCGCCTAACCGGGCGGCTTTTTTTATGGACAATCCCCATGAATGAAACCGCCATCGCTTTGGCCACGGCGCTGCTGCGGCGGCCGGGGTTCGAGGGCTTTTGTGCCACGCCCTATGTCTGTCCGGCCGGATACTGGACGATCGGGTATGGCAGCCGCTGGCTGGTCAACGGACAGCCTGTCACGGCCCGGACCCCTCCTATCGATCGGACTGCTGCTGACAGCCTCCTGCTCCAAACCGTGACGACGCTCGATGCGGCGTTGTCCCGCCTGGTCCAGGTGTCGCTGTCGGACGTCCAGCGCGCGGCCCTGCTGTCCTGGCAGTACAATGTCGGAACCGCTGCCGTCGAAAGCTCGACCCTGCTGCGCAAGTTGAATGCCGGTGACTATGCCGGCGCGGCCGACGAGCTGCTGCGCTGGGACAAGGCCACCGTGCGGGGTCATCTGGTCGAACTGGATGGGTTGAAAAGTCGGCGCGGCCTGGAGCGTGCTGTCTTCCTTGGCCTGAGAACACCCATGAAACTGAAAGGCGCGGACGTCTGATGACCTTGAATTTTACATCAGCCTTACGGATCGGGATGACCGTGGCCGCGAAAACACGACTGTTTCCGCTGCTTCTGGCCGGGGCGATGCTGGCCCCTTGCTCAACCTTTGCCCAGAGCATGCCGTTATGTA
>NZ_JAERLZ010000032.1:0-6450 GCF_018256175.1 Gluconobacter sp. Dm-44 | reverse complement strand
CCCCATACACAGACCCCGGCCCTTTCAAGACCTCCATCTCGTCAACATCAAAAACCTCGCGCTGGCTAACGCCACTATCGCGCAGGCCATCAATGAACATATTGCTGTAAGACCCAAATCCACGAATGACAGGATAATTCCCGCCCGGCACGGCATAAGCGTCCCCACCCCGAAAACTGACCCCCGGGACAGTGCGCATGGCCTCTTCAAACGACGTCGCATTGACCAGTTTCATCTGCTCCTGCGTCACCACGGAAATGGATCTCGGCGTATCCAGCAAAGACGCCGTCAGTTTTTTATTCGGAGAAGTCCCGGTCAATTGCGGATGATTCTTCCCCCAGACCGTCAAACGCTCCTGCCCGCCCGAGACCTTGCTGCCCTGATAGTTCAGCCCGTGGGCAGCAGTGTTCTGACCGGACGAAGGCAAATCTGTCGACGCGCCATAAGCACGGGACTGCAAAACTGTTCCTGCAAGACATCCCAACAGAAACGAACACGAGCGGAGACGAGAAAAATGCAGAGAGGCAGGCATGATGCTTCAATTCCAGATGCGAATGACTCGCATTGGCTACATTTCTTCTCACCTCCCGACAATGCCAAGTTGCCAGCATTGGGAATGTTTAATTTTACTGATTCGTCCCCATGCCCACGTCAGCCCCTCCCCTTAAGAACAGGGCTTGACCGTTGCTTCTTCTTTACAATCCGGCAGAGTCTCCACAGCTTCAGAGAATGACACCGGACGCCGTGGTGCGTCATGAACCCGCAGACTGAAAATATCGGGACGGGCATAATGGCCTGCCACGTCCAGATCGTATTTTCCCCGGATCACATCATCCAGATCGATATCCGCCGTAAGGATCGCTTCACGATCATAAATCGGTCCGGCAATGATGTCTCCAAGCGGGCTGACGATCACACTGCCCCCCCGAATAAGCACGGTGTCCGGGTTATTGCCCTGATGACAGGCATACTCCTCCGGCGCATCCGCACGCGTCATGTACTGGCAGGCACTGAGAACAAACGTTCGTCCTTCATAGGCAATATGCCGCATGGAAGCCTGCCAGATGTCGCGCTCATCCACCGTAGGCGCACACCAGAGATTGATGCCCCGGGCATACATGCTCTGACGCAGGTCCGGCATATAGTTTTCCCAGCAGATCGCAGCCCCGATACGACCGATATCCGTCTCAAAAACCGGAATGGTCGAGCCGTCGCCCTGCCCCCAGACCAGCCTCTCGGCTCCCGTCGGCATCAGCTTGCGATGTTTGCCCAAAAGCGCCCCGTCAGGTCCGAAAAAGAGCGCCGTACAATATAACGTCGCCCCATCACGTTCGATAACACCGACAACAAGATGGGCCTTCATTTTCGCCGCAAACGAGCCGATCCGCGCCGTTTCTGCGCCTGGCACGTCAATGGCAGATTTCCAGTAACGCAGATAATCCTCACGCCCTTCCGGAAAACGGCTTCCCAGAATTGCGCCGAAACTCAGCCCTTTTGGATATCCGCCAACATACGCCTCCGGAAAAACTGCAAGCTCAACACCCTGTGCGGCAGCCGCATCACAATGGGCTTCCATCCGATCCAGTGTCCGGGGCGTGTCGAAAAGACTGGTTCCCGCCTGAATAACGGCGACGCGACGCTGGCTCATGTCCGGATCTCTCATGCATGTAGCGGATTACAGTGAGAGGAAGAGTGGACTTTCTCCCATTATCGGGCAAATTGATTGTTTTGATAATCAAAATCACCATGGTCGATATTTCACGCCTCGATTTCAATCTGGCCACCACGTTTCTGGCACTCTGGGAAGAACGCAGCGTCTCCAGAGCGGCACGGCGACTGTCCCTGAGTCAGTCCGCCGTCAGCGCCTCTCTGGCCCGCCTGCGGGAAGCGGCGGATGACCCTCTGTTCGTCCGCACGCGTGACGGCATGCAACCAACTCCTCGGGCAATTGCCATGGCGGAACCGCTGCAAAACGGAGCGACGCTGATCCAGACAGCGTTTTCAACCGTTACGGCATTTGATCCGGCAACCAGCCGACAGCATTTCTCTTTGGGAATGTCCGACGACTTCCAGATCGCGGCTGGCCCCCTGATCGCAAAACGTCTGGCAGCGGAAGCCCCACGGGTTTCCGTGACATTCAGACAGGCCAACAAACACCGGGTCGAGGCTCTTTTCGAAGCAGGAGACATCGACTTTGCCGTCGTGGCACAGCCCAATATCCGCTCCGGATTACAGCATCAGGAGATCGGACAATCCGGTTACGCCTGCCTGCTTGATCCAGCCGCCTGCGGCCTCACATTTCCCCTGACACTGGAAGATTACCTCACGCTGCCACATCTTCTGGTGTCCTTTTCCGGACGGGAGGGGATCGTGGACCATGTGTTGAAAACTCTGGGCCACGCGCGCCGGGTACAGTCGGCACTAACGCATTTTTCTGCGCTCCCCCCTTTCCTGATCGGAACGCGTGCCATTGCCACCCTGCCCCTCCATGCCGCGCAGAGCCTCGCTGCTGTCTCCGGCCTGACTGTCTGCGCGGCACCCATTGATCTGGGGCAGTATTCTGTGTCGCTGCTCTGGCAACGGACAGCGGATAACCTCTGGATGCGTCAGATTATCAGCGACGCCTTCCGGGAGGCACTCCCAAACATGGAAACGATCTGTCCGCCCTAACGCCGCCAGATCCGGGCCGCAGCTTCGTCCAGAATCACCGTCGCATCGTCATGAAGACGGATCGCCGTGGCGCTGACAGCCTCACTGATCGGACCGTTCAGCGCCTCGTCAACGATCGCCGCCTTGCCCTCACCAACAGCCACCAGCACCAGACGCCGCGCTTCCAGAATCGTCCCCACGCCCATCGTCAGAGCGCGTTCCGGCACACGCTCCGGATCATCGCCGAACATGGCGCTGTTCTGACGTCGCGTCACATCATCCAGATGGACAACCCGCGTCCGGCTGTCGAACGCGGAAGGCGGCTCGTTGAAACCGATATGCCCCGTCTCGCCAATGCCCAGAAGCTGCAACCCAAGCCCCCCGGCCGCGCGAATGGCGGCCTCATAGCGCGCGCACTCAGCGTCCAGATCCGCAGCAACACCATTCGGAACATGCCCCTGCCCTGCGGGCATGTTCACATGCGAGAACAGATGCTCCTGCATGTAGTGGCTGTAGGAATTCGGGTCCGTCGGCGGCAGACCGACATATTCGTCCAGATTGAACGACATCGTGCCGGAAAAATCCAGCGTCCCCGCGTCATGATCCCGCACCAGAAGCTGGTAAATGCTCTCCATCGTGCGGCCCGTCGCCAATCCCAGAACAGGGGCCCCAGATCCGCGGATTTCCTCCGCGATCATGTCCGCCGCGCGCTGAAACGCCTGACCGGGCGTGTCCGTGACGATGATTTTCATACCCTGCGCTCTCCATTGACCCAGACTTCGCTGACCTGAAACCTGTCATCCAGAACCGTGAAATCCGCCAGAAGCTCCGGCGCAATCGCCCCCCGGTCCTGCAACCCGAGATAGGCCGCAGCATTCGTACTGACCAGACGCGCCGCTTTCGGAAGCGACATTCCGGCATCAAGAGCATTCCGCAACGCCTGATCCAGCGTCAGAATGCTCCCCGCAAGCGTGCCATCCGGCAGCCGCACCACCCCGTTACGGATCATCACATCCTGCCCGCCAAGCTGGCTCGGACCATCCGCCTCGCCCGTACCGCGCATGGCATCCGTCACGAACAGCAGCCGCTGCCCCATCATCCGCTCCGCCAGCCGGAAGCTGGCAGGATGAACATGATGCGTATCGAAGATCATTTCCCCATAAGCCACATCACTGCACATCAGCGCCGTTACCGGCCCGGGACGCCGCCCCTCAATCGCCGACATGGCGTTGAACAGATGCGTCCCTCCAACGGTTCCCCCGGCCGCACAAACCAGACAGATCGCCCGCTCGGCACCTTCGAAATCCGTGGTGGTATGCCCCAGACTGACCCGGACACCCGCCTGCGCAAAGGCCTTCATGGCCGTCGGCGCGTGGTCCAGCTCCGGCGCGATCGTCACAACACGCACACACCCCGTCGCAACGGCTTCCGCCACCCGCTCGGCGGTCGGCTCGATAGTGAACGGCGGCTGGGCCCCCAGCTTGTGCGGACTGACAAACGGCCCTTCCAGATGCGCGCCATGAATGCGCGGCCCGCCCTCTACACCCCGATCACAGACTTCCGCCACCGCCCGCAACGCGTCCATAACCTCCGCCCAGGGCGCGGTAATCGTCGTCGGCAGGATCGTCGTGGTTCCGTGGCCCAGATGAAAGCGCGAGAGCGTCTCAATGGCCGCAACCCCGTCCATCGTATCGGCCCCGCCGCCACCATGGACATGACCATCAATAAAGCCCGGCAGAATATAGCGCTCTGGCACTCCGGACTGAGGCACGATCTCGCGGATATGACTGTCAAAATCCACCCGCCCCGAAACAATACGATCGCGCAGGACGATCCTGCCCTCAAGATGCGCCATCATGGCTCCTGATCCAGTGGTAAAAGCCCCGTCCGGCCATAACGCCGCGCGTAAAGTAGCAACGCCAGATAAGACGGCAGAACCAGCAGCGCAAACATGCCCTGAAAGCCCACGAACGGCTTGAGAATGACGTAAATCTGCGGAATGATCGCCCCGCCACTATACGCCATGACCAACAGGGCGGATGCGAGCGGCGTCCACGCCCCGGCCCCCCGAATGGCGATGGGGAAAATCGAGGGCATCAGCATGGCATTGGCCGCCCCCAGCAACGCCACACACAGAACCGAAACATAGCCCTGCGTCAGAAACGCCGCGACCGTCAGCCCCGCGCCCAGAAAACAGGCCAGTTCCATGAGCCGCTCCTGCGTCACAATCCGCGGCACAACCAGAAACCCGAGAATATATCCCCCCAGCATCCCGGCCAGCGTCAGAGACGTGAAAAAGCGCGTCTGACTGAGCGGCAGACCAAAACCCTGCCCATAGGTCCCGATGGCGTCCCCGGCCATGACTTCCACGCCGACATACAAAAACATCACGACGATCCCGAACACCAGATGCGGCCGGAAAATACGCCGGCTCCCCTCCAGAGGCCCCGGCAGCGCAGGAGCCTGCAAATCCGGCAGCGGGCAGAGCGCCACGCCGATAGCCGTCAGCAACAGAACAACAGCCATCGTCATGTAAGGCGCATAAATCGCCTGCACGAACCCCGACAGAAGCGCATTGCGCGCCACAGGGTCCGTCGTCTCCTGCGCCCGCTGGGACAGCGTCCCAATATCGCCCATCACCACAGTCGCCAGAACGATCGGGGCGAGAATTCCCGCGCATTTGTTGCACACGCCCATAATGGCGATACGCTGCGACGCCCGCTCGGACGGCCCCAGCAGACTGACCAGCGGGTTAATCACCACCTGCATCAGAGACAGCCCGGCCCCCATCACCAGCAACCCGGTCAGGGCACCCCCATAAAGACGCATGGCAATGAACTGCCCGAACAGCGCCACGCCCGCCGCACATAACACGAGCGAAACAGCCAGCCCCCGCCGCAGACCAAGCCTCCGGGCAACGAAAGACGCAGGCAGGGAAAACAGGAAATACGAAAAATAGAACACCATCGGCACGAGAAAGGCGCTCGTATCGCTCAGATCAAACGCCACACGCACGAACGAAATCAGCGGACCGTTCATCCAGGTCACAAAACCCATGATGAAGAAAATCGCCGCAGCCACACCCAGAGGCGCCAGTCCATAATCCCCGGTCAGCCCCCTGCCGGACTGGACAGGCCCCGTCACGACGTCAGCCCCGCATCACGCAGTGCAACAGACACGCGCTCAATCCACGCATCATCCACATCCCACCCGGCCAGACGCGCGGCATTGAGCAGCCCCCCTCCGACCGGCGGAAGACGCGGCGGCACAGGCACACCATGCCGAACAGCAACGCTCTCCCGAAGAAACCGGCTCTGGAACGTTCCCCCCGCATAACTCCACGGCAGCGATGTCTCGGGAAAATGGCGCTGGGCCGCCTCGATATGGGCGCAAAGATGATCCGCCGCCTCACGCATCAGCCGCCGGGCCGGTTCCAGCCCGCCCTCGGCCAGATCCGAAACAATCCGCGCCAGAGCCGCAACACTGGCCCTCGGATGACGCAGCGTCCCATACCATTCCAGAAGCGCCGTCCCACACGCTGCTTTTTCAGTCGGAAAGCCCATCGCCGCCACAAACGGCGCAAAAAACGCATGATCCGCCTGATTGCGTCCATCCAGAAGCGCCGTCAGCAGCGCCAGCGCCTGACGCCCGATCCAGAACCCACTGCCCTCATCCCCGAACAATCCGCCCCAGCCACCAATCTTGACCTGACCGCCCCGACCATCCGTAGCCCATGACCTCACCCTCCTGTGTCGCCATCCAGGTTCCCATGGTGATGAAACCTTCTGGCGCGCGGACGTA
>NZ_JAERLZ010000031.1:0-7500 GCF_018256175.1 Gluconobacter sp. Dm-44 | reverse complement strand
TAGAACAACCGCCCCCGAGGCGGTTTTTTCATATCTGGAGAACACCCATGGACTGGACAACCCTGTTCCAGACGGTCCTGCCGTATCTGCCTGCGCGGTATGCGGGCGACATCGTCTCGATCCTCACCTTCCTGATCGGGGCGGCTGCGCTGGCCATGCGGTTCTGGAAGCCGCCCGCCTCAGGCAGCAAGCTGGCGCTGCTCTACAAGGTCGTTTCTGCCCTGGCGCAGTCGAAGGGCTGGAACACCAACGCCTATCAGCCCGATGCCAAGGCCCTGATGATCCCGGCCGAGGCCAGCCGCACAATCGAGGCGGCCAAGCTGGGCCTCGATCCGGCGTCCACCCATCCCAAGGCTGGCGCGCCTCCCAAATCGACCGCCTGACCCGAAGGAGGCAGGCTCCGCCTGTCAGACCGTTCTTTCTTCCGCCGCCCTCTGAGGCGGTTTTTTTATGTCTGGAGACATCATGCGCAATCGCTTTCTCGCCCTCAGCCTCGGTGCCCTGCTTCTCGGCTCCACGGCTGCCTGCACCACGACCCCGACCACGGCGACCTTCAACACGGCCGCGCTCAACAATGACGCCGCAGCCATCGCCTATGCCGTCCAGGCGATCGAAGGCATTCCCGAACTGGAAAGCCACCTGTCTACTGCGGACAAGGCCAAGTTCGACAATCTGGTCGCGCAGATCCGCAGCGTGTCCGCACAGGTCGCCGCCAACTCCAATGGTTCCATCACGGTCGCGACCGGCAAGGACTGGGCCAAGTCGCTCGGCACGGATCTCGAAACCCTGCTGGCGATCGCGACCCCGATCGTGAAGGTCTACTCGCCCTCGGCTGCCACCTACATGCAGACCGTCCAGGCGATGATTCCGCTGGTCGAGGCGCTGGCCGGTGTGACGGCCGCACCCTATGCCGCCCCGCTCCAGTCGCCGGAGCTGATCCGCGCCCGGATCTATCAGGGCGTCTGATGCTGGGCCTCTGCCGCGTCGCGATTGTGGCGCGGCAATCTGGCTGCTGGTCGGCATGTTCTGGCCATGAGTCCGGAGCCTAAGATCATTCTGCGTAGAAACGCTCATCCTTAAATTTCCAAGAAGGCTCTAAGGATGAATATTTTCTTTTATGTATAGATATAATTTATCCATAACCTCACTAAAATCGCACGTTTCATAATCGATTAACTGTTTGAGTTTCGAATATATTCCCAATCCATATTGACCATGAAGAATGCAATTTTGTATAATATCACAATCTTTACCTGAGAATGGATTTTTATATTCTTTTATATCAAACCTTATGATAGAATATATTTTACTTGCTGTAGTTAATATATCTCTAGGATCATAATATCCAATTGTTTCCATTTCTATGGCGTCAAAAAAGTTGAAAACCGTAGCTATGAGGAAACTTCTTAACGAAGCCATCTCATCATAGGAGAGAATTATATCTTCCATGTTACCTTCCATTCACTACTTCTAAAAAAATAGCGATACCAATCTTCTGGCCCAAACAAAGTCCCGTTGTTCCTATCTATTTTTGAAAACCCTTTTGTTAGCAGCCGCCCCTCACCGGGCGGCTTTTTTATTGGAAAATCCATGACCTACAAACTGGGCAAGCGCGCCCCGAGACATGACCCGCGCACCTATCGCCTCGGCCGGGTGCTGGCCGTGCGTCTGCCGGCCGTGCCCGCAGCCCGCGACTGGTCGCAAAATGTGCCCTATCA
Organism: Gluconobacter sp. Dm-44; assembly: GCF_018256175.1. NCBI lineage: Bacteria > Pseudomonadati > Pseudomonadota > Alphaproteobacteria > Acetobacterales > Acetobacteraceae > Gluconobacter > Gluconobacter sp. Dm-44. The sequence continues at coordinate 5,782 of NZ_JAERLZ010000031.1, read as the reverse complement.
GATGTGGGGCAATGACCGCTTTGGCTGCTGCGCCTTTGCCGCTCACGCCGCGCTGGTGGCGACCTGGACCAAAGCCGCGCAATCGCTGGTCATGCTCTCGACCGAAACCGTGCTGGACAACTATGCGGCGCTGACGGGCTTTAATGCCAAAACCGGATATGATCCGGGCACCATCCTTCTGGACGAACTCAACGCATGGCGTCGTAACGGCCTGCTCCGGCCGGGACAGACCCGCGATTACCTGACCGCCTATGGATCGATCGCACCGACCGACGTCGTGGGGATCCGCCGTGCCATCGCCTATCTGGGCGGTGTGCTGGCGGGTGTGCAGGTGCCACAAGGCTTCCTCGATCTGGGTCTGGGCGAGACCTGGGACTGGGATGCCATTGCCGACCATACACCTGCGGGCGGCCATGCCATCGCGCTTGTCGGCTACACTCCAGACGGCGTGTTCTTCAACACCTGGGGCACGCGGACCTTCATGCCGTGGAGTACCTTCACGCGGATCGCGGATGAAGCCTATGGCCTGCTGTCACGGGAGAACTGGCTGGGCATTCCCGGTACGGCCCCGACCGGTGAGGACTTCGACGCGCTGCTGACGGAAGTGAGGGCCGCATGACGACGGTTCACAATCTCACACCCTCTCCACTGCGGACGGTGACGCTCCAGTCCTGCACCGGCCTGTTTGCCCAGGTGATGTGGACGCCAAAGGCCTCGGCCGACTGCCTGGACTATGTGCTGGACTTCTCCGCCCTGCTGGCCGGCACAGGGGATACGCTGACTGCGATCCGCTCCGCCGTCGTCACGACAGCCACGGGCGGGGCCTATGACCTCAAGGTCATGTGGTCTGCCGTGGCCGGGACACTGGTCGTGGCGTTCCTCGCCAGCGGGCAGCCCAACACGGCGCAGAAGGTCCTCTTTGAAATCACGACCCAGCAGGGTCGCGTGTATTCGGTGATGGCTGTCCTTCAGATCACAGCGCTGACCGTGGCGACCGCCCCGCCATCTGACTTCCCGGCCGACACCCTGACGAACGGCAAGGTGCTGATTGCCGGCATCGAGGCGCTGCCTGCGGGTTATTCCTCGAATGGCCGCGTCGTGATGGCGACAGAAGACGCCGCTCCCGTGGGCACGCCGTCGTTCGAGAGCGTGACAGCCGGGACGTATGCCGGCGACGGTTCGGGGTTGGAGGTCACGTCAGGCAGCAAAGCCCAGACTATCGGTCAGTGGATTGCGGCATGGTCCTCGGGCGGAACACAGGGTGTCGGGATCCGGTCGATCAACGTCATGCAAGGGGCGGTTACGGCAGGCCAGCCGTCGACGGTAACTCTGACCGCCACGCTCACGGATGGCACAACCACGGCTCCGGTCACATTCGAAGCGCCAGCGGGTGCTGCCGGTGCTACAGGTCCGCAAGGTGCGCCGGGAACTGCTGGATCGGATGCCAACGTCACGGCCGCGACTGTCAACGCAGCGCTCGGATACACGGCAGCCAACGGGGCAAATTACTTCCCGCTCTCGATCGACAACACCAAAGACGCATCGGGCAATTTTCATCTCCCTGCCATCGTCGCGACCAATCAGTCTTTCGATAACGATGGGGGCTTGTACACGCTCGGCTTTGCCGATGGGCCAGTCATCAAGGTGAGGATAGACAAAGGATACTTTGGGACAAATTTCTTCATCCTGAAGTCTATGACCAGTCAGCCGCTCGGTTTGATCCTGTCCAATCAGGATGGTTCGGCCGCGTCCATTGCTGCCTATAAATGCCCTGACGGGAGTGGTTCGACCCAGTCCAACGCCTACAACGTCGATGGCCGGTCAGGGTCCGGGACGATCGGCGCGTTTCTCTGGACCAATCAGGACGATCCGAAAGGACGTTACTGGATGCTTCAGGCGTTTACGAACACCAGCGGCGATTTCTATCCTGACCTGAAGCTCTTCGCAGGAACGTCGGACCGGTCGGCGTGGCAGAAAACGCCTCTTCTCGCTTTCAGTGGTCCGGACAACCGGGCCACGTTTGCGGTCGAGCCTCTGGTTTTGCAGACGTTCACCTTTGCCACGCTTCCACCGTCTCCAGCCGCATGGCAGCGCGCTCTTGTGACGGACAAGGCCATCGGCTCCGGCGCTCAGGGTGTCATGGCGATGTGGAATCCGAACACGAAGTCCTGGACAGGTCTGAACGGGGAGACGCTGGTATGAAGCCGCTGTTGCTCTGTGGGCTTCTGGCCCTCTCGGCCTGCTCGGCCGGATCTGTGTCGCCCGTGACCATCAGTCAGGCAATTGCCGGTGTCCAAGCGGATCTGACGAAGGCAGGCGTGGTCAGTGTGTCTGGTGTCCAGACATGGACGGCGGATCAGGCGGCCCGGTTCGATGCCAACGTCCGGGCGCTCCAGTGCGCGCAGCAGACGTCAGATCCGGTCGTGGCCATGATTGCGGGGCCGGTGACGATGGATCTGTCCGGCAGCTTCAGCCAGTCGGGATCGTTCTCCGTCTCGGCATCTTCTGCCCTGCCAGTCTTCGGGCTTCAGGCCGATGCCAGCCGGACGAAAGGCCAGACCCTGAACGTGCCTGTCCAGTTCGTGCCGCTCTCGGCTCTGGCTGATGCCGAGGCTGGGCGGGAGGTCGGCTATGCGGGAGCGCTGCTCGGTCAGAATGATGTTGTGCGGGAGCGGGTGGCAGAGCGGATTGAGGGGGACCGGACGGCACTGACAGCGCATGTCGAGGGGCTGATCTCGAGTGTCATGCGCTGCTTTGAAACGAAAGTCCGGCCATTCGTAGGATTTAAGAAGGAATAAGAAGGGCCGCTATAAGGGGGGGAAAGCGGTTGGTCCGCTTCGGATCTATCGGACACTTCAAATAAGCCTTGTCGGTCAAAATAACCGACTACCGTTTGGGACTTGTCGTTCAGGTTCAACCAGAACGACGTTTTTTGTGATATCAAGAAATCCAAGCGTTAAGACCTCCGAGACAAAAGGTCCAATTTGTCGAGGTGCGAGATTCACGACACATGTAACTTGCCGACCCAATAGATCATCAGATTTATATAAACCTGTAATTTGAGCGCTTGATTTTTTTACTCCGAGCTCAACTCCAAAATCGATTTTCAGCTTCCACGCTGGTTTTCGTGCCTCTGGGAATGGATTAACTTCCATGATTGTGCCCACACGAATATCTATATTCATGAACTCTTCGAACGAAATAGATGCCACGATTTTATACTCCGTTCCGGGATGATTGCATCGCAGCGTTACTGAACGTGCGATGATGTTTTCGATGAGCTGATACGCATGTCATTACACTACAAACAATGAGCGTAAATGCAGCGACCTCGATGGGGCGAGGCCACCGACCTTCCCACAGGAACCCGTAGATGAGAGCAAAGAGCGTCTCGAAAAGAATCATCTGCCCAGTCATAGTTAAAGGAAGAAGGCGGCTCATCTTGTTCCACAAAGCATTACCCAAGAAAGAAGCAATAATTGCGACTGCCGTAGAGACCCCAACGAAACAACTCCACGACATAAGGTCGTGATCCAAGTGACCACTGAGTAGCGCGATGGGGACAAGACAGGCGGCTTGAGCTCCGGTGACAAGACCTATCAGAAGATTCCAGTCATGGACTGAAACTGTGCTTAGACGCACGAGACTGCGGCTGTTTCCAACAGCATAAGCTGTCCAAGACAAAAGTGCGGTAATCGCCCATAAGAGCCCCATACTTGTTTGGTGCGTCGCTTCAGGTGCTTTAAGAGCTTGCCACCCAATGCAAACTGCACCTGCACCGCACAGAAGAAGAGATGGCAAAAGCGATGTTAAGGAAACAGCCCCTTTGTCTCTGCTTCCAATAATCGTAACAGCTACAGGAAGAAATCCTATTACCAAAGACGTTAATGCTATACCGCCACTTTGCACCGCCTTGGACAGAAGAATATAATATAAAGTATTTCCAAATAAAGAGAGCCAAAAGAGGGCGCGCCAATCCTGCTTTTTTAGGCGTGATTTCAATACGGGCCAGCGAGGCATAATAACAAAAAAGGCAATGATCCCGTAGGCTAGGAAGCGCCCAATAGCCAGTTGAAGAGGAGTAAAATCACGCGCCAGTTCAGGCGCAAGAAATACCAAGCCCCACAAAGCACCCGCACCAACACCACATAACGTGCCCAATGGGATATTATAGCTTGTCTTAGAGCGATTTTCTGTTTCCGTATCGAGCACGATGTTCTCCCCTTAAAGAGAGACGTATCATCGAGGAATTGATTTTTGTGCTCTTGATTCACCTTAAAAATGCAACAAAAACTCGCTTATGAGAAAAAAGACCACCGTGAAGCAGTTGGATGAGTTTGACAGAGCAATTCTGCGCATTATTCAAAAAGACAACAAAACACCACAGCGGCGCATTGCAGAGAATGTTCATCTGTCAGCGGCGGCTGTGCAGAGACGTATTGCCGCTATGGAGAAGAGCGGCATTATCAAGCAAAATTCGGCTCTTCTGAATGTGCATGCTGTTGATATGAACATTACCTCTATAGTTGAAGTTCACTTAAAAGATGAGCGCATAGAAACTGTTGATTCAGCAAAAAACGTATTCAAATCGACACCTGAAGTTCAGCAGTGTTACTATGTCACAGGAGGAATTAGCTTTGTATTGATTATTGTAACCTCTGACGTAAAATCCTATGAACAAATAACGCGTCGTATATTCGCTCAAAATGATTTTGTATCCAGTTATCGTTCACTCATTGCCTTAGATAGAGTGAAAACTGGCAGCGAGATTGTTATACCCTAATGTCGGCTAAACGCTGAGTAATTGCCTGTTAAAATGTCCGACATGTAGGCGGAAGCCGCAGGACCGGTTTCGCCCTCATGTCCGTCACTTCTGTTGTCCAATCGGCGTCTGCAAAACGGACATTATTGACGAAGCTGCTTGACCGCTGCTGCTAGCATCAGCAAAGTCGTGTTTGCCTAAAAAGACAGCGATGCAGGTATGGTGACAACCTGTGGTCTCTCTGGAGAGACAGTCACGCTTGAGCGAATAAACCCGTTCTTGGCCATGGCCGGACACGACGAGGATAGGCCTCGCCCGTGGTCGGTCGTCGTTGTCCAGATTGCGATCGGCTCGTGTCCGTCTCACCAACGGAAAGACACAGTCATGAAGCTGAACCATATCAATCTCTACAGCCACGATACTGAGGCTGATCGGGTAATGTTCGAACAGTATTTCGGCCTGTGCACTCTCGTTGTGCGTGGAGCCAAGATGGCCATCATGCAGGACAATGATGGGCTGGTACTGATCGTCAACCATTTTGACAACAAACTCGAAGGCTTCGATTATCCCAAGCGTTTCGACATTTTGCACATTGGTTTCATCCAAAAGTCTCGCGAGGACGTCGATGCTCTCTATAAGCGCCTGAGCGGGGACGGCTGGGAGGTGCAGGTGCCACGCGACGCACATGGCGCGTGGTCTTTCTATTTTCGAGCGAAGGGTGGCTACTTCATCGAAATCACGACATTAACGCCGGTTCGCCCCGAAGAAGCGTATCAGGGAGCTCCATGATAATGCTTGGCACGAGAGGCTGAGTAATTGGCCGAGCTTCGTCAAATATACGGATCATACGTCTCTTAGCACCTCAAAGTCAGTGAACTAAGTGGCGGTCTGGGTACGAGCCGTAAGCTTGTTTCCATCTGGATCGCGAAGGTAAGAAACGAAAGCTCCGTTTGGGCGCTCAATGGGCGGGCTTTCTATGCTGGTTCCGCCATGGGCGATACCGGCGTCATGCCACGCAAC
>NZ_JAERLZ010000030.1:0-7297 GCF_018256175.1 Gluconobacter sp. Dm-44 | reverse complement strand
CGCTCATACATTCATGTCCGCAATCTACATCGCAGCAAGCTTCATCTTCTATCTTAAAGAATGAGTCCTGAGCCTAGAAAAAACGCTGGCCCGCTTATCGCTCTCGACCTTCGCCTTCTTGACCCATTCGTTCAGCGTATGCCTCGAACAGCCAATCTTGCCAGCAATCGATACCATACCGCCCAATACGACGGATGCTCGCCCTCATGCTCCAGAAGCAGTCGAACTGTGGCGGGACGAACCTCAGGGGAAAATTTTTTAACAGAATGGCTCATCAAACCTTTTTCTCGGGTGAATAGATCTCCGCCAATTCCGGAGCGGCTCAGAGTGTTAATATTTCTGCATACTCCGTCTGGCTATAATTCTTTAGTATGTTATAGAAAAGAATAAGATTTTATAGAGGTTATGTAAATGCAGAATTATAAAACCATATCTATAGCTATGGCCACATATAACGGAGAAAAATATATAAAAAAACAACTAGAGTCTTTGGAAAGTCAAAAATACAAACCTATCGAAATTATTATATGCGATGATTGTTCAAGTGATAGAACAATAGAAATCTGTGATAATTTCTCAAAAAAATCTAGTTTTACGGTGAAAATTATAAAAAATGATAAAAAATTAGGATTTATCGAAAATTTTTTTAAGGCAGCCTCTTTGTGTAGCGGCGATTTAATTGCGTTTTGCGATCAAGATGATATCTGGGAGAATGATAAACTAGAGCGTGCTCAAAAATCTTTTTTCGACTCTAAAATTGCGATCTTCGGACATGCTAGTAAATTAATTACAGAAAAAGGTAATATAATTGGCCACCACGGTCTTCCCCTTCAAAGTGGGACTTATAGCATTGCAAATCTTGATCCATGGGATTTGGTTTACGGCTTCAGTGTAGTTATAAAAAGCAGCGTCTGGAATTCCGTGGATTCCAACGATCGTCCTACCGATCCGTTTTGTCGAACAGAAAAGCTTTCACACGATAGATGGGCATATTTTCTTGGAACAGCAGCCGGATCAATGGCGTATGATTCCCAACCATTAGCTCGTTATAGGCAACATGGAAACAATGTATTTGGGAGTAAAAAAAGTAGAAAAAACCGTATTTTAGAGAAGTTGCATTTAATTTCCATAGATAGAGGGGAATATATTAATTTATTAATGCAGGCTTGTTATGATATGTCAAAAATATCTGAGTCATTTTTAAATGAAGGTTTGGATCTCGATAAGAGTCCATCTTTTATTTACTACAGTTTATCTAAAAAATACAAAAATAGACTCTCTATTTTTTCAAATAATAAACTTCATTCAGTTTTAAAATTTTTAAGATGCTTGCTTGATGGAAGTTATCAAGAAAAAAATACAAAAAATAAATATAAAGAAATTTTGTGTGATTTTATTTATATTTTTATTAAAAAATAGACATACCATTTCAAATTAGTTTCTAACTTTTGTGTTTCATGAAATCATGATTTCATATTCGGAGAATAGAATTTTCGTTTATCAATATCTGGGGATTGCCGGTTCTGGATTTGGTCTGCTGTGGTAGAGACGAACTGTCTTCTCGTACCGGGTTGTGGTAAGCCTCCAGTGTTGGATCCTTGTCCAAAGGTTTTCGACGAAATACTGGTGTCTATAAGTTCATTCGGGGCGGGCGAGTTCTAGATCATTCTTCCGTGTCTGGTTGACAGGACGGTTTTCCGGCTCCGGAGATCTTTGCGGAATTTGCGTCAGTATCGTTGAGCAGAACATGGGTGCAAATCAGTTCATGCACCTGACTGGGCGAAAGCATGCAAGATAACGCCCTGTTACGAGCATCTGCTTCCACGCAGACCTTGTTGCCAAGTCCTTCCCTAGAAGCGGCCAAAAACTTCACAAGCTTTTCGGTGTTTTGTGTGCCTTCCTTTTTTGAAGGCCCCTGCAGCCGTGTTCCCGGCTATCTTGTGATGGGCACGGATCGTCGTGCTATCGGAAGGCTGTTCAGCAGAGCAGAGACCCAGTGTAATCACTGACCTGTCCGGCTGTCATGAAGAGGCTCAGCGGTCCTCCATTCTGATCGGTGACTGGCATGCAGCTTGGTATTCATACCGCGTTTGGTGTGACCGATCCGCGCTACTAGCAGCCTTGGCAAGAAGCGTCGGAATAATCCACCAACCAAGCTTCATTTCAACAAATTTTTTACTTGGAGATAAGCGTCCGAGGTGAAGGCGGCAGCCGTTTCGCTGTTCCTGCATCAATGAGCGGATAGGTGTATTGGGACGAAACCGAGTGTGTCTTTCTGCGCAAGGCATATAGAAAAGAGGGCATCTAAGAAGCTAAAAGGATCCTGATTGATGAGTGAAAGCCAATCATCCAGAGTAAGATAAACTATGACCCGAAAGGCATTTCGCACTAAGATTATCGCTAATAACACGCGATAAAACAGGACTTTACTCAGCAAGTGTCACGAGAAAATTTTAGCGAACTGCTTTCTTTTCTGGCAGTTGCGCAAGAACGAAGCTTTACAAAGGCAGCGGCCCGTAGAGGCGTCACGCCCTCGGCAATCAGCCACACCATGCGTCTTCTGGAGGAACGACTGGGCGTTACCCTTCTGACGAGAACAACACGTCGTGTCGTTCCCACGCCTGCGGGAGATTATCTTCTGCAGAATATTCAGCCGCTTTTCGACGAAATCGAGAACCGGATGAGCAGCCTAGATGAATTCCGCAAATGTCCCAGAGGCAATCTGCGGATCACCGTGACAGATGAATCTCTGGGCTTTTTTCTTCGACCCCGAATTGCAGATTTTCTAAAGAACTACCCCGAAATCTCCTTGGAGGTTTCAACGGATCTGCGCCTGATTGATATTGTGGATGAAGGCTTTGACGCAGGTGTGCGCCTTGGGGAACTGGTGACTCAGGGGATGATTTCAGTGCCTGTATCTCCTGACATCCCATTTGCTGTTGTTGGGTCCCCGACCTATTTCAAAAGCCATGCCGTCCCAAAAAAACCGGCCAGCCTGCACGAACATAACTGTATCGGGGTTCGTTTACCAACCCATGGAAAGATTTATCGGTGGCGTTTCAGACAGAAGGGTAAAGACCTGAAGTTTCAGCCTGTCGGCCAGTTTGTATGCAATAATGTGTTCGGCGCACGGGATGCCTGCCTGGACGGTATTGGCCTCGCCTATATTCCTAAAATCGTTGTCGAAGAACACATCCAGAATGGCAAACTGATATCAGTTCTGGAGCCATTTTGTCCGACACATCTCGGGTTTCATCTCTTTTATCCCCGACACCACCGCCATTCGATGCCTCTGTCGCTGTTCGTCGAGGAAATGAAAGTAAAATAAGAAAGCCTGCTCATAAGAATACAGGCTTTCTCGGGCAAAGGTTCAACCTCCGATAAGAGGAAGCTGTTTGAGCATTTCCTGCAGGTTTACCGCATCCCAAGGCATATATTCGGCAATCGTCATACCGACCACTTCTTTTTCGGTCGTCACTTCCTGAATTAATTTCAGAACATCGGGAATGTTGAGTTTGCCCTCGGCAACATCTCCGAAATCATGCTTGCCACGACCCGGTTTTGCAAAAAGCAGAGAACGGAAGTTGTGCGGATCCAGCACATCCAGATCCAGATGGATGGCAAGCACTTCAATCTGACTGTCTTTTAGCCACTCCGTGACGGGCTGTGCGCCATCACGCACCTGTTGGGGTGAACATGTCCGTATGCCATGATCCGCAATGAACTGGGCTTCGAACGGAAGTGGATCATGGATACCTGCAATCATCACATTCTTTGCAGGAACCGGCTTCGTCACTGCCTTGGTCAAATCAGGATCGCCATGACCTAACAGAGCTCCCAGAACGTGCGCATGCGCGTTCATATACTGCTTTGGGGTCTGAACGTCTGGATGGGTATCAATCCAGAGCACACCCAGCCTGTCGCCATAGCGCTCCGAGAGCCACGAAAAAGGTACAAGCGAGACAAGACAGTCCCCGCCCAGCACCGCCAGTGACTTGGGCTGATGATGTTCGATGATCTTCCGTGCTTCTCTGATTTGTTTCAGCAGAACACTGCGTCCACGCATTTCATCTTCGACTGGCAGAGAAACGTCAGTCGGAGCGTCAACTGGAACTTCCTCAACAGGGCCAGCAGAAGGAGGCGCCAGCCAGGCCAGAAGTTTTGATCCCAGATAATAGGGAGGATTATCACCGCCCTGCCACTGAGGGAAAATAAGCCTCAACGTTTTGGAACCCTGATCCGCCATGAAAGACCTCCTGTCAGGTAAGTGCATACGGTCTGCCTCGGTATCGATCAGATAACTCGTCATCTCAATCAGATGTAAAGGCGCTTATCTTTCGTCTCTCGTAAAAGATACGAGATTTCCCGAACCGCTTCATACAACAGAGCATTTCATGAGTGGTGTATAATTGATAGATCTTTATTACTGAAATTTCCTCACAAACCTTTTGATGAAAAACTCTATAGTCGTGTGGAAAATTCGATTTTAAGACAGGAAAATCTTCAAGCTAAGGTCAAGGCTGCATCCTCCTCGTGTGGATTGATCCCATCCCAATTCATATGGAAATTGGTACCGCAGATAAATATAAGTACATCAGTAACAGCAAATAATAATTTTATTATTCTTTATCTTATTAGTGATGTATCTCGGAATTCATCTTTCCGATCTAAAATTTCAGAAAATATGCTTCCATCATGCAGAATTTGATTCTCGGGAGATTTCTCCTACCCGCCAGAAACTGGCTATTCTGTCTCTGGCGTTGGGTTCATTTGCATCAGTCACCACCGAATTTCTTCCTGTCGGTATCCTGCCTGATATTTCGAGAACATTTTCTGTAAGTCCGGGAACGGCGGGGCTTACCATGACAGTTCCTGGAATGATGGCAGCACTTTCTGCTCCTGGAGTTATGCTGTTTTCCGGACGCACAGATCGTCGCAGGATTATTTTATGGCTCTCCCTTATTCTGCTCGCAGGTTGCCTGATTGCCACCATGGCACCGACATTTGCCGTGATGCTGCTCAGTCGCGCACTGGTCGGGATCAGTCTGTGCGCATTCTGGGCCATGGGCCTCTCTGTTGCAGTAGAACTCGTTGCCAAGGACAAAGCGCATCAGGCAGCCGCGGCTGTTTTCGCAGGGGTTACGGCAGCCATGATTCTTGGGGTTCCCATGGGATCTCTGGTCGCCGAGTACTCATCCTGGCGCGGTGCATTCGTGGCCGCCGCAATCATCGCCATTGCCGCTTTACTCATGCAGTGGAGAATGCTTCCAGCTGTTCCAGCGGAAAGCCATGTGCGGCTTACGGACTTCAAAGCATTCGTCAGGCTGCCTGAAGCGCGGAAAAATATCGTTATGATTGCTGCCGTTTTTGCGGCCCATTTTGCAGCGTATACTTACCTGACCCCTCTTATCCATGAAGCAGGTATTCCTTCAGGGGCTGTGACGTTCTTGTTATTGGCTTATGGTGCTATCGGGTTTGCTTCCAACCTCGTGGCCAGCCGCTTTTTGGAAAACAATCTCAAGGCGACGCTTTTTGCTTCAAAAATATCGCTGGCAATACCCTTTTTGCTCCTGCCGGTGCTGCTGATCTTTCCAAAATTTGAAACGGTACTCATTCTTCTCTGGGCCGTCGCGTGGGGAGCACTGCCCCTGTGTCTCAATACCTGGCATCGCAGTATCGAGACTGACCATTCAGAAGCTGCGGCCGCCATGTTCACCTTTACCGCGCAGGTTGCCATTGCGGTCGGTTCAAGTCTTGGAGGCGCAATAGTCGATCATTTCGGATTGAGAGCCAATTTCTGGATGAGCGCTTTGATTGTCATTCTGAGCGCCTTCTACCTGGCGCCCCATAGAAAAGCAGAGTGATTTTGTAAGGAGCTCTCGTTGAGAGAATACGTCTGCAAGAGAGAACGGTTCAAAAATTACTAAACCGATCAACAGCAATCCGCCTGTCACCATCGAACGTTTTTCAGAACGAGGAAAGCATAATGAAGTCTTTGGTTTGCACGTCTTTTGGAACAGCCCCCTCAATGGTTATTGAGGAGCGTCCTAAACCTTTGCCTCGGTCAGGTTATACTTTGATCAAAATGCATGTCGCGACGGTCAATCAACTTTCGGGGCAAATTCGTCGAGGTCTTTTCAATAAAGCCAAGACGCCTCTGGTTCTGAGCAATGACGGAGCAGGTACAGTAGAGGGTAGCGACCTCTTTCAACCTGGAACGCATGTTACAATTTACGGCGGTGGCCAATTAGGGATCACGGAAGACGGTTTGCAACAGGAATATGTATCCGTCAAAAACAGTCATGTTTTCGAATTGCCTGACACGATCAGTTTGGCCGAAGGCGCGGCGCTCCCTATCAATTATGTAACTGCATACCAGGCCTTAACACGCGTTGGACACATTGAACCGGGGCAGACGCTTCTGATTTCAGGAGCAGCCGGAGCAGTCGGTCACGCCTTGATCCAGCTTTCGCGAGTTTTGGGGGCGAGGCCTGTTGCAGTCGTTTCCAGTCCCTTGAAGGCAGAAGCTGCCCGCAAGAGTGGGGCGGCGGCGGTTGTAGATCTCTCAACTGAGATCCTGTCAGATGTTGTATTTTCCATTACGGCGGGCCAGGGAGCAACCTCGCATTCGATCCAGTTGGCGGCTCGCTGCTGAAGGAACTGATAAAATCATTGCGTGAGCGGGGTTCAGTTGTGTCCATTGGATTTGCTGGCAGCGCTGAAGCCTGTCTGGATCTGGCTGAAGTCGTCATTCATGAAAAACGCCTTCTCGGATACGATGCTTGGCTGGAAACGGACGATGCCGTGCCCAATGCCTTCAGCGCTATTCGGGCTTTCATTGAGAAGGGAGTTGTTCGACCGGTCATCGATAGCGCATGTAAACTGGAGGAACACGAGGAAGCTTACAAGCGTCTCGCATCCCGGCAAGCTATCGGAATTATTCTTCTCAAAGCATAAGGATAGAATTTTCTTACTTCTGAAGATTTTTATCTGTCTAAATTAAAGAAAAAAATAATTTTAAATGATTTATGATCTCCCAACACTTTCATAACTTGACACTTACTGACAGCCTGATTGATCAAGCATCCACTGCTAATCGGGAGTCTAAAAATCGTCTGAGGAAGATTTGCGTCGGCCGCCCAAGCTGTATCGGCTCCCTGGATAGGTGAAGATGCCTTTCATGACGACGCGGCCTTTGACCCATGTGCGCCGTACAAGCTGGAGGCAGGGATATGGCGCCAGTCCGTGTGCAGGATCATGCGACGGGCAGGCCAAACTGGCTGGAAACGGCGTTCAG